>NZ_JAINFC010000290.1 GCF_020740835.1 Streptomyces sp. UNOC14_S4
CGTTTCTATTGTCAACGCATGGCATCTGACTGTGCGTTGAAACAGAGCACGTACGTGCTCGTCCACGGCACGCACAGCGCCGGGGCGTTCTGGCTGCCCGTCGCGCAGGAGCTGACGCTCCGCGGGCATCGTGTCGTCGCCGTGGATCTGCCGCTGCACGGCTCGCAGGCCTTCGTGCCGGAGTCGTATCAGCGGCAGGATCTCGCGGCGATGGCCGTCGAGCCCTCGCCGGTCGCGGCGCTGAGCCTGGACGACTACGAGAAGCACGTCACGCGCGTCGTGCGCCGGGCGGCCGCGCACGGGCCGGTCGTCCTGGTCGGCCACAGCCTGGGCGGGGCCACGGTCAGCCGGGTGGGCGACGCCGTACCGGAGTTGCTCCGCCACATCTGCTACATGGCCGCCTTCTGCCCCAGCCCCGCGCTGCCGTCGCCCGACGCCTGCACGGCTGCCCCGGAGAACGCGGACGCGCTGATCCCGCTCGGCCAGATCATCGGGGACCCCGAGCGGCTCGGCGTGATGCGTCTCAATCCGCGTACGGGCGACCCGAAAGACCTCAGGGCGCTGAAGGAGATGATGTGCGCGGGGTATCCGGACAACGCGTTCCGGCAGCGTCTGGGAAGCATGCAGACGGACGAGTCGACGCGGGCCTACGCGGGGCGGGCCGTGGGCCGGACGGAGCGGTGGGGGCGTCTGCCGCGTACGTACCTCCGCTTCGGGAAGGACCGGACGATCGCCACGAAGCTCCAGGACCGGATGATCGCGGAGGCGGACGCCCGCACGCCCCGCAACCTCTTCCGGGTCCACGACTTCCCGGCCGCGCCCCACGTCGGCCCGCTCGACCCCGCACCCGTGGCGGACGCGCTGGCGGCGCTCGCCCCGTAGACAGCGGTTTGTCAGACCCCTTCGTGGAGTCGCACGCGTGAAGCACGGCGACGTGTTTCCCGCAGCGGACGCCCCTGACCCCGGCCTGCCGCCTGTGCTGACCGTCCGGCAGGCCGCGTGCCTGCGCGCGCTCGCCTCGCCCCGCCTCCGACAGGACCACCGCTACTCTCTGCACAACCTGGCGCATACGTGCCGCACCGTGCCCGAGGACCGTCGGCCCGCTCTGGCGTCGCAGGCAAGAACGCGCAACCGAGGTGATCCGGGAGGGCGCCGTGGACCTGCAGTTCATCGGGATCGACCCGAACACCGGGGTGAGGGTTCGCCGACGGTATGGGTGGAAGAGAAACGGCCGACCTGGTTCTCCAGGGCATCAAGGCCGAGGAGTTCGAACAGTTCAGGGGGTCATCTCCGGTTGTATGGGCGGTTGAGTGGGAGGCGGGAGGTTTCCGGGAATCGGGTGACCACCGGCAGGCTGAGGGTGCCCATGGCCAGCAGGTAGAAAGCCGGGGCGATAGGGCTGTGCAGCTGAGCGACGAGGAAAGCTCCGGCGAAGGGCGCCGTGCCGCCGAAGATCGCGTAGGCGGCGTTGTAGCCGATAGCGGAACCGGTATAGCGAATCTGGGTGGGAAACAGCTCCGCCTGGGCAATGGCCACGACCGAGGCGACGGCCACCAGCGGGCCGATCAGCAGCAGCTGCCCGAGCACCGCCGTGGCCCAACTGCCCTGCCCGATCAGCAGATATGCGGGAACCGCCAGGGTGGTCAGCCCCGTCGCGCCGGCGAGCAGCACCGGTCGGCGGCCATGCACGTCGCCGAGTCGCCCGAGCAGGGGGGCCAGCACGCTGTAGACGCACAGGGCGATGCAGTTGGCGGTGAGAGCCACCGTCTGGCCGAGACCCACGGTCGAGGTGAGGTATGTCGGAACGTAGCTGGACACCGTGTAGAAACCGACGCCGTTCAGGGAGGCGATGCCGAAGACGAGGAAGACCTCGCGGCGGTAGTGCCGCAGCACTTGGCCGATGGAGGACTGCTCGACCGCACCGGTCTGCTCCAGCTGCCGGTAGACCGGCGAATCCTCCAGGCGCAGCCGGATGTAGAGACCCACCAGGGCCAGCGGGCCGGCGATGAGGAAGGGAATCCGCCAGGTCCACGCCGCGTAGGCCTGGTGCGAGGCAGTGGACAGGGAGAGGACCACCAGGGCGGCCGCGGTGAAGGGAAGGGTCGTGGTGGCGGCCGACATGCCTGCCCACATGCCGCGGCGATGCTGCGGCGCGTGTTCGGAGAGGAACGTCGAGGCACCCGAGTACTCACCACCGGAGGAGAAGCCCTGCAAGAGCCGCAGCAGCACCAGCAGGATGGGGGCCGAGGCTCCGATCGAGGCGTATGTCGGGAGTAAACCGATCAGCACCGTCGATACGCCCATCAGCAGCACGACGGCCGCGAGCGCGTTGCGGCGCCCGGCCCGGTCGCCCAGGCGGCCGAAATAGATTCCGCCCAGCGGCCGGAACAGGAAGGTGGTGCCCAGGATGGCCAAGGTGGCCAGCAGGGCGGTGGTCTGGTCGGAGCTCGGGAAGAACAGCTTGGCGATCACCGGGGCTGAATAGCCGTAGACGGCGAAGTCGTACCACTCGACGAAGTTGCCGATCGCCGAGGCGGCCAGCGCCTTGCGGCTCTGGTCCGGGGAACGAGGCGGGGCGGGAGCCTTCCGGAGTGGGCTGTTCATCGCTGTCCCTACTGTGGGCGTCCACGCTCATCGCAATGATCGTATGGATTTTGGTGGCTTGCCTGCCGTACAAGGTAACGACCTTGGGGTAATCGAGTTCGGGGCGTGCCGACTTGGGGTTTCGGGTGGCGGTGATCGGCAGGCCGGTGTTCCGCTGCTTGCGCCCGGCCCCGGCAGGCTGCCCCATGGCCCGAGTTGCTCGAACAGCTAATCGAAATGTGTGCGGGGCAGGGCTGGTGGGTACAGGCCGTGTACGGGCCCAGGTCGGCTTCGTGACTCACTGAATTCGCACGGCCCTTCTTGCGCCATGGGCTGACCCGGCGCCGGGCTGACCGGCACTGCATTGCCTCCGAGGCCATGACTCGCGTTACTCCTGATCGGCAGAGGAGCGCCAGATCGCAATGCGCAATCCAGGGTCTTTTGTGTCTGAGCACATGCCTGTCTATTCGCATCGCATCGCGAGGGTGGAGAGCTCGCTGGAACATGGCCCGGAGGAAAGCGAATTCCATATGCACTATGACGGTGAGGCTCCGTTGCGGAAGGCCGAGGAGTTCTTCGGGCGGCGAAGCGGAGGGGAAGCCCAATATCTGCTGGATATCGGCTGCGGGTTCGGGGGAACTGTTCAGCATTTCGCGAAGAATGCCGATTTCGCGAGAATCGTGGGCGTGGATGTGCAGCAGGAGCTGATCCATTTGGCGGACCGGTTGCTGGCCGGATGCGACATGGCCAACCGGAAAAAATGTGCGCTCGCCTGTGCGGACTTCACCAAGATGTCTCCCCGGGAGATCCTGGGCCTGACAGAGCGACCGGCCAGTGCCGTGATCTCCTTGAATGTCTTTGTCCATCTGGATCGGACGCAGATGACCGAGGCGTTCCGTCTCGTCGATCAGGTGCTGGCCGCGGACGGGAAAATGTACATCGAGGATTTCTGTCTCCGGGGAGTCCTTTCTGCTGAGGAGCGTCAAGCGCTCACCGACAGGGTGGGGTGTCCCTATCTGCCGACCCAGAGTGAATACCGGCAGATAGTCCGGGATGTCAACAGCGACTGGAAGGTCGATCTCGAGGACATCTCCGCCAGCTATTCAGGATTCGCAAGGAAACGTCTGCAGGGGTCGCTCGACATCGTGGACCTTGATCCCGTCGAGCGGGAGTTCTACCAGCTGATGGACAGCCTGCTCTCCACCGGGGTGATGGGCGGGGTGAAGATCACGATGGAGCGCGGATGATGGATGAGGAAGCCTGTCGGGCCGTCCGGGAACGCACCTTGCGGCACCGGCGTGAATCGCCACTGTTCGAGCATCTGCACCGCATCGCAGGCGGAGTGGACCAGCTGCCCATCGCCAGGGTGGCCGCCGATGAGGAGTTCCTGTCCGGGAGCGATGACCTGACCAGGTATCACGAGATCTTCCAGCGGAATATGGGAACGTTCTACGAACACTTCGCGGCGAGCATTCCCTTCATCCTCGAAGAGCAGTGCCGCATCGGAGTCGGTATGCATCGGCTGGCTCAGCAGCTGACTCAAGGTGAAGAAGCTTACCTGGCCTTCCGGGAAACCAGTGTGGGGGATGGCACCAACGGGCGGACGATGGCCGAGTTCTCCGAAGGTCTGATCAGGACGCTGTCGTGCTCATCGAGCATTCACAACAAAACCAGCTTCGATCGTCTGTGCTCCCATGACTGTTCCAGGTTCCACCAGGGATCGTTCGTCGAGGTGACCCCGGAGTACATCGCCTCCCGCCCGGATCTGCACTGCTTCCGCGACGGCTTCGATGTCATCTACGAGAATGTCACGTTCCAGTTCTATGGACCGGAGCGGGCGGATCTGATCGGTTACGTATCCCGGCAGCTCAAGCCGGAAGGCGTGATGATCTTCATGGAGAAGCTCAGGCAGCCGGATCCTCAGGAGTACCTGGCTCGCGAGAGGATCAAGGACGAACTCTTCAAGTCCCGCTACTTCCGGGCCGGTGAGATCAGCGCGAAACGCGTCAATATGCTGGTGGACATGGAGCGCGGGCAAGTGGACTTCGCGTTGCTCGTGGATGCCATCGAGCAGCACTTCGAGCATGCGTATCTCATATGGAACAGCACCAACTTCTATGAGTTTGCCGCATCGAACAGCGCGGCCGGCATGGCTCGATTCCTTTCGGTGCTCGATCCCGTCCATGTGCCCGCCGAGTTCCGGTTCGAGCGAGATCTCCCCAGGGCTGTCCAGTCCGCCGCGTAAAGGAGCTGAATTGATTCAGGCGCCGGATGTCAACGACATGCGAAAAGTGGTCATCGCCGCACTGGACGAGGATCTGCGGTACGGCCCGGATGTCACCACGACCGCTTGTGTCCCGCAGGACGCGGTGGCCGAGGCCGATGTCGTGCACCGGCAAGCCGGTGTCCTGGCGGGGATCCCGGCGGCGCTGATCGTGCTGGACGAGGTGCTGGGGGAGGGCGCCTACGATGTCCTGTCCTGCCGCTCGGATGGTGAGTACCTGAACGCCGGCGAGGTGGCGATGCGGCTGCGCGCTCCCGCGCGCGGACTGCTGGTCGCCGAGCGGGTGGCGCTCAATCTGCTGCGCCACCTCTCCGGCATCGCGACCGTGACCCGCAGTTGGGTGGAGGCGGTCGAAGGTACCGGCGCAATTATCCGCGACACCCGAAAGACCCTGCCGGGCCTGCGGAAACTCCAGAAATACGCAGTGCTCTGCGGGGGCGGGCAGAACCACCGCTTCGGGCTGGGGGACGCCGCGCAGATCAAGGACAACCATGTCATCGCGGCCGGCTCCATCACCGCCGCGATGGCCGCGGTCCGGGCCGCCGCACCGGGGGTGCACTGTGTGGTGGAGGTGGATTCCCTCGAGGAAATGAATCAAGCGCTGGAGGCGGGGGCGATTCATCTGATCCTGGACAACTTCACACCTGAGCAATGCGAGGTGGCGGTCCGCCACCGTAACGCTGCGGGATACCAGCAGGTCAAGTTCGAGGTCTCCGGCGAGCTTCGATTCGAGCAGGCCAGGGCTTTCGCGGAGGCGGGAGTGGACTACCTGGCCGCCGGCACGCTCACGCACTCGTCTCCGGCGCTGGACTTGTCGCTGGACCTCAAGGTGTCCTCATCGTTCCAGGCATGACTGACGTACTCGGCGGCCCTGCCGAGGAGGAATGACATGGCGAGCACCGAACGCGATCACAGGCCGCCGGGACCGGACTGGGCCGAGCGGATCCGTCGGCTGGCCCGCGAGCGGGATGCCGTTGTACTGGCGCACAACTACCAACTGCCCGAGATCCAGGATGTGGCCCACCACACCGGAGACTCCCTGGCGCTGTCCCGCATCGCGGCCCGCGCCCGGGAGTCGACCATCGTGTTCTGCGGGGTCCACTTCATGGCCGAGACCGCGAAGATCCTCGCCCCCGACAAGACGGTGCTCATCCCGGACGCCGCGGCCGGTTGCTCGCTGGCTGAATCAATTACCGCCGGGCAGTTGCGGGAGTGGAAGTCAGAGCACCCTGGCGCAGTGGTGGTTTCCTACGTGAACACCACCGCCGAAGTGAAGGCGGAGACTGATCTCTGCTGCACCAGCTCCAACGCGGTGGAGGTGGTGCAGTCCGTCCCGGCCGACCGCGAGGTGCTGTTCCTGCCGGACCAGTTTCTCGGCGCACATGTGCGGCGGGTGACGGGCCGGGGCAACGTGCATGTCTGGGCCGGAGAATGTCACGTGCACGCCGGGATCAGCGGCTTCGAACTCAGTGCCAAAGCGGCCGACAACCCGGAGGCCGAGCTCTTCATCCACCCGGAATGCGGCTGCGCCACCTCGGCTCTGTACCTGGCCGGCGCCGGCGTTGTGCAGCCTGAGCGGGTGAAGATCCTCTCCACCGGTGGCATGCTCGAGACCGCGAAGGCCACCACCGCCGGCTCGGTGCTGGTGGCCACCGAGATCGGCTTGCTGCACCAGTTGCGCCGGGCCGCGCCCCAGGTGGACTTCCAAGCGGTGAACGAGCGGGCCTCCTGCCGGTACATGAAGATGATCACCCCGGAGAAACTGCTGCGGTCGTTGCGGGAGAGCCGGGACGAGGTGACGGTTGATCCGGTCACCGCGGAGCGGGCCCGCGCGGCGGTCGAGCGGATGATCGCGATCGGCCACCCCGGAGAGGGAGAGTGAACCCACCTCCACTGATCACCAGGGAGGGGTCAGTGATGCGACTCCGCGGGCGGCCTTGGCCGTCCGGGTTGGGTGAGAGCCGCCCCTGCCAGCACGATCAGTGTTCCTACGGGGGCGTTCCAGGTCAGCCGCTCGCCGAGGAGCGTGGCGCCGGCGACGATCGCCACGACCGGGATGAAGTAGGTGTTCACGGCGGCGACGGTCGGCCCGACCTCGGCGACGAGCCCATACTGGATCAGTGTGGCGAGGCCGGTGCCCAGTGCACCGAGAACGGTGATCGCCAGCACCGGCACCACTGAGAAGGAGGTGGGCAGGGGGCTGAGCATCGGGGCGACGACGGCGAGTTGGGCGGTGCCGAGGAGTAACTGACCAGCGGTCAGGGACAGGCGGGAGCTGCCGGTGTCGGCCAGTGTGCGCCGGACGTGGATCCAGCCGGCCGCGTAACTGGCGGCACCGGCCAGTGCCATCGCGATGCCCGCAGCGTTCTGCCCGGAGAAGCCCTGCCAGACTCTGAGCACGGTCAGCACCCCGATGAATCCGATGGCGAGCCCGCCGAAACGGCGCCGGGTCGGCCGGTCGTCGGACAGGGTCACGAGGGACAGCGCCATGCCCCACAGAGGGATGGTGGCACTGCAGATGCTGGCCAGGGTGGAGGAGATGGCCAGTTCGGAGTAGGCGAAAAGGGTGAAGGGGAAGGCGTTGAGCAAGAAGCCGGCGACGGCCAGGTGCCCCCAGGTGCGGACCGCGCGTGGCAGCCGCTCCCGCTTGACCGCCAGCGCCCCCGCGAGCACCACCGTGCCGAAGAGCATACGGCCCAAGGAGACGTAGGGCGGGGCGTATCCGTTGGTGCCGAGCTTGATGAACAGAAAGCACAGCCCCCAGATGAGGGCGATCGCGCCGGACCGGATCCGCCAGTCCACCGTGGACCACCCGCGTTCACGGGTGCCGGGAGCGGCGCGGCATCCGCCACCGGCAGCGGATGCCGCGGGCGGCTGGGGTGAGGCGGTCCCGTCCATGAAAACACCATGAGCGGGGCATATCCTCCAGAACAAGTAAATGCGGAATATTCATACCGTATATCGCTGCATATCAGCCGGACATGACCCCGCCTCGCACGGTGTCCGCGCAGCGGCGCCAGGCGGTGTCGGCCAGCAGGCGCAGGCCGTTGAGGCCGACGATGACGGTGGAGCCCTCGTGGCCGGCGACGCCGAGGGGCAGGGGCAGGGCGCCGACGAGGTCCCAGACGACCAGGCCGGTGATGAACACCGAGGCGATGACCAGGTTCTGCACCACGAGGCGGCGGGCCCGGCGGGAGAGGGCGACGACCGTGGGGACGGTGGAGAGCTCGTCGCGGACGACGACGGCGTCGGCGGTCTCCAGGGCCAGGTCGGAGCCGGCGCGGCCCATGGCGATGCCGGTGTGGGCGGCGGCCAGGGCGGGGGCGTCGTTGACGCCGTCGCCGACCACGAGCACCTTGCGCCCGGCCTGCTCCAGTTCGCCGACCGCCGCGACCTTGTCCTGCGGCAGGAGCCCCGCGCGGACGTCGGTGATCCCGACCTCCTCGGCGAGACGGCTCGCGGCACGCGGGTTGTCGCCGGTGACCAGCACGGGCGCGTGGCCCGTCAGTGTGGCGAGGGCGGTGACGGTCGCGGCGGCCTCGTCGCGCAGGCGGTCGGCGATGCCGAGTACGCCCACCGGGGTGCCGTCGACCTCGACGAGGACCGCGGTACGGCCTTCCTGCTCCAGCTGTGCGGCCAGGTCGGTGGCCAGGTCGGCGGCGAGGTGGTCGTCGAGGTGGGCGGCGCGTCCGTTCAGCAGCCGGGCGGGGCTGCCGACGGCGACGGTATTGCCGTCGACCGTCGCCGTGACGCCGGTACCGGGGGCGGAGGCGAAGTCCTCCACCACGGGGGTGGCCAGTCCTCGGGCGCGGGCGGCGTCGACGATCGCGCGGGCCAGCGGGTGCTCGCTGGGGTGCTCGGCCGCAGCGGCCAGCGTCAGCAGGGCGTCCTCGTCCAGGCCCGAGGCGGGCAGGGGACGGATGTCGGTGACGCGGGGGGTGCCTTCGGTGAGGGTGCCGGTCTTGTCCAGCGCGACCTGGTCCACCTGCCCCAACCGCTCCATCACCACCGCCGACTTGACCAGTACGCCATGGCGTCCGGCGTTGGCGATGGCGGACAGCAGCGGCGGCATGGTGGCCAGCACGACCGCGCACGGCGAGGCGACGATCATGAAGGTCATCGCCCGCAGCAGCGTCGGCTGGAGCGCGGCGCCGAACGCCAGCGGCAGCGCGAACAGCGCCAGCGTGGCGGCCACCATGCCGATGGAGTAGCGCTGTTCGACCTTCTCGATGAACAGCTGGGTGGGGGCCTTGGTCTCGGAGGCCTCCTCGACCATGGCCACGATCCGGGCGATCACCGAGTCCGACGGGTCGCGTTCGACCTTCACCCGCAGGGCGCCGGTGCCGTTGAGCGTGCCCGCGAAGACCTCGTCCCCGGCCTCCTTCGCGACCGGCAGAGGCTCGCCGGTGATGGTGGCCTGGTCCACCTCGCTCGCCCCGTCCAGCACGCGCCCGTCGGCGCCGACGCGCTCGCCGGGCCGGATCAGGATCGTGTCGCCGACCTTCAGATCGGCACTGGGTACGGCCTCCTCGCCACCGTCGTCGGCGACGCGGGTCGCCGTGGCCGGGGCGAGGTCGAGCAGGCCGCGTACGGAGTCGGCGGTACGGGCGGTGGCGACGGCCTCCAGGGCACCGGAGGTGGCGAAGATGACGATCAGCAGCGCGCCGTCCAGTACCTGTCCGATCGCGGCGGCGCCGATCGCGGCGACCACCATCAGCAGGTCCACGTCGAGCGTCTTCTCGCGCAGCGCCTGGAGCCCGGCCCAGCCGGGTTCCCACCCGCCCGTGACGTACACCAGCGCGTACAGCGGACCCCATGCCCACGCCGGGGCACCGAGCAGATGCAGCGGCAGAGCGACGAGGAACAGCGCCAGGGCGGCGGCCGCCCAGCGTGCCTCGGGCAGGGCGAGGATCCGGGTACGGCGCCGGGGCGTCGTCGTGTCCCGGAC
>NZ_JAINFC010000291.1 GCF_020740835.1 Streptomyces sp. UNOC14_S4
CTCCACCGGACGTCGGCTATCCGTAGGGGGCCGCTGCGTCCGTTTTCGGCTCTCCGCAGGGGATGGTTTGCCCCCGCCGCCGCGCCCCGCTGTGGAAGCACCGGGCGGAGCAGCGCGCCCCATCAGGGGCGCGGGGAACTGCGCGACAAGCCCCCACCGGAGCCGCAGACGGCCACCGGGCCAGGGGGGCGAAGCCCCCTTCGAGGGGCGCGGGGAACTGCGCGAGCAACCAGCGACGGTCCGCAGCCGCCGGACGGACATGGGCGACCGAGCTCGCAGGCGGCTTTTCAGGGGCGCGGGGAACGGCGCGAGGAGTCCCCACTGGGCCGCAGGCGACCACCGGGCCAGGGGGGCGAAGCCCCCTTCAAGGGGCGCGGGGAACTGCGCGACCAGCCCCCACCGGACCCGCAGCCGCACACGTAGCGCAAGCCGCACCCCAGTAGGCGCCGGGGGGCCGGGGCGCAGCCCCGGTGGAAACCACTCGTGGGGGTGACCCTCGCCTCCTACGTCCGCCCCACCCCACCCCGAAGAGACACCATCGGCACTCTCAACTGCCGCATGGGAAAAGGGGATCCATGGCGAAGACCATCACGGGAGGCGGGCGCGTGACCGTGTTCCCGTTGCTGAATTACTGGCCGGATACGTATGGGGTCGTCGCGTACGCCACGACGGGGCGGTTCGGGGACACCGCTGTCGGGGGGTATCTGCCGATTCCCGATGTGCCGGATGTCTATCTGTTGGACGTGGCCGCGCGGAACGCCGTGGGGGCCTCGTCGACGAAGGACATGGACTGGGTGTTGTGCACGATCTGGAGTTCGCGGGCGACGCCCAAGCCGGGGTCGCTGGATGTGCCGGAGGCGGCGTGGACGCTGCGGGTGGACGCGAGCAGGTCGCGGCCCGAGACGTTGTACGGGCACACGAATCTGCACGTCGGTCGGTTCACGCTGGACGATCCGGGGCTGATGGAGCGGGCGGCCGGTGTGCTGGCCGCCGCGCCGCGGGTGGCGGCGTGCGGAGGGGGCGGGGCCTCCTGAGAGGCTCCGCCCCCTGTGCGTGACGCGGTCAGCGCGTGATCGGCGCCAGGTGCCGGTCCAGCGCCCCGTCCGGCAGGACGCGGGACAGGACGCCCAGCTTGCGCGCGTCGGCGCCCACCGCGTAGCGGGAGCGCGGGCGCGCGTCCGTCAGGGCGCGGGCGACGGCCCGGGCGAAGTGTTCCGGGGTCGTCGGGCTCGTCCGCGCGCTGCGCTCGTTGGCGAACAGGAAGCGGTTGAAGGGGATGCGGTAGAGCTCGGCGACCCGCTCCGGCACGGCGTCCAGGGCGGCGCGGCCGACGTCGGAGACCTTGCCCCAGATGGGGGTCATGATGGCGCCGGGCTGCACCACGCAGACGTCGATGCCGAAGCCGCGGAGTTCGCGCCGGAGGACGTCCGTGAGGGCTTCCTTGGCGAACTGGGCCGCCGAGTAGGCGCCCATGTAGGGGATGGCGACGCTGCCGAGTCCGGAGGTCACGTTGACCACGCGGCCCCGGCTCTCGCGCAGCATCGGCAGGAACGCCCGGGTGACGGCGAGCTGGCCCACCACGTTGGTGTCGAGCTGGCGGCGCAGTTCGTCCGTGGTGACGCATTCCAGGGGGGCCGAGACGCACACACCGGCGTTGTTGACCACGGCCCACAGGCCGTCGATCTCCTTCGCCGCCGCGGCGATCGACGCGTCGTCGGTCACGTCGAGCCGTACGGGCACCACCGTGCCGTACGCCTCCGCCGCCAGGTCCTCGCCGTCGGTGATCCTGCGGACCCCGGCGAAGACGCGGAAGCCGAGCTCGGCGAGGTGCAGGGTGGCGGCCCGGCCCAGGCCGGAGGAGGCTCCGGTGATGAGGACGGATCGTCCCCTGACAGGGGTGTTATCGGGCACTGCGGGCCTCCGCTGGGATGTGGCCGGGGAAGGTGATGGCGTCCTCCAGCGTCCGCGTGAGGCGGGACGCCGGGAGGAACTTGAAGTACGCGTCGCGTATCGGCCGCCGGATCGGGTCCTCCGACTGCTCGAAGTCGCTGATGCCGCGGGAGGCGGCGACCATGCCGCGGGCGCGCTCGCGGCGTTCGTCCTCGTAGCGGCGCAGGCCCCGGGTGAGGTCGGTGGCGGAGCCAAGGACACGTCCGAGGACGGCGGCGTCCTCCATGGCCATGCCGGAGCCCTGGCCGAGGCTGGTGAGCATGGGGTGCGCGGCGTCGCCGAGGAGGGTGACCGGGCCCTTGCCCCAGCGCTCCAGGAAGGGCCGGTCGCGGGAGGGCACGGCGATGATGGACTCCTCGGGCGTCCGGCGGATCGCCTGCTGCACCTCGTCGGCCCAGCCCGCGTAGGAGCGCAGGATCTCGGCCTTGCCGCCGCGCCAGTTGCGGGAGCGCTCGGCGGGCATGTTCCGGGTGCCCCACCAGTAGAGGCGGCCGCCGCCCATGTCGACGAGCCCGAAGCGCTTGCCGCTGCCCCAGTAGTGGGTCACGGAGCCCGGGGTGAAGCGCGGGTGCTCGAAGGGCACGATGGCGAGCCAGACGATGTAGCCGCTGTCCTTGGAGGGCTCGCCGGGGCCGACCAGTTGGCGGCGGACGACGGAGTTGAAGCCGTCCGCGCCGATCAGGACGTCGCCGTGGGCCTCGCGCCCGTCTTCGAACCGGACTGTTACGCCGTTTCCGTCCTCGTGAGTCTCGAATTCCGTGGCTGTCACGCCGAGTTCGATCGGGATGCCCTCCGCTGCCTCCAGCAGCGCCTGCTGGAGGTCGGAGCGGGTGATGAGGACGCTGGGCACGCCGATCCGGGAGATGATCTCGGGGAAGGGGAACTCCCGGATCAGCCGGCCGCGGGCGGTCCTGACGTGGTACTGCTCCAGCACCGCGCCGCGCTTCTCCAGGCCCAGGTCGATGCCGATGGAGTCGAGCGCCGCGAGGGCGTTGCTCATCACCGACAGGCCCGAACCGGCGGCCTTGAGCTCGCTCGCCCGCTCGTAGACCTCGACGTCGAGTCCCGCCTTGCGCAGGGAGACGGCGGCGGTGAGGCCGCCGATGCCCGCGCCCACGACGATGGCCTTCCGGCCTTGCTTCTGGCTCATGGTCACTCACCCATCAATTCGAAGACGATCTCGACGACCTTCTGAACGTAGGGCTCTTCCATGATGGTGAGGTGGTCGCCCTCGACCTCGATCACGTTCAGGTCGCCGGTGGTGCGCTCGCGCCAGCCGTTGGTGGGGTCACGGTGCATGGACTCGATCGCGGTGTGCATGTTGTCCAGGACCGGGGGAAGCGGCTCCATCGCGTGGATCAGCGCCATGTCCTGCTCGACGACCTCGGGCCGGTAGGCGAACGCGGCCCGCCAGTTGGCCTCGTAGACGTGGAACAGCCGCCGGACGATCGCGCCGGAGGACCCGGCGGGCAGCACGCCCTCGTCGACCGCGAGCTGGGCGATGAAGTCGAACTTCTCGTCCAGCGTCGTCAGGTGCGCCGGGATGACCTCCTCCGGGGACTTGCCGCCGCGCTGGAGCCACAGCAGCTCCCAGAAGAACCAGGTGAGCAGCGCGTCGTCACCGGTGGCCGTGCGGCGGCCCGGGTTGAGGGCCGTGGTGTCGAGGAGTACGAGGCTCGCGATGTCCTCGCCCGCCGCGCGGAGCTGCCGGGCCATCTCGAAGGCGACGAAGCCGCCGAAGGACCAGCCGCCGATGGCGTACGGGCCGCTGGGCTGCACGCGCCGCATGGCCGCGATGTAGCTCGCGGCGATCTCGGGGACGCTGCGCAGCGGCTCGGTGCCCGCGTCGCTGCCCGCCGCCTGGAGGGCGTAGACCGGCTGGTCCTGCGGGAGGTGGGGCTTGAAGCGCAGGTAGCACAGGACGTTGCCGCCCATGGGGTGCACGAGGAACACCGGCCGCCTGGCGCCCTCGGGCCGGATCGGCACGAGCGGGTCGAAGGCGGCCACCGCGCCGCCGCTGCGCAGCCGGTCGGCGAGCTCGGCGACGGTGGGCGCGGCCACGAACTCGGACAGCGGCACGTTGATGCCATAGCGCTGCTCGATCAGGACGACGAGGCGCATCGCGGTGAGCGAGGTGCCGCCGAGGTCGAAGATGTTGTCGTGGACGCCGATGGCGGGGAGCTGGAGGAGCTCGGCGAGGATCTCGGCGAGAGTGCGCTCGTACTCGTCGCGCGGGGCCGTGAGTTCGCCCGTGCTGCCCGCGGTGAGCTGCCGGGCGCGCAGCGCCTTGTCGTCGCGCTTGCCGCTGGGTGTCAGCGGCAGGGCGTCGAGCCATTCGAAGTGCGACGGGACCATGTAGTCCGGCAGCACGGTGCGCAGTTGCTTGCCGAGCCGGTCGAGGTCGGCGCGCTCCGGGTCGCCGGTGAGGAAGGCGGCGAGGAAGGAGTCGTTGCCCTCGCGGCGGCGGGCGACGACGGCGGCCTCGGTCAGGCCCGGGTGGTCCTGGGCGAAGCGCGTGATCGCCAGTTCGACCTCGGCGGGCTCGACGCGGAAGCCGCGCACCTTGACCTGCGAGTCCTCGCGGCCGACGCAGACGACCGAGCCGTCGGGGAGACGGAAGCCGAGGTCACCGGTGCGGTAGAGGCGTTCGGCGCGGCCGTCCACGGTGCGGGTGAGGAAGCGCTCGGCGGTGAGCTCCGGCTGTCCGACGTAGCCGTCGGCGAGGCAGGCGCCGGCCAGGTAGAGCTCGCCCTTGACACCGTCCGGCACGGGCCGCAGGTCCGCGTCGAGGATGTGCACGGCGGCGCCGTCGATCGCGGTGCCGATGGGCGGCAGCGCGGGCCAGGAGGCCGGGTCGCCGGTCATGGTGTGCGCGGTGACGACGTGGGACTCGGTGGGCCCGTACTGGTTCTCCAGGATCACCCCGGGAAGCCGCTCGCACAGGGCGCGGATCTCGTCGGTGACGCGGAGCTGCTCGCCGGAGGAGGCGAGGGCCTTGATGCCGCCCGGCACGGTGCCGAGGGCGACGGCGGTCTCGGCGAACTGCTGGAGCGCGACGTACGGGAGGTAGACGCGCTCCACCCTGTGCTGGTCGAGGAGGCGGAGCAGGGCGGGCATGTCGCGGCGCTCGTCCTCGGAGACCAGGAGCAGGTTCCCGCCGCCGCAGAGCGTCGAGAAGATCTCCTGGAAGGAGACGTCGAAGCTCATGGGCGCGTACTGCACGGTCGTGCCGCCGACGACGCCGCTGGGTACGCGGTTCTGCCAGGCGACGAGGTTGGCGAGCGACCGGTGGGGCATGGCGACGCCCTTGGGCCTGCCGGTGCTGCCGGAGGTGAAGAGGACGTACGCGACGGACTCGGGCGCGATCTCCGGCAGGGCGACGTCCGTGGGGGCGTCGTCGTTCCCGAAGACGTCCTCTGCGACGAGGACCGGCGTGCCCTCGGTGAGCAGGTGGGCCTGTGCCGCGTGGGCGACGACCCGGAAGGGCGCGGCCTGCTCCAGCATGGAGGCGAGCCGTTCCTCGGGGTAGCCGGTGTCGAGCGGCACCGTGGCGCCCCCGGCCCGCAGCACGCCGAGGATGGTGGCGACGGTCTCGGGCGAGCGGCGCATGGCGATGCCGACGCGGTCGCCGGGCGCGGAGCCCAGGGAGACCAGCGTGCGCGCCACCTTCGCGGAGGCGGCTTCCAGCTCGGCGTACGTCCAGCGAGTGGCGCCGTGGGTGAGGGCGGTGGCGTCCGGGGTGCGGGCGGCCTGCTCGGTGAAGAGCCGGACGACGTCGGGGTGCTCCCCGGAGTCGGCGACCGCCTCGGCGGCGGGCTCTTCGGCGGGCGCGAGGAACGCGAACTGCGGCCGCTCCTCCGGGTGTTCGACCAGGCGGCGCAGGATGCCGGTGAAACCGTCCGCGTACAGCTCCGCCTGCGCGGCGGAGAAGGTGCGGCCCTGGAAGTCCATGCGGAGCGTGATGCTCTCGTCCGTCGGGTCGGTCATGGCGTTCACCAGGACCTGGAAGTTGGTCTCCTCCCAGGCCTGGAACTCGCGCAGTTCGACGCCCGGGAGTGTGAAGACCTCGCCGAGCTGGCGGAAGTGGATGTAGTTGAAGGCGGTGTCCAGGACGGTGACGCCGAGGTCCTCCTGGACGGAGGAGAGCGGGTAGCGGCGGTGCGGGTGGCTGTCCTGCTCCTGCCGGAACGCCTCGCGGACGACGCCGAGCCAGCTGTCGGAGGCCGCGTCGAGGCGGACGGGCATGGTGTTGAGGAAGAGACCCGCGATGCGCTCGGAGCCCTCCTGCTCGGGGCGGCCGTGGGTGACGAGGCCGGTGGTGATGTCCGTGGCGCCGGAGAACAGCCGCAGGGTGAGGCAGTGCGCGGCGAACAGCACGGACTTCACCGGCAGCGCGTGCTCGCGGGCGAAGCCCCGGACGGCCTCGGTGAGCTCGTCGGGCAGCACGACCCTGCTGATGATCAGGCCATCGGCCGTCGGCGCCTCGTGCGGGCGGAACGCGCCGAGCTGCGGCAGCTCGGCCCCGGCCAGCCGCTCGCGCCAGAAGGCGCGGGTCTCCGCGGACTCCAAGGCCTCGCGCTCGGCGCGGACGTGCAGGGCGGCCGAGGGCAGCGCGCGCTCGGCGACGGCGTCGATGCCGAGGCCGGCGGCGTGCAGGTAGTCCTGGAACAGCTCGCTCACCAGGTTGGCGACGCTGCCGCCGTCGAGGATCGCGTGGTGGAAGCTGAGCACCAGTTCCACCGTCTCCGGAAGGACGTGCACGCGGAAGAGGTGGAGCGGCGCCCGCTCGAAGACGTACGGGTGGAAGCGGCGCTCCTCGACGTGCCGGGCGATCTCGGCGCGGGCCGCCGCGTCCTGCTCGCCGCGCAGGTCGAGGATCTCCAGGCCGCCGTCGACGCGCGGGGCCACGGTCTGCAGCGGCTCGGAGAAGGAGCCGAGGTCGAACGCGGACCGCAGGACGGGATGGCGGGCGACCAGCTTCGCGAAGGACTGCCGGAACACCGCCTCGTCCCAGGGCAGGACGAAGGTGTACTGGAAGACGTCGCGGTAGACGGCCGAGTCCGCCTGGGCGCGGCTGTGGTAGAGCAGACCGAGCTGGAGGCGGGAGAGCGGGTAGGCGTCCTCGGTGCCCTCCAGGCGGGCGCGGTCGACGTGCGACACCAGGCCGTACGGGGCGAGCTCTGGCTCGTCGGCGGCGGCCTGCGACGCGGTGGCCGCGAGCTCGGCGAGACCGGCGAGACCGGCGACGGTGGGCTGCCGTATGAGGTCGGTGAGGGAGAAGCGGATGCCGCGCTTCTCTGCGACCGCGCGGATCCGCAGGGCCAGGATGGAGTCGCCGCCGAGCGCGAAGTAGTCGTCGTGGACGCCGACGTGCGGGGCCTCCAGGACCTCCGCCCAGACCTCGGCGAGCCGCTGCTCCAGCTCGGTGCGCGGCGCGGCGTCCGTACGGTTCTGGCCGCTGTCGGCCGCCGGGGCGGGCAGGGCGCGGCGGTCGGCCTTGCCGTTCGGGGTCAGCGGGACGGCGTCGATCCGCACATAGAGCGCGGGGATCATGAACTCGGGCAGGTTCGCGGCGAGTTCGGCACGGAACCGCGCGGGCTCGACCGGCTCGTCGGCGACGTAGTAGCCCACGAGGTGGGTGCCGCGCCGCGGGGTGACGCGGTCGACGACGACGGCGTCGCGCACGCCATCGACGCGCGCGAGGTGGTGCTGCACCTCGCCGAGCTCGACGCGGTTGCCGCGGATCTTCACCTGACCGTCGATGCGGCCGAGGTACTCGACCGTCCCGTCGGCGAGCCAGCGCGCGAGGTCGCCGGTGCGGTAGAGGCGGCCGCCGGGGACGAACGGGTCGGCGATGAACTTCTCGGCGGTGAGCTCGGGCCGCTCCAGGTAGCCGCGGGCGACCTGGACGCCGCCGATGCACAGCTCGCCGGGGACGCCGACGGGCTGGAGCCCGTCGTGGGCGTCGAGGACGTAGAGGCGGGTGTTGTGCACGGGACGGCCGATGGGCACGCGGCCGACGGGGCCGCCGTCGGTGGGGCAGTCGTAGTACGAGACGTCGACGGTGGCCTCGGTCGGGCCGTAGAGGTTGACCAGCTTCGGGCCGCCGGGTCCGAAGATCCGGCCGAACTGCTCGACGCGGGCGGCGGGCAGTGCCTCGCCGCTGCAGAAGACCTGGCGCAGGGAGGCGGCCTCGGCGCGCAGCTCCGGCCGCTCGTCGAGCAGGTCGAGGAAGGGGCCGAGCATGGACGGCACGAAGTGCATGGTGGTGACGCGCTGCTGCGCGAGGGTGCGCAGGAGGACACGCGGGTCCTTCTCGCCGCCGACGGGCAGCAGGGCGAGCGAGGCGCCCTCGATCGCCCACCAGAACAGCTCCCACACGGAGACGTCGAAGGAGATCGGCGTCTTCTGCAGCAGGACGTCGCCCTCGCCCACCGGATAGCGGCTCTGCATCCACGCGAGGCGGTTGATCACCGAGTGGTGCTCGACCATGGCGCCCTTGGGCTTGCCCGTCGAGCCGGAGGTGTAGATGACGTAGGCGAGGTCGTGCGGGGCTGCGGCCGGTTCCAGGGGGCCGTCGGGGCCGTGCAGCAGGTCGTCCACGCGCAGCACGCGCACGTCGTCGGCGACGGCCGGTTCCGGGGAGTCGTCGGCGACGAGGACGACCTTGGCGCGGCTGTCCCGGAGCAGGAACTCGATGCGCTCGGCGGGGTAGCCGGGGTCGACGGGCACGTACGCGCCGCCGGACTTGAGCACGCCGAGCAGGGCGACGAGGGTGCGCGGGGCGCGGCGCATCAGGACGGCCACGCGGTCGTCGGGGCGCACGCCCTCGGCGCGCAGGGCGCGGGCGAGCTGGTTGGCGCGGGCGTCGAGCTCGGCGTAGGTGAGCCCGGGGACGTCACCGTGGGAAGCGATGGCGACGCGGTCCGGGGTACGGGCGGCCTGCTCCTCGATGAGCCCGTGCAGGGTGCGGTCGCTCGCGTACGGCACCTCGGGGCCCTGGCGGCCGGCGACGAGGTCCTGGTGCTCGGCGTCGCTCAGCACGGGGAGGGTGACGGCGGGCTCGTCCTCCAGCTCGGCGCCCGCGGCGATCAGCGCGCGCAGGTGACCGGCCACGGACTCGATCGGGAAGTCCGTATCGAAGACGTCGCGCGCGTAGTGCAGGTCGATGCGCAGGTCTGCGTCGTCCTCGAAGGCGTGGATCTGGACGGCGAGGGCGTCGGGCACGTGCACCGGGGCCTGGATGACGCTCTCGATCGCGAGGTCGTCCGTGGCGGCGGGGCGCGGGTGCCGCAGGTAGGACAGCGTGATGTCGAACAGCTGCCGGGAGGCGGGGCCGGAGCCGGGGCCGGTCGCGGATCCGGTCGCGGTCGTGGGCAGTTCGCGCAGCAGGTCGCCATGGGCGAGGCGCTCGTGGCCCCGGTGCCCGTCGGTGGTGGCGCGCACGCCCGCGGCCAGCTCGCGCAGGGAGGACCGCGGGTCCACGGTCACGCGCACAGGCAGGTTGTTCGCGAACTGGCCGACGGTACGCAGCTCTTCGTCGGTGTGCCGGTTGCGGAAGGGCACGCCGAGGACGATCTCGTCCGTGCGGTGGACGCGCGAGAAGTACGTGGCGAAGGCCGCCGCGATGAACGGGAAGGGGGCGCTGCCGCCCTTGCGTATCCGCTCGACGAGCGCGGCCTCGACGGTGAAGGTGTGCATGCCGTCGCGCCGTCCGCCGTCCTGGTGCCGGGGGGCGCCGGAGCGGGTGAACAGGGCGGGCACGACGCCTTCGAGGGCCTGCCGGTGGTGGGCGCGGTCCAGCGCGTACGCGGTGGAGGCG
>NZ_JAINFC010000292.1 GCF_020740835.1 Streptomyces sp. UNOC14_S4
GAAATGGGCTGGTCAGGCAGCGATCTGGGGTTCGGGGTGGGCACAGGGGACGCACATGCCGAGCGAGGCGGGGATGGCGTATCCGGCATCCCGTCGGCACTCGGGGCAGGTACGGCGTGCGCGGTTGGCCTTGGCGAGCGCGGCCCGCCTGGCAAGCGTCATCGGCCGCACTGACTTGGCCAGGTCGACGCGGTAGAGGTACGCGGTCAACAGCTCGCGTCGGCGACGCGGACGCAGGAGCTGAGCGGCGATGCCCTGCCCGCCGGGCCGCAGATCGCGGGCCCACAGCTGGCGGCGGGTCGCCAGCCCCTCGGGGGCCAGCTTCCACGGATAGGTAGGCAGACCGAACCGCTCGCCCGTGGGGTCGAAGCAGTCGGCCAGCGTCAGCCGCATCACGCGGCCTGTTGCTCGTCGCGAATCTCCGTCAGGCGGGCGCTGACCCAGCCGACCGACCATCCGGTGCGGTCCGCGATGGTGCGCACCGAGTCGCCCGCAGCGTGCCCGGAGCGGACCGTGGCGAGTGCGTCCAGCTCGTTCATCTTGTCGGCTGCGGGGGTGTTCACCGCTCGCGGCGCGGGGGTCTGCTTGGGGCGTGCGGCGCGTTCACGAGCGGCGGCCTCAGCACGTTCACGAACCTGGCGTTCACGCTGTTCACGTTCGGCCCGCTCCTGCTGTTCACGGCGCTCGCGGTCGGCCCGCTCGCGTTCCTCGCGCTGTAGCTCGTACTGGCGCTGCTCATGCCGGGCTCGCTCCTGCCGCTCGGCTTCCTCGCGACGGAGACGTTCCTCATGTTCGCGCTGCTCACGCCGCTCGTTCGCCTCGCGCTCGGCGCGCTGGGCTTCGAGCCATTCGGTGTGCTCGCGCTTCTCTCGCTCAGCGCGTTCACGGACCTCACGCTCGCGTTCACGCTCGTCCCGGGCGGCCTGTTCACGGGCCTTGCGCTCGGCGCGTTCACGCTCGGTCTGCTCTGCCTGTTCACGAGCGATCTCGTCCAGTCGGCGAGTGATCGCGCGGCGGTAAGCGAGCCCGGCTTCACCGGTCGCGATGAGCAAGGCGGGGGCGACGACGTGAACACCCACGCCGACCAGATCACCCTTGAGCGCAGAGTCCCCGATGTTCAGCGCGACCGTCATCAAGCCGGTGAGCCAACGCAGGATCGCCGGCCACCTTCCCGCGTCGCCCCCGAGCCGTGCCACCGTGGAATCCAGACGGATCACGATGACCACGGCAGAGTCGACCACGAGCGGCAGGATCGGCGCCGTCCATCCCCACCCGGCGGGCATAGTGCGCTGTACCAGCGGCGTGACCGTCAGGACGCTGAAGAGGACCGCCCCGAAAGTGATGCTCCAGGTGCCCAGGCTCAGCGTGCGTTCCGCGCCCACGAGTTGCTTGGACGCCATGGCAGCGACCTTCATGCCGCCACCCCCGAGGAACCTCGCCGCCCCTTGCGCCGTCCGTTGACGGTGGGCAGGGCCGGGTCCGGACCGACCGCGAGGTGCCAGCCGCCGCCGGAGCGCTTGGCCAGGTACATCGCCTCATCCGCGCGCCGCAGCCACCCCGCAAGCCCCGGATTCGGGACCTGGCGAGGGTGGGACCACACGACACCGGCAGAGAAGCCCACCGGCACCTCGCAGTCCTCGAACACGGCCGGAACGGTGAGCTGTTCACCAAGGCCGTCCATCGTCCGGTCAAGATCCGCGTAGCTGAGTACGGGCAGCACGGCCGCGAACTCATCCCCGCCGAGCCGGGCCACGATCCCACCGTGCTGGTCGGCCCACGCGGCCAGGCGACGGCCCACGATGCGGATCACCTCGTCCCCTGCCGCGTGGCCGAGGGCGTCGTTGATCTGCTTGAAGCCGTCCAAGTCCAGGACCATCACCACACGCGGACCCCGCAGGAGACTCGCCGCAGCACGCTCCTCAAACTCGGCGCGGGTTGCGAGCCCGGTGAGCGGGTCGCGGCGCGCGTCCGTGATCCGGCGGCGCAGTTGCAGCGCGTGCCAGGACCAGCCAGCCGCCAGCGGCACAGCCGCCGCGGCAGCAGCCACCAGCTCGATCACGCCGCCGCCCCCTTCCGGGCCCGACGGGAACGCGGCACCGGCCGCGCCATCGGCACGACGTTGAACAGCTCCGGGGCGTGCTCCTCGATCGCCTGAGCGGCGACGCGGATCGCGTCGTCCGGGAAGCCGGGGTTCTCGGCGAGGATGTCGCGGGCCGCGTCCAGACGGGCCGCCCGCTCCAACTCGCTCTCACCATCCACCCCCAGCCACAGCTCAACCGGGGTGCCAAGGGCCAGTTCGATGAAGTCGTTGCTGGTCACGGCCTGGTGGCCGCTGATGTACGAACGCATGACGAAACTCCTGATCACTGGAGGGATGGGAGAGATGCCGGGGCGGGCGCGGCTTGTGGAAGAGATGGCGCCCGCCCCGGGGCGGAAGGGTGAGTGCCCCGGCCGGGAGTCGAACCCGGCCTTCGACCATCGGGGCGGTGGTGCGGAGTCAGAACCAGCGGCGGCGCTTCGGGGGCTCGGGCACCACCTGCTTGGCCATCGCGTAGGCGGCGTCATGGTCGGCAGCCGGGTCACCGATCGGGCGCTTCCCATCGAGCCAGGCGCGCGTCTGCTCCTTCTTGATGGCTTCGGCGGCATCCCGGACCGCGTACATCCGGTCGTAGGTCTCCTGGCTACGGGAACGTCGCTTCTGCGAGCCGTTCTCAGCGCCGGGGGTGTCGGACGTCGGATACTTCGGGGTGAACAAGCCCATGACAGGTCGTCCTCACGGTTGACGAATCCCCAGCCGGACTGACCGAGGGGAGGCGTGCCCCGGCCGGGAGTCGAACCCGGCCTTGCGACCATCGGGGCGGAAAATCTGAAGTGCGTCATCGTCGCTGCTCTGACGCCAGCAGGGCGGCCCACACCAGGCGGCACCCCAACATCAAGGTGGGGTGTTCTCCGGAGCTGGTGGGCTTGGCATTGCCGCCGACGACATCACCCGGTCGACGCGGGGGCGGTCTCACTCTTGCCGCCACGTGCGTTGGGGCCCCGCTGTACTTCCCCACACCCGAAACCCGGGTGGCGCTGCCAAGCGCGTAGGGGGAGAGCCACGTCCATCACAGCGGTTTGCCCCCGGACCCTCGCCCTAGGCACCTACCGCGACCGCCGCTCTCGCGTCAGCCCCGCACGATCACTGTCCAGTTGTTGTGCAGGTCAAGCAGGTCGTACGAGCACTCCGCCCCTTGCGGGACCGAGTCACTCACCCAACTCCATCTCAGAGTGCACTCTGAGGCAGAGTGCGTCAAGTGCCCTCGCGGAACAAGCAGCGTGGGACGCTGGTTCTAGCTCTGAGGCTTGGGCACTATGAGGCAGAGACAGAGACGAGACCTGGGGTGCAGATGGTCGAGTGGACCGGCAAGTTCGCCTACCAGCAGGTAGCCGATGACCTGCGGCGACGTATCGCGGATGGCGAGTTCGCCGACACCGGACAGCTCCCCTCGTACGGGGAGCTTCAGAAGGGATACGGGATCACGGTGACCGTGGCCCGTACCGCCATCAACCAACTCAAGACCGACGGCCTCGTGGTGAGCCACCAGGGCAAAGGCGTCTTCCTGACCGCTGGCGCCGACAGCGCCGCCGCACAACTCGCCGATCCGGTCGGGGCCATGGCGGAACTGCGTGAGGAAGTCGAGAAGCTCCGGACCGAGGTCGGGGAGCTGCGCCAGCGCGTCGCGACCCTGGAAGGCGGATGACCTTCCGGCGGGCCGAGGTGGGACCTGCAGAGCCGTGGCGTGTGGCATCTGAACCTCCTCGTTCGGTGTGCCACAAGTTCACCGCCACGCCGCCGAAACGTGTATCACGTTCCGCTACCTGACAAATTCGAAGCGGTTTTATACATCCGCTTACACATGCGCTATCACGAATTTCCATAGGCATAGTCGAGCCGCTACACTCACGGTTCCGACCAGCTATCTAGGAGGGGCAGATGGCTCGGAAGCACTCAGATTGGAAGCCCGAACTTCTGCGAATGCACCGCGAGGAAATAGGGCTCACTCTGGAAGATACGGGGGAGAAGCTCCGCGAAATCGCAGAGCGTCACGGCTTCAACATTGCCGCAAACTTCCAAACAATCTGGGGCCACGAAAAGGGTTCGGTGTATCCCGGTCCGCACTATCGCCGGGCGTACTGCCGTCTCTATCGTCGCAATGAGGCCCAACTCGGCTTCCGTAAAGCCCTGCCCGGAGAGGATGCCCCTGTGGAATCCGTACCGGCGCCCGCTTCCGCTGAGCGAAAGCTCCCCGCCCAACCGGACGCAGTACGTAAAGCGCTGAGCAGCATCCGCGAAGGTACCGACGATGTCGACAGTGAGGCTCTGCGCAATCGGGTGGTCAACGCATGGAGCGGCCACACAGCAGGGGCAAGCACCGATGGGCCGACCGTGATCCTGGTCGGGGGGTACGCCGGATCGGGGAAGTCTGAGTTTGCGAAGTTCCTCGGAGGGCTCACCGGCTGGCCGATCCTCGATAAGGACTCGCTGACGCGCCCGCTGGTCGACCAGTTTCTCGTCTCGCTGGGCGGGAAAGCGCACGACCGGAGTTCGGATCTTTACCGGGAGAAGGTTCGGCCACTGGAATACCAGTGCCTCATCCAAGCCGCTTGGGACAACTTGGATTGCGGAATCTCGGCGATCCTGGACGCACCGTTCATTACTGAGTTCGCCCAAGCCGACTGGATGCAGCGTTTCCAGAATCGCTGCCGATCCAAGCGGGTTTCGGTCGCCACCATATGGGTTGAGTGCGACGTCGAATCCATGCGCGAGTACATCGAATTCCGTGGCGCGGCACGCGACGCCTGGAAGATGGAAGCGTGGGACGAATACGCCTTGGGGCTCGATCTGAAGTTCCGCCCTCAGGGGCCGCACTTCGTCGTCGACAACCGTCTTGGTGCTGCCGTCGCCCTGGTCGACGAAGCACGCGACGTGCTGAGCGGCGGTGGGCTGTGACATCGTCCGGCGTGATCCTCTACGGGCCGCCCGGCTCCGGCAAGGACACCATCACCAGGGAACTGACGCGGCTCCGACCGGAGTTCGCGCTCTTCGAGCGGCTCAAGGCCGGTCCCGGGCGTACAACGGGATACCGGCTCACGACCGCGGACCGCATCGAAGAGCTGTCGCGTGCGGGAGAACTCCTCTACCACAACGCCCGCTACGACGCTGAGTACGCCATCGACCGGCAGGGCATCGCGGCCTTGGTCGACGCCGACCGCATCCCGGTTCTGCACATGGGGCAGGTCGTAGGGGCCAGCGCGGTGGCCGCCTTCCCCCTGCACTGGATTCGTGTACTCCTGTGGTGCCCCCTGGACGTCACGGAGTCGCGTTCCGTCGGCCGCGGAGACAAGGACGTCGAGGCTCGGGTGAAGGTCTGGCATGAGACCCGAGAGGACCTGTTGGACAACGAAACCGCGCCTTGGACCCTCACCCTTCGGACCGACCAGCTCAACCCCACCGAGTCCGCCAACGCCATCATCGACGCCCTCGCGGCGACCGCCTCAGCCGAGTGCCGGAACATCCGGGAGCTTGTCGGATGACGACGCTCGGCATCCTGCACCCGGGCAGCATGGGAGCCGCCGTCGCCGCTCAGGCGCGGCGCTCCGGTGCTGAGGTTCTGTGGTGCCCGGTCGGTCGCAGTGCCAGCAGCAAGACACGGGCAGAGAGGTACGGGCTCACGCCGGTACGAGCGCTGAGCGAGCTGACCGAGCGGGCCGACATCATCCTGAGCCTGTGCCCGCCGGCCGTTGCCGAAGACGTGGCACGGGCCGTCGCGGCGTGCTCGTACGCCCGCATCTATGTCGACGGGAACGCGGTCTCCCCCGCGACGATGGCGAACATCAGCGCCATCGTGCAGCAATCCGGGGCGACCGCCGTGGACGGCTCCGTGATCGGGTCACCCCCGTCGGACTCGAAGAGCCCTCGCCTCTACCTCTCCGGCCCCGCCGACGCGCTGCCCCCGGTCGCCCGACTCTTCGAGGGGAGCGCCGTCCAGGCGCGCGCCCTGTCCGGCGGCATCGGGCAAGCATCCGCTCTCAAGCTGTCGTACAGCAGCTACCAGAAGGCCAGCCGCGCACTGGCCGCCGTCGCCTACGCCCTCGCCAGTGACCACGGAGTGGAGGGGGAACTACTGGACATCGCCGAAGGACGTACGACCAGCTACCTGGCAGAGACGGCGTACTTCCCCAAGGTCGCCGCCCGGTCATGGCGCTGGGGCCCGGAGATGAAGGAGGCGGCGCATGCCCTCGAAGAGGCTGGGCTCCCCTCTGATCTGGCCGACGCCGCGGCAAGCGTGATGGAGAGGTGGGCAGGACTCAAGGACACGACACCGGATCTCGCGCTCGTACTAGAGGAGCTGCACACGGGCCCGAACGGGGAGTCAACCTAGACCGTGACCCCGCGCAGTACCTCGATGGCCTCCACGATGCCCGGCGCCATGACGTCGGGCCCGGGGAGGCCATCGGTCCACTCGCGGCCGTTGGCCACCCAGAGCGTCCGCAGGCCTGCCGCCCTTGCCCCACCCATGTCCGTCTCGGGGTTGTCGCCGACCATCCACCCTCCGGCGCTGAGCAAGGCGCCGCATTCCGCCACCGCGGCCTCGAAGAGGCGGCGCTCGGGCTTCCGCGCTCCCGCCTCCCCCGAGACGCAGATGCCGTCGAAGAACGGGGCGAGACCGGTCGCAGCGAGCTTGGCGCGCTGGATGTCGCCCGCGCCGTTCGTCGCGATGCCGATGGTCCATCCCGCGCGGCGCAGGGCTTCGAGCCCTTCCCGGGCCCCGGGGAAGCAGCGCACCGAGTGCGCGACGCCATCGACGTACTCGTGCCAAAGGTCGTCCGGGGCGTCGCTGAGATGGAGGATCGCCCGCAGGTCCACGAAGTCCTCAGGGTGAGCCCGCTCGCTGAGCCGATCGCAGATGATGGCCTCTGCCTCATGGGGCAGGGCACGCGAGCGCACGAAATCACGGGCCCAGTCCTCAAGGCCCGCGGTACGGTCGATCAGAGTGTTGTCCAGGTCGAAAAGTGCCAGCACACAGCGACGCTACGGGATCGGCCGTCCGTCCACGCTCCGTCTCAGTTTCCGTCTCGTTCATAGCCGTACGCGCCCGTTCACAGCCGTACGCGAGACTCGCCCGCCGCCATCCGGCGTACGGGTATGAACGGCCCTGAACAACCACGGATCATGCCCTGACCAGCACGAACAGACCTCGAAAGCGAGTGTGGCGCAAGTCACCGAGGGTTCAAATCCCTCCGCTACCGCTGAAAATACCCCTCCGACCACGGAAACGTGGTCGGAGGGGTGTTCTGCGTGGTGCGCGGGTCCGGACGCCCGCGGGTTCGGGAGGGGCCCGGACGGGCTCAGACAGGCAAGGTCCAGTCGTTGACCAGCAGCCGTGCCCGGGCCGCGTCGTCGGCGAACACCAGTACTTGATGGCGCCATCGCGGAGGCCCGGGCCGGTGCCGCCGGATGCGCACCCGACGCCAGCGCGGACGGGCCGGGACCGGGACGGTGGTGGAGCGGATGCCGCGGGCGCCGAGGAAGGCGCGGACGGCCTCCGCCGCCTCCGTGGTGGCGACGCGCGCCACCGGCACGAGCAGGCCGTACGGGTAGCGGCAGCGCCGGGTCAGCGGTGGCCTTCCGCGGTGACCTGCTCCTTCTCGTGGGCGTGGTGCTCCTCCTGGATGGCCAGGTACTCCTCGGCGGTCGGCTTCGGGATCTGTCCGTCCCGGCCGAAGTACGCCAGCGAGAGCCTGGCCCGCAGCCGCTCCGTCCAGCCGATCTTGCGGGGGACGCCGTTCTCGTCGACCCCCTTCGGCGCCTCGACGGGCCGGAGCTGGTCGTGCGCGGTGAGGAAGGCCCGGTCCTCCTGCGCCAGCGGCTCGTGGATCTCCACGAACTCGCCGTGCGGCAACCGGGTGATGATGCCGGTCTCCCGGCCGTGCAGGACCTTTTCGTGGTCACGGCGCTGCAGGCCCAGACACCAGCGGTGGGTGACGATGTAGACCAGCACCGGCACCACGAAGAAACCGATGCGGACGAACCACGTGATCGCGTTGAGCGAGATGTGGAAGTGCGTCGCGAAGAGGTCGTTGCCGCCGCCCACGAGCAGCAGCAGATATTCGGCGACCCAGGCCGCGCCGAATGCCGTGCGGCGCGGGTTGTTGCGCGGCCGTTCGGCCACGTGGTGTTCGCGCTTGTCGCCGGTGAGCCACGCCTCGAAGAAGGGATAGAGCCAGATCGCCAGGAACACGCTCGGGAAGATGATCAGCGGGATCAGCACGCCGAGTACGAGGGTGTGCCCGAGGAAATTGATTTCCCAGCCCGGCATCACGCGAATGAGCCCCTCGGAGAAACCCATGTACCAGTCGGGCTGGGCGTCGGTGGTGACCTGGTCCGGCCGGTAAGGGCCGTACGCCCAGATGGGGTTGACCTGGGCGATGGCGGAGATCACCGAGATGATGCCGGTGGTGAGGAAGAGGAAGCCGCCCGCCTTCGCCATGTAGACCGGCATGAGGGGCAGGCCCACGACGTTGCCGTTCTTCCGGCCGGGCCCGTGCCCCTGCGTGTGCTTGTGGTAGAAGACCAGGATCAGGTGGGCCACCAGCAGCCCCAGCATGATGCCCGGGATCAGCAGCACGTGGACGGTGAAGAGCCGGGGCACCCAGATGTGCCCGGGGTACTCCCCGCCGTAGATGAACATCACCAGATAGGTGCCGATGATCGGCAGCGACAGGATCGCGCCCTCCATGAACCGGATGCCCGTGCCGGACAGCAGGTCGTCGGGGAGCGAATAGCCCATGAAGCCGTCGAACATGCCGAGGATCAGCAGCCCCGCGCCGCACAGCCAGCTGAGCTCGCGCGGCTTGCGGAAGGCGCCGGTGAAGAAGACGCGCATCATGTGCACGAGCATCGCCACGACGAAGATGAGCGCCGCCCAGTGGTGCAGCTGACGCAGCAGCAGGCCGCCGCGGACGTCGAAGCTGATGTCGACCGTGGATTTGTACGCCTGCGACATCAGCACGCCGCTCAGCGGTGTGTAGCTGCCGTGATAGACGACCTCGTCCATGCTCGGTTTGAAGAACATCGTCAGATAGACGCCGGTGACGATGATGAGGAGGAACGAGTAGAGCGCGACCTCCCCCAGCATGAAGGACCAGTGGTCGGGAAAGATCTTCCGGAGATTCCCCTTGGCGAGCGAGTAGAGGCCCACCCGGCCGTCGGCCCAGTTCGCGAGCCGTTCGCCCCGGGATTCCCCGCCGGCGGGTGCCGGTCCACCGGCGGAAGTCCCGGCAGGAGTACCGGCGGGGGTCCCATGCGTGTTCGTCATGCGCCGCGCTCCTGCGTACCGGGGAAGCCGTCCGAAACCGCGATAGCTGTTACCACGGTCACATCTTCCATTGGTTTGCGGCATAACACAGGATTTGCCGGGGAGTGTCGGCCTCGCCCTGTACGTTCACCCCTGCCGGGGCCGGTGGTCAGCCCAGTTCCTCCCCCACCACCTCCGCGAACGCCCTGATGCGGGAGTTCTCGCGGGCGCGGTTCCAGACCAGGCCGAGGGCGGAGTCGGGGACGCCCGTGAGCGTCACGTAGGCGACGTCGCGGCGGCGGTGGTAGTCGGCCGTGGACTGGCACAGGAGCATCGCGCCGCGGTTCGCCGCCACGAGGGTGAGGCCCTCCTGGAGGGTGGAGACCATGGGGCCCGCGGGGACGGGCAGGCCCTCGGG
>NZ_JAINFC010000293.1 GCF_020740835.1 Streptomyces sp. UNOC14_S4
ACCCGGACGTACAACGGTGTCCCTGGAGCGCCACACCCCCGACCCACCCCGGAGGCAAGGATGCACCGATTGCACCGGCGCGACATGCTGAAGCTCACCGCCGCCGCGGCGGGCGTGTTTACGCTTGCCCCCGTGACGTTCGCCCATGCCGACGGACCGGCGGCGGACGGGCGCGGCGAGGAGTCCCGCACGGTCTCCGGCCGCCTGCGGCCCGGCGCCCCGGACTACGTCTATCTGCCCGTCGAAGTACCGCGCGGCGTCCACGAGCTGGCGGTGTCGTACACGTACGACAGACCGGACGTGCCACAGGGCACCCCGGGCAACACCCTGGACATCGGCGTCTTCGACGAGCGCGGCACGGAGCTGGGCGGGCGCGGCTTCCGTGGCTGGTCGGGCGGGGCCCGTACGGAGTTCGCGATCAGCGCCGAGCAGGCCACGCCCGGCTATCTCGCGGGGCCCGTGGGCCCCGGCACCTGGCACGTCGTCCTGGGCCCGTACACCGTGGCCCCGCAGGGCCTGGCGTACGAGGTGAAGGTGACTCTCCGATACGGGCCGACGGGCACGACGCCGCGGCCGGTGTACCCGCCACAGCACGCCAAGGGGCGCGGGCGGGCCTGGTACCGCGGCGACAACCACCTGCACAGCGTGTACTCCGACGGCAAGCGCACCCCCGCCGAGATCGCGGCGGCGGCGCGCGCGGCCGGGCTCGACTGGATCACGACGACGGAGCACAACACGACCTCCGCGCACGGCGCGTGGGAGGGCCTGTGGGGTGACGACCTGCTGATCCTCACCGGCGAGGAGGTCACCACGCGCAACGGTCACGTCGTGGCGCTCGGCACCGACCCGGGCGTGTTCGTCGACTGGCGCTACCGGGCCCGCGACCACTCCTTCGGCCGCTTCGCCCGCGTGGTCCACCGGGCGGGCGGCCTGGTCGTCCCCGCCCATCCGCACGCCACCTGCGTCGGCTGCTCCTGGAAGTACGGCTACGCGGAGGCCGACGCGATGGAGGTCTGGAACGGGCCGTACACCCCGGACGACGAGGTCGCCATCGCGCAGTGGGACAGCATGCTGGTCGCGTCCGCGCGCGAGGGCGGGCGCTGGCTACCCGCCATGGGCAACAGCGACGCCCACCGCGAACCCCAGGTCGTGGGCCTCCCCCAGACCGTCGTCCTCGCCGACGGCCTCTCCCGTACGGCCCTACTGGCGGGCATCCGCGCGGGCCGCAGCTGGATCGCCGAGTCCTCATCCGTCCACCTGACCTTCGAGGCCGTGACGGGACAGGGCGCGCACGCGGGTATCGGCGACCGTCTCCCCGCGGCTCCGGACGCGGAGGTGACGGTGCGTCTGGACGTCTCGGGCGCCCCGTCCGGCGCCACGGCCTCGTTCGTCACGGACCAGGGCCGGCTGTACAGCACGCCCGTCCCGGCGGACGGCAAGATCTCCTGGCGCACGACCCCGTCGTACGCGGCGTACGTCCGCGCCGAGGTCCGCCACCCGGCGAACGGCGGCGGCAGCGGCAACGACCTGCCGGGGGCGATGGCGGCCCTGACGAACCCGATCTTCCTGGGGAGGGAGTAAGGACGCGTCGCGAAGGGACCATGGTGAACGCCCCCTCTTGACCTCAAGTCCGCTTGAGGTCCTACGTTCGATCTCACCAGCGAACGAGCGAACAGTCTCAACGGGGAGAACAACCACCATGAAGTACTCGCACGACGACGCCGGCCTGCTCCAGCAGCCGATCGGATACTGGGCCACCGCCGCGGGGCGGGAAGTGGTGACGAGCATTCGCACCGGGCTCGCCGGGTTCGGGACGACACAGCCCCAGTGGTGGGTGCTGAACCGGAGCGGTGAGACCCGCGAGCAACTGACGGCGGTGCTGCTGCACTACGTCATGCCGGGTGACGACCTCGACGCGGAGATCGACGGACTCGTCGGGCGCGGGCTGATCACCTTCGACGAGGGGAACCACCTCCGCCTCACCGAGGCGGGCGAGAAGACACTCGCCCAGTGCGCCGCCTGGCAGAAGGCCCACCACGACCGGATTCACGACGGCGTCTCCGACGAGGAGTACCTCGCCACCCTGAAGGTGCTCCAGCGAATGATTCACAATGTGGACGGAAAGGCCTGGCACCACTGAGAAGGACGGCGGACCTCCCCCGCCTCACACTCACACTCACATGAAGTCCCGCCAGAACGGGACGGTCACCTCCGGAATCATCCGGGGAATTTCCCCGGTGCCGAATTCGCAGTCGATGTAGTGGGCCAGGTCGCTGCCGTAACAAATGATGTCGGTCCCCCACATCGACAGGACCGGATGCCCGGAGGTGCCGCTTCCGGCCGGGAGGAAACGGTGCGCGTAGAGGGGCACCATCTGCGGCACACCCGCCAGCCGCTGCCGCGCGCACTCCATGGCGTCCACCCCGTCCCCGGGGCGCGGCCCCAGCGGGCCGGGCCAGTCACCGGCCTCGACGTCCCACAGGATCTCCTGCACCGGCAGGTCCAGACGGCGCCGCAGCTCCTCGGGGTCACCGTCCCGCCAGTCGGGCCAGGGCTGCTTCCAGGTCTGGCCCTCCTCGTACGGCGAGGCGACGGGCAGCCCCGCCGCCAGAAAGGCACGGTGGTCGGCGGAGAACGCGAAGCCGTACTCCGCCTCGACACGGTCGAATTCCCTGTCACTCAGCCCGGGAGCGATCTCGCAGCAACCGGCCTTCGCGAGTCGCCGGGCGGCTTCCACGCCCAGCCGGGCGCCTTTCGTCTCGGTCACCCGCGTACGGTACCCGTCGCCTCCGCACGCCTTCCTCCCCATGGAAAGCATTTGGCGAAAGACAGCGGTTCTCGTGACAATGGGCCGCATGTCGGAATCGGTTTCGGAGTCAGCGGCGCAGCTTTTCCTGGTGGAACGGCACACGATCCTGTCCGTGGTCGTGGGGTCGCGCGCGTTCGGGCTCTCCACCGCCGCCTCGGACACCGACCGCCGCGGTGTGTACGTAGCCCCCACGGCCGACTTCTGGCGCATGACCAAGCCGCCCACGCACGTGGAAGGCCCGCTGCCCGAGCAGTTCAGCTGGGAGGTGGAGCGGTTCTGCGAGCTCGCGCTCAACGGGAACCCCAACATCCTCGAAGTCCTGCACAGCCCACTCGTCGAACAGCGCTCGGAGCTCGGCGCCGAACTCCAGGACCTGGCCCCGGCGTTCCTGTCCCGCAGGGTGTACGCCACCTTCGCGCGCTACGCCGCGTCCCAGTTCACCAAGGCGGAGAACCGCCGGGAACTCGAGGGCGAGCCGCGCTGGAAGCACATCATGCACATGCTCCGCCTGATGATCAGCGGTGCCGTGCTGCTGGAGGACGGCACCGTACGAATCGACGCGGGCCCGTACCGCGAGCGCCTGCTGGCCGTACGCCGCGGCGAACTGTCCTGGGACGAGGTCCGCGCCTGGCGCGAAGACCTCGCCGTACGCCTGGACCGGGCCCTGACCACGAGCCCGCTCCCCGAACACCCCGACGCCGACCGCGTGGAGAACTGGCTGATCTCGGTCCGCCGCCGCTCCCTGACGAACGGAAGCAGCCTGCTATGACTGCTATGACTGCCCACGTCATAAGCACCCTGCCCGACCTGAAGCAGGTCGTGGCGGACCAGCAGCACCCTCTGCTCTTCGCCACGGTCTCGGGCGCCCACCTCTACGGCTTCCCGTCCCGCGACTCGGACGTCGACCTGCGCGGCGTCCACCTGCTGCCCCTGCGCGACATCCTCGGACTGGCGGCACCGCGGGAGACCCAAAGCCGCATGTGGGACGCCGACGGCGTGGAGATGGACCTGGTCACCCACGACCTGGCCAAGTTCGCCCGCCTCCTGCTCGGCCCCAACGGCTACGTCCTGGAGCAACTCCTCTCCCCGCTCGTCGTCCGCACGACCCCCGAGCACGCCGCCCTCGTCGCCCTCGCCCCGCGCCTCCTGACCAGCCGCCACGCCAAGCACTACCGCGGCTTCGCGAAAACACAGTGGCGCCTGTTCGAGAAAACCGGCGAACTCAAGCCGCTTCTCTACACGTTCCGCGTTCTGTGCACGGGCATCCATCTGATGCGCGCCCACGAACTCCAGGCCGACCTGCCGACCCTGCTGACCGCGGTGAAGGCACCGGCCTACGTCCGCGGCCTCGTGACGGCGAAGGCAGCCGCCGAACACGGCCACCTGTCCGCACTGGACGGCGCACCGTCGCACGAGCGCCTGACGGCGGACATCGCGGCTCTGCACGCGGCACTGGACGAGGCGGAAGCGTCGACGGCACTCCCTGACGCGACCGACGCCCGGGCGGACCTGAACGACCTGGTGATACAGACGCGCCTGCAGGCGGGCTGATAACGCGGACACCGACCTATCGGGAACCACACCCCCTTCCCCGAACGAGGGTATCCACGCAGCGTGACCAAGCCGACCACCCACCGTTAGGGCAGCCGAACCTATTCGGCGCAATGCCTGACAAAGGATGGAGACGTTCAACTATGGTTCGCAGCAGGAGAATTGCGGCAGCTATCGCACTGGCGGCCATCGCCATGTGCGGCAGCAAGGGGGCGGCGCCCGCGCACGCCGACAGGGGCGACATCACCGACGGAACCGTGAGCGGCACCCTGTCGAACCTGGGCAGCGCCAACTCCACGGGCCACAGCGCCTTCTGTGGAAACCCCCTCGCCATCGGCTCACCCGCGTCCTGCGCGGTCGAAGACGATCACGCGAGCGACCACGCGGGCAAGGACTCGGACGGCGGAAGGATCGACAACGACCTGCTGTCCGGCATCCTGTCCTGGAACTCGACAGGCCACAGCAACAACTGCGGAAACGGTCTCGTCGCGGTGCTCAACAACACCACCTGCGTCACCAAGCACGGCCACTGATCCCGGAGAAGGGGCGAGGGATCCAAAGGTTGTCCGGCAGACCACCCTCGCTCCTGCGAGCACAGCGCGCCCGGCGGAATCCTGTGGGCCGGCCGTCATGACGACGGTCGGCCCACAGGCCCCTGCGATCAGTTGGCATTCCGCCTGGCGGCGAGTTCCCGGCTTTCAGCGCACGGGTCGGACAGGCTGACAGTGCCAGAGGCCCAGCCGATCAGCAGGGCAGACGCCAGGAGGGGCCTTCGGGGGAGCCGAGCCATACTGTTTGCGTGCAGTCGGGACTCACGGACATCCCGAACGCGGACTGCCCAGGAGAACCGGCCGCTTGCCATGTCATCACGGCGGCCTCCACCTGATCCCAGAGCCGCAACGGCCCACTCTGATGAACCGTCCAACCACCGTCGGCCGCCTCGGTCCACGCCTGCGACCCTGTCGCCACATCGACCAGCACCACTCCGTCGCCCGTCTGCATCAGCTCCGCCGACGGTGCCCCGAGTTGGGCGACGAAGTGACCGGTCCAGTCCTCCAGAACAGCAGGATCCACGAGACTCGCACGCGCGTCTCCTCCATGCCGGAAGAAGACGGGACGCGGAGGTCGTTCGTGGGGCCGGGCGAGCATGTACGAGACGGTGTCCCCCGTGAAGCGGCCCGACGCGCTTCCGCCATCGCCGACAACGAGCCGGACCAGCCCGGACGCCAGCATCCAGCCGCCCACGGCGGTCGTGATCGAGCCGCCCGCACGGACCTGCCACAGCCACGGCAGGGGAATGTGCCGTACCGCGCACGTCGCGACAAGCGCGTCGTATTCCGCGTGCTCCTTGCAGCCCTGAAGCCCGTCGCCGACCACCAGGTGCGGCGCGTAACCGGCCGCGTTCAAATGGTCCGCGGCTCGCCGCGCGGTGCCAGGGTCGTACTCGACGGAGGTCACACGCGCCTCCCCGAGCCGGTCGGCCAGGATCGCGGTGGAATACCCCGTCCCCGTCCCGATCTCCAGAACCGTGTCCCCGCCCCGGACCCCGGCGACCCGCACCATGCGCGCCACCAGGGACGGCAAGGTCGAGGAAGAAGTGGGGTTCCCCGACAAGGCCCCGGTGGCATCGCGGGCATCGACACCTTCGACCTGTGTCACCCACGTCTGATCGGTGCAGGCCAGCCGCAGCCATTCCTCCTCCCCGACGTCTTCGCGCCGCAGAGGCTCCCACGTGGTGCCGTTGAGGCGATACACGGCATCGCCCAGGAAGATTTCCCGGGGTACCCGCTCGAAGGACGCCCTGAGCGCGGGGTCGTCGTCGAACGCGCCCGTGGACGCGATGATGTCGGCGAGTTCTTTACGGCAGTGGCTGCTCATCGGCATCCTCCGGGGTTTCCGAGCTGGTCGGCGAGGGCTTGAGTGATCCGTTGAGTGATAGGTGCGGGGAACCAGGCCCACTGACCGTTGGGATTGCACTCGTACAGCCACCAACGGCCGTCCCGGTCGAGCCCGAAATCGAAGGCCCCGAAGACCAAGCCGAACGAGCGCAGGTAGGACTGTACGCCCTGCTCGACATCGGGCGGGACGTCCACGCACTCGTAGGTCAACTCGTCATAATGCAGACGCCAGTCCAGCGAGTTCGCCCCATCAATGCGCACGGCGAAGAGGTCCCCGCCCACCGCAGTCAGCCGTATGTCGCAAGTCTTGTCCACAGTCCGTTGGAACACATGAGGTGCGGCGCTCAGCCGTTCGGTGATCTCATCCGGGTCCACTTCGGAAACCCAGATGTTCAGATGCCTTCCGTCAACATCGGTGTAGTCGGTGTTGCGCAACGGCTTGAAGACCACCGAGCCGTGCTCGACGGCGAAGCGACGCGCGCGATCCCCCACATTGGTGATCAATGTCGGCGGGACGCGCAACCCGCTGCGGGACGCGATCGCCAGCTGCGCCGGCTTGTACTCCGCGTCGCGGTTGCGCCAGGGGTGATTGACGTAGCGGGCACCGGGCAGCGTGGCGAGTACGCCCCCGAGCCCATGGCGAGCCTGCTCGACGCACCACTGCGCCTCGGCACCCGTCATGTCCACAGGGGCGGTGTAGGCGCTCGGCCGACGCCAGTAGACCGAACGGACCCCCGAGACATCGATACGCCGGGTCGCCGTATCGATCAGCCCGCTGAGCCCACCGTCGTCCAGGCGCGCCTCCAAGGTCACAGCCGACGGAAAGTCGCCGGGGTCCAGTCGGACGACGGGCGCACCCTGCGCGTTCAGCTCGGCGATCACCAGGTCGGCGGTCACATCGTCGAGGCGGGTCACCACCAGTACAGGCCTCTCGTCCCCCACTCGGCCACCCCCTCAGTCCGTGTCGCCCTCTTGATCACTCCCCTGATCCGGCGTTCCGTCCAGGCTCGTCTTCGTCGCGGTCTCCTTCGAGGTCTCCGACCGCTTGTGCCTGTCCAGCACCGGTACGGGCATGCCGTTCTCGTCCACCGGCCGAGCGATCTGCGTGTCGGGGTCGAGGACGAGCTTCGCGTACGGAATCCGCACGGCCTCCGGAAATGGCGCCATCCGGGTCAATCCCCAAGGCAATGCGCTCGCAGTCGGCATTCCATCTCCTTCAGTCGTGTTTCCGGGCTGGACAGTCTGATAGTTCCGCAGCCCAGAAGGTAGACGCCCTCGGCGGCCACTACCGCGACGCGTGCCCGGTGCGCTGGTGAACGGCGAGCCGGTCATCCGCACCGCGCATGCCGCGCCAATCCTGCGCGAGCTCCAAGGTGTGCCGCTCAGCCGCGAGTTCCTGGCACTCGGCACAGGGATCGCCCTCCGGCACGACGATGACTCCGGGCCCGGCCATGCCGGCGAGCGGAACGGCCGTCTCGGTGCGGAGCCGCCGCTGCTGCCGGAGCAGTTCTTCGGCTCCGCGCCCGAGGCTCCTGGCGTACGTGACGGCCGAGGCGTACCCGTCGCCGGGCCCGAGCCCGACTTTGTGCCCCGCTTCGCGCACGGCGGCGAGGGCTTCCACCCGTACGGGGTCGTCGACGGGCCGCTTGCCCGCTTCGGCCTCGACATCCACCACGGCCACGCTGATGAAGCGGCGCAGATGCCGCGTCAGCCACCCGAGCCTCCCGGTGGCGGGGCACGTCCGGTTGTCCATCGCAACGGCCTCCCGGATCACGTCCTCGATGCGCGGCGCCTCGGGCCGCGCCGCGGTTCCTTGCGGCGGTACGTACGCGAGTCCGGTGTGGGGGAAGACGGGCATGACTGAACTCCTCCGCGAGCGTCTGAAGTGCGCCGATGGCTTAACCAAGCTCCCGCAGACAGCACTTGGCTTGCAACTTAAAGAACAGAATTCTCTAAACTGGCATATGCACAACCAGAGCAAGGCTCCCCCGGACAGGCTCAGAGGATGGGAGACTCACCAACAGAGGCGCCCTGAAGGTCGACAGCCGCACTCGGAGCACCAACACGCTTGCGGTGAACGGGTACTGGGAAGCGCCCAGGGGTACAGCATCTGGAGGGTCAGCGGTGGCAGCACGACGCGGTGCGACGTTCCGTCGGCGAGAGCTGGGCAAGGAGCTCCGGCGCCTTCGGGAGAGGAAGGGGTACGGCACGAAGGAAGCAGCCGCTGCCATCGAATGCTCAGAATCAAAACTGAACAGAGTCGAATCCGGCCACAACCAGCTGCCACGCGTCCGTGACCTGGAAGACCTGCTTGAGCTGTACGGCGTCACGGAGCGCGCCGACCGCGAGCATCTGCTGATGCTGCACCGCGACTCGCTCAGCGCCGACTGGTACCGGCCTTACCAAAACTTCATGCCGTCGGGACAGCCTCTGTACGTGGGCCTGGAATCCGACGCCCGCACCATGCGCGCCTGGCACTCGCAGGTGGTGTTCGGCCTCCTGCAGACCGAGGACTACGCCCGTGCGCTCTTCATGACGGCAAAGCCCGTGGACGAGAGGACGACCGAGTTCGTTGAGGAGAGCATCGCGCTCCGCATGAAGCGAAAGGAGATCGTCCATGGCGACGACCCCGTGGAGCTCCGGGTGATCCTCGACGAGTCCGTGTTGCGCCGCATGGTCGGTAGCCCGAACATCATGCGCGCCCAATACCAGGGGATCGAGAAGGCCGCGGCGCTCGACCACGTGACCATCCAGATCCTCCCGCAGAATCTCGCCACGTACAGGGCCCTCGCAAACTTCGTGATCCTCGACTTCGACGGGGGCCTTGACTCCGTCGTCATGGACGAAGGCTCATCCGTCATGACGGTTTCCGACAAGCCGCGCGAGGTGTGGAAGTACGCCCGTAGATTCGACGCGCTGCGGGAAGGTGCCCTGGCTCCGGCCATGACTGCCGAATTCCTGCACCGCCTGGCAGGAGAGCTCCATGACGACTAGCGCCCGCCCAACAGCACTCGACGTCGCCGATGAATCCGCTTGGTTCAAGTCCTCCCACAGCGGAGACAACGGGGGAGGCGGCTGTATATCCATCACCGCGCTGACCAGCCGAATCGGCATACGCGACTCCAAGCACCCCAACGGTCCGGCCTTCGTCGTACCGGATGCCGCCTGGAGCTCGCTCATCCACGAGATCCGATCGGAGCGCACCTGATGCAGAGCAGGTCCTCGTACAGCAACGCCGGGCAGAACTGCGTCGAAGCCACATACGAGCCCTCTTGGTTCAAGGCGTCCTACAGCATCAACTCCGGAGCGAACTGCCTATCCATCACCGCGCTGACCAACCGGATCGCCGTCCACGACTCCAAGCAGCCCGACGGACCGGCCTTCGCCGTACCGACCACGGCCTGGGCGTACTTCACACACGAAACCTGAGCGACCCCCGCCCCCGTACAGATAGCCGACGTCCGGTGG
>NZ_JAINFC010000294.1 GCF_020740835.1 Streptomyces sp. UNOC14_S4
GTCCCGGTGCCCACCGTCCCGTCCCGGCTCCGCCGCCCCCGCGCGCTCCGCGCCCCGCGGTGACGGATGCCCCTGTCCCCGCGGCCGGTCCGCAGGTCCAGGTGATCCCGGCGTCCCCGCAGGGCGCGCTGGACGCCGCGGACGAAGCCGTCGACCTGCTGCTCGACACCGGTCGCGAGCCCGGCGAGATCCTCGTCCTCACCACCGGTGAGCAGCACCCGTGGGCGGCGCACGAGTTGTCCTTCGGCGAGGCGTCGTACTGGGCGCAGCACGACGCCTGTGACGACGTCTTCTACGCGAGCGCCGACGCGGGCCGTGTCGCGCGTCGTCAGGTCGTGGTCGTCGCCGTCAACGGCGGTTCGGACGCCGTGGTGGGCGGGGTCCTTCCCAAGGCGCTGGAACGCGCCGGTGCGCTGCTGATCGTCTGCGGTGACCCGCAGCGCGTCGGCACCCTCGTCCCGGCGGGCGTCTGAAGCACGGGCCCAGCGGTCACCCGGCCCTCGGGGCGACGGTGACCGCGGGGTTCGTGCCGGACCGCCGTCCGCGGCCGACGGATCAGCCGACCGCCGAGCGGGGCACCGCCGCGTCCACGCCGCCGCCGACCTCGAAGGAGGTCACCGCCCGGTACGAGGACGAGCTCGGGCTCCGGCCGCTGCGTCCTTCGCCGAGGATCCGCCAGCCGTCCGCGGTCAGGGTGATGTAGGCGCCGCACCGCAGGCCGTGCAGGGTGCAGGCGTCCCGCAGGCCCCACATCCAGGCGCCGTCCTCATCCGTCCAATGGGCCTCGCCCTCCCGGCAGTAGAGCAGCACCGCCGTGCGGACCGGGGTGCGTCGCCGGAGGTCGTGCGGGATGACCTGGCGCAACTGCGTGAGCAGCGCGTTGCGGAGCTCCCAGCCGTCGGCCGTGGGCGACCGGCGGGCGAAGGACGCGCTCGCGACGAGCCGGTCGTCGGGGTCGAGCACAGCGACAACCGCCGTCATGGGTGACGGCAGATGGCGTGTGTGCAGGCCGGTGATCAACTCGCGCGGGTTGCGCAGCAGGGGTATCCCGGCCGCGGCCCATTCGGCGGGCTCCAGCGACCGGCCGAGCCGGGATCCGGAGGCGGCGGGCGGCGGAGCGAAGCCGAAGGTCATGATCCCCCCTTCGTCTGCGTGCCCGTGGCGGGGCGCGAGTGTGGCGTCGGGCAAGGGCGCGCACCGCCACGGCAGTCCGGCTGCCGTGGACGAGCGGGTGCAGGAGCCGGTCCGATTCTCCCGTCCGCGCCGGAGCGCGGCAACGAGCGAATGACGCCACTACCCCCCCACCGCGCGCCCCTATCCCTGCCCAGCCGTCCAGCCTGTCACGCGTGCTCAGCCCTGTACGGCGAGAACGAGTGGCAGCACCTCCGTCGCCCCTGCCCGGCGCAGCAGCTTCGCGGCCACGGCCAGGGTCCAGCCCGTCTCGGAGTGGTCGTCGACGAGCAGGACGGGGCCGCCCGCCGAGGCCAGGGCGGAGGCGAGCGACGGTGGTACGGTCAGCGACCCGTCGAGCGCCCGGAGACGTTGGGCACTGTTGGTACGCGGGAGGTGGGTGTCCATGCCCACGTCCCGGTACTCGACCGCTCCCAGCAACGGCATCCGGCCGATCGCGGCGATGCGCTCGCCCAAGGACTGGATCAGCTTGGGCCGGGTGCGCGATGCCACGGTGACGACACCGACCGGCCGGGCGGCGCCCGAAGCGCCATCGGCCCAACCGCCCGGTCCCCGCGCCCAGTCGGCCAATACGGTCACCACGGCGTCCACCACATCGTCCGGAACGGGGCCGTCCGGGGCTTGTGGGGCGAGGAGCGGCCGCAACCGGTTGCCCCAGCCGATGTCGGACAGCCGCCCGAGTGCCCGGCCGACCGAGGCCTGATCCCCAGCGGGGATACGGCCCTTGAGGTCCACGCCGACCGCGGCCATTCCCGTCGGCCACATCCGCCGCGGTTCGATCTCCACGCCCGGGCGCTCCAGTTCGCCCCGGGACGCGTCGAGGGAGGTCGCCGACACCTCGACGGCGAACCGGGGCCCGGCGCAGTTGTCGCAGCGGCCGCACGGGGTGGCCTGCTCGTCGTCGAGCCTGTGGCGCAGGAACTCCATCCGGCACTCCGTCGTAGTGACGTAGTCCCGCATCGCCTGCTGCTCCGCGGCGCGCTGCCGCGCGACCCAGGCGTAGCGCTCGGAGTCGTACGTCCAGGGCTGCCCGGTGCTCTCCCAGCCACCCTTCACCCGCTTGACGGCCCCGTCCACGTCGAGAACCTTGAGCATGGTCTCCAGGCGGGAGCGGCGCAGCTCCACCCGGGGCTCCAGAGCGGGCAGCGACATGGGGACGTCGGACGCGGCCAGCACGTCCAGGGTGCGGCGCACCATCTCCTCGGAGGGGAAGGCGAGGGAGGCGAAGTACTTCCAGATGGCCTCGTCCTCGCGGCCCGGGAGCAGGAGCACCTCGGCGTGCTCCACGCCACGCCCGGCCCGGCCCACCTGCTGGTAGTAGGCGATGGGGGAGGAGGGGGAGCCGAGGTGGACGACGAAGCCCAGATCCGGCTTGTCGAAGCCCATGCCCAGCGCCGAGGTGGCCACGAGCGCCTTGACCCGGTTCGCGAGGAGGTCGTCCTCCGCCTGCTGCCGGTCGGCGTTCTCGGTCTTTCCTGTGTAGGAGGCGACGGTGTGACCGCGGTGGCGCAGGAAGGCGGTCACCTCCTCCGCGGCGGCGACGGTGAGGGTGTAGATGATGCCGGACCCGGGGAGCTCGTCGAGGTGGTCGGCGAGCCAGGCCAGTCGGTGCGCGGCGTCGGGAAGCCGTAGAACGCCCAGGCTCAGGCTCTCCCGGTCCAGCGGGCCACGCAGGACGAGTGCCTTCTCCGAGGTCTCGCCCGTGCCCAGCTGCTCGGCGACGTCGGCGGTGACGCGCGCGTTGGCCGTGGCGGTCGTCGCGAGCACCGGCACGTCGGGCGGCAGGTCGGCCAGCATGGTGCGCAGCCGCCGGTAGTCGGGCCGGAAGTCATGGCCCCAGTCGGAGATGCAGTGCGCCTCGTCGACGACCAGCAGCCCGGTGGCCACCGCGAGCTCGGGCAGGACCTGGTCCCGGAAGTCGGGATTGTTCAGGCGCTCGGGCGACACGAGGAGAATGTCGACACGGCCCGCGGTGACCTCCGCCTGGATCGTCTCCCATTCCTCGGTGTTGGCGGAGTTGATCGTGCGCGCGTGGATGCCGGCGCGCGCAGCGGCATCCACCTGATTGCGCATCAGGGCGAGGAGCGGCGAGACGATCACTGTGGGGCCGCTGCCGCGACGGCGCAGCAGCGCCGTCGCCACGAAGTACACGGCCGACTTGCCCCAGCCGGTCCGCTGGACGACCAGCGCCCGCCGGTGGTGGGCGACCAGCGCCTCGATCGCGCGCCACTGGTCCTCGCGCAGTCTCGCGGTGCCCGTGGCGTCCCCCACGAGACGGGCCAGGACGGCGTCGGCATCGGCGCGGAGGTCCTCGCCGGTCATGCCCCCATGCAAGTTGGTCATGCCCCCATGCAACACGAGGCCACTGACATCGCGCGACCGTGGCTCCGATCCTGTGGACAACGCCGTCCACAGGATCGGCCCGACAATATGTGAGGGGTTATCCACAGAGAGTTATCCACAGGGGTGGCGGGGTCGGACAGGAACACGGGACTCTCGGGGCATGACGAAGCACAGCGACCCGTCCCGCCCGTTCTCCTCCTCTTCCTTCACCGCCGCGTCCGCCCCTTCGGGCCCGCACGCGGAGCAGGAGGTCACCCTCCGCAGCCCGGCCGAACTGGCCGACGCGCTTCCGTACTTGCTGGGGTTCGTCCCGGACGACAGCATCGTCATGGTCGCGCTCCACGGCGAGCGCGGCCGCTTCGGAGGCAGGCTCAGGCTCGGCATCCCCCACTCCCGTGAGGAATGGGCCGACATCGGTGACCAGCTCGCCGAGACCCTCCTCACCGGCAGCAACAAGCGCGGAGCCCGCCCCGACGGCGTCGTCCTGTTCCTCTGCCAGGACCCGGCGACCGGTGGGACCGGGCAGGAGGTGATGGAGCGGCTGCGGCCGCTCGCCCAGTCGCTGCGCGAAGCGTGCGGCCGCCGCGACATGCCTGTCTTCGAGGCCCTGTGCCTCTCCGGCGGCCGCTTCTGGTCCTACTGCTGCCCCGACCTCCGCTGCTGCCCTCGGGAAGGTACACCCCTCGCACTCCCCGGCACCTCGGTCATGGCGGCGGCCGCCACCTACGCGGGCATGGAGATGCGCGGCTCCCTCAGTCAGCTGGAGGCCCGCTACGCCCCGATCACCGGCCCCCGCGCCGAAGAGCAGCAGGAGGCACTGGACTCCGCGGCGATGGCACTCGTGCCCCGCATCCTCCGCAGCGCCGACTGCGAGGCGGTGCGCGAGGAGACGCTGGAACTGGCGCGCCGGACCATGAGCCGCTTCCACAGCACGCCGCCGCTCGGCGGACGGGCGGAGGCCGACGCGCGTGACGACACGCTCCTCACCGCCCCGGAAGCCGCGACGATCATCATCGGGCTCCAGGACCGCGTCACCCGCGACCGGGCGGCGGAGTGGATGGAGGGCCCCGAAGCCCCGGCGGCACTACGGCTGTGGCGCGCCCTCGCCCGCCGCTGCGTACCGCCCTATGCGGAGCACGGCGCCGCCCCCGTCGCTCTCGCCGGCTGGGTCGCCTGGTCCGCCGACGACAAGCTGGAGGCCCGTGTCGCCCTGGGCTGTGCCCTGCGCCTCGACCCCGAGTACCTCTTCGCCCAGCTCCTTCACCGTGCCTGCAACGAGGGCCTCGACCCGGAACCTCTGCGCCGCTGCCTCCGGGGACAGTCGGCCGGCCGCGCCTTGTGCCAGGCCGCGGCCGAGGAGGAGGCGCGGGGGAACGCGGCAGCGGCCGAGAGGCTCCGTACGGCAGTGGCCGGGAGCGAGGAAGAGGCCCGCGGCGGCGGTGCCGGAGCCGCCTCCGGCGAGGTCACCGCGGCGCGACGCAGGACTGGGGCGAGCAGGCGCTCGGGGAACGTCCGGCCGGGTGGTCCGAGCGGTCCTGAGGGAAGGGCGCGTACCCGGCGGACGGACGGTCAGCAGGGTGCTCGCAGTCGCCAGGAGCGCCCCCAGTGACCCCGGGGGCGGACGCGGCACGGACCCCACAGCGTGACTTCGGCGGCCCCGGCGCCGTTCAACCGGATGGCCACAGAAGCTGTCCGACATTCCAGTCCGTGACACCCGCAGGGGAGTGCAGACACGTGCAAGGCATCGTCCCCCAGGCTCAGCATGGCCAGCACGGTCCGTCGCCGCGCCGCCCCGCGCCGCCTCAGCGCCCCGGCGTCCCGCACGGACACGCCCCGCAGCCCGTGCACACGTCGCTGATCTGCGTCGCGCTGCCCGCCCTGGCCATCTCCGGTGAACACGGGCAGATGACCGGTCAGGGCCTCGACGGGTTCTACCGCGGCGGCAGGCGACTGCTCGCGCGCTGCCTGGTACGGGTCGGCGGGTCCGAACCCCTTCCCGTGCAGGGACGCATGCTCGCCGCGGACCGGGCACGCTTCGTGGGCACGGTCCGCACGGCGGCCGACGCGGGGCCCGACCCCGCCGTCACCGTCGAGCGGCTGCGCACGGCAGAGGGCACCGAGCGCATCGCCCTGCGCAGCACCGCCGTCCGTCCCTTGCGTCTTCGGGTGGAGGTGTCGCTCGGCACCGACCTGGCCGAGCTGGGAGCGGCCGCGGCAGGCCAGACAGGCGCCGAGATCCCGGCAGCCGTGCACGCGACCGGGCTGAGGTGGACAGCCCCCGGCGCACAGACGGCGGTCACCGCCGACCCTCCCCCCGACGATGCCCTGGCCTCCGCCGGACTGCTGTGCTGGGACGTCGACCTGACCCCCGGGAGTACCCGGAGCATCGAGCTCCGGGTACTCCCGGAGCAGCCCGGCAGAGCGCGCGTGCCCGAGGCCGCCGCCCCTCGCGGCCACACGGGCCCGGCCCCCTGGGGCGACACACAGGCGGAAGGGGACGACCCACGTGCCGAGGCCCTGCTCGCCGCCGCCCTCGACGACCTCCGCTCCCTGCTCCTGCGCGATCCGGCCCACCCGGGGGACGCCCATCTCGCAGCGGGCGTCCCCTGGCGCTGCGGTCTCGCCCCCGCGGAAGGGCTCTGGGCGGCCCGGATGGCCCTGCCTCTGGGCGTCCGGCTCGCGGCGGGCACATTGCGCACGCTCGCCCGCACCCAGCTCACCGGGCCCGGACCGGACCACGGGCGGATTCCGGGTGCGCTGCGCCACTCGGGAGCCCATCTGCCGCCAGGGTGCACCGGCATCGAAGCGACGCTGCTGTTCCCGGCCGTCCTCGCGGAAGCCCGGAGATGGGGGCTGCCCGAGCGGGAGACGGAGGCGCTGCTGCCCGTGGCCGAGCGGTGCCTGGAGTGGCTGGGCGGCGCGGTCGTGAGCGGCGGGTATCTCGCGGACCCCCACCCCCAGGGTCCGTACCGCTGCGAGGTGCAGGCACACGCGCACCGGGCGGCTCTCCTGGGCGCGGACCTGCTGGATGCCTTCGGCCGCCCAGGGGCGGAGCACTGGAGGAGCTGGGCCGCCGAGCTCCGCCGCCGGTTCCGTGAGGACTTCTGGGTGGAGGACGTGGGCGGAGGCCGGCCCGTCGCGGCCCTCACCCACGACGGACAGTCGATACCTCATCTCGGCGCCGCCGCGGCGCACCTGCTCGACACGGGTCTGCTGGGGGCGGGAGCCCACGCCCCCGGCCTCCTCGACAAGGTGCAGACCGAGCAACTGGCACGCCTGCTCGGAGGCCCTGCTCTGGACTCCGGCTGGGGGCTGCGCAGCCTGGGCGCCAAGGAGCACGGCCACAATCCCTTCGGCCACCGCAGCGGAGCCGTCCGCGTCCACGAGACGGCCGTGGCCGTCTCCGGCCTGACGGCCGCGGGGTACGAGAAGGAGGCGGGCGCGCTGCTGTGCGGGGCGATCGACGCCGCCGAGGCTTTCGGGCATCGCCTCCCGGAGATGTACGTGGGGGAGCAGCGCACCACCGGCAGCGTGCCCCTGCCACATCCTGCGGCGTGCCGCCCGGCCGCCGTCGCTGCGGCGGGGGCGGTGCAACTGCTGACGTCGCTGGCCGGGGTGCGGCCCGATGTGCCCGCCGGGACGGTGGCGGTCCGTCCTCTGCGTACCGCGCCGCTCGGTGCCCTGCGCTTCACCGGACTCCGCGTCGCCGAGCAGCCGTTCGCCGTACGGATCAGCAGGATGGGGCTCGGCATGGTCGAGGAGGCCCCGGACGGTCTGCAGCTCGGGGTGTGAGGGCGATGCGTACGGGCCTGCCGGAGGGGGCGCACGTGGGCCGCCCTCAAGACCCTGTTTATCGTCAAGCAGACGACTATGATCGCGTCATGCCCTACGACCCGTCGGCCTTTCCGCCCTTCGCTGTCACCGTCGACCTGGTCGTGCTCACCGTGCGCCGTCACGCGCTGTGCGCCTTGGCCGTCCGCCGTGGTGAGCCGCCGTTCCAGGGCCGCTGGGCGCTGCCGGGCGGGTTCGTGCGCGGTGACGAGGATCTCGAGACCGCCGCCGCCCGGGAGCTCGCGGAGGAGACGGGCCTGCACGCCCACGACCCGACGGGGCCCGCGGTCCTCAACGCGGCCCACCTCGAACAGCTCGCCACCTACGGCGACCCCAAGCGCGACCCCCGCATGCGAGTGGTCAGCGTGGCGCACCTGGCGCTGGCTCCCGACCTCCCCGCGCCGCGACCGGGCGGCGACGCGCACAGTGTGCGCTGGGCGCCCGTGGAGGATCTGCTGGAGCAGGACGTGGCCCACGGCCGTGAGGGGGAGCAGGCCGCCCCGCTCGCCTTCGACCACGCCCGCATCCTCGCGGACGGTGTCGAGCGCGCACGCTCGAAGATCGAGTATTCCTCGCTGGCCACGGCTTTCTGCCCGCCGGAGTTCACCGTCGGCGAGCTGCGCCGGGTGTACGAGGCGGTGTGGGGCGTCGCCCTGGACCCGCGCAACTTCCACCGCAAGGTGACCGGGACCCCCGGCTTCCTGGTGCCCACCGGGGGGACGACGACTCGTCAGGGCGGCCGCCCGGCCCAGCTCTTCCGGGCAGGCGGGGCCACGCTGCTCAATCCGCCGATGTTGCGGCCCGAGGCCTAGACGAGGCTGAGGGAGCGCGCTCTCCGCAGGACCGTGTGACACGACCGGGGAGGCCCCGTGACACGACCGGGCCGACTATCTGCATTACGGAGTAATTCGGTCATATTGGGTTACGGTGCTGCGGTACGTCCCTCACGGTCCGCGTGCAGTGCGGTTTTCTCCTGGGGCGGGCCGTTCCTTCGGAGCGGCCCGTTGCGCGAGGAGGCCGTGTGCCGTGCCGCCGAGGTTCTCATGCCCAGCGGGAGAAGCCATGATCCAGGCCATCGGACTGACGAGCGTCCCCCGCCGTGACCGTCCCCCTGTCGTCGACGACCTCACCTTCGAGGCCGGGTCCGGGCGGGTGACCGTCCTGCTCGGGGCCGAGGGGGCGGGCAAGACCAGCACCCTGCGGCTCATGCTCAGGCTCGATCCGGGGCGCGGCGTCGCCCTGTTCCGCGGCCGCCCGCTCGACCGGGTCGCCCACCCGACGCGGGAGATCGGGGTGCTCCTCGGCGACGTGCCCGGCCACCCCGCCCGTACGGCCAGGAACCACCTGCGCATGCTCAGCGCCGCGGCGGGCGTGCCCGAGGAGCGCGTCGACGAGGTGCTGGAGGTCGTGGGCCTCACCGGCCTCGCGGACCAGCGGATCGGTGACTTCTCCCGCGGCATGGACCGCCGCCTCGGGCTCGCCGCGGCGCTCCTCGGTGACCCGCACACCCTGATCCTGGACGAGCCCGCGCGTGAGCTGTCACCGCGCGAGACCGCCTGGCTGCACGGCCTCCTGCGTGGTTTCGCGGTACAGGGCGGTGCCGTCCTCGTCACCTCGCGCGACGCGCGCGAGGCCACCCGGATCGGCCACCAGGTCGTCACCATCGACCAGGGCAGGCTCGTCGCCGATCAGGAGGTCGCCGCATTCGCCCGCACCCGGCTGCGGCCCCGTGTCGCCGTCCGTTCGCCCTCCGCGCCCCGTCTCGCCCACCTCCTCACGGCCGAGGCCGACGCGGTCGGCGCTTCTTCCGGCAGGCCGCCCGTGGAGGTCGTGGACGAGGGCTGCGGCAGGCTGTCGGTCTACGGCAGCACCTGTGCCGCCGTCGGCGAGGTCGCGCACCGGCACGGCATCCCCGTCCACCGCCTGACCGAGGAGACCGGCCCCACCGGATCGGTCACGCCTCTCGCCCGAGCCGACGGCCGGAGGCCCGGCCCCAAGGGCGAGGTCACTGCGGGCGACGACGAAGCCGCCGCTGCCGCCGAGTCCTGCGCTGCCCCGGATGCCGGGGACTCCGCAGTGCGGAGCATTCCTGCTGCCGGGGGCACTCCCGTCCGGGACGCCCCCGCTGCCGGAGGCGCCGTGGCGGCAGCGGGGGCGTCCCCCCGAGCGGGCGGAGCCCTCGTCGCACCGTCCGAGGAGCGGTGGCCCGAGCGGTCGCCCGAAGGGCAGTCACCTGAGGCACCTGAGGGGCGGCCATGTGAACCGCCCAGTAGTGGCGGCGACGGCAGAGGTGCGGTGGAGTGCCCCGGTTCGTCGGTCCGTCCCGTTCCTGTGCCCAGCCCCCTGCCGCCCCTGCC
>NZ_JAINFC010000295.1 GCF_020740835.1 Streptomyces sp. UNOC14_S4
GAACAGGGCGGGGAACAGAGCCCGGTCGAGGAGTTCGCCGCGTGGCTGCGGCAGATGCGGCTCCTGGGCGGCGATCTGTCGGTGCGTGAGTTGGTACGCCGTACCGAGGCCAGCGGCGAACGGGTCGCCCGCAGCACTCTGCAGGACGCCCTGGACGCCAAACGGCTGCCGTCCATCGACCACGCGGTGGCGATGGTGCGGGCGATGACCCGCGACGAAGCGGCAGTGGACGAGTGCCGCGTCCGGTGGCGGCGGGCGCGCTCGGCGATCACGGGGGTTCCGATGCCGCCTCTGCCCGCGCCGACGGGCGTCCGCCGCACGCTTCCGCCCGCGTCGGCCGGCCCCCGGCGCGAGTCCGCTCCCGCCGAGCCGCCCCTCACCACGGTCGACGTACCACCGCCCCCGCCTCGCTCACCGGTGATCACGCAGAAGGGCTCTCCCGCGTGGAGGTGGGGGAGCGGGAAAGCCGTTCTCCTCAACGCCGCCGTCGCGCTGGCAGTGGTCGGCGGCGGCGTCTACGCCCTCGATGTCACCGACTCGACCCGTGGAACGGCCGGTTCCACCGGCCCGACGCGCGGCGCCGCGCCCGGCAGCACCGCTTCCGCGTCGGGCCCCGCGTCCGACCCTCTGCCGCCGAACCTCCACATCCAGGCCGAGGAGGCCGGCTGCGACCCCGTGAACCACTACGACGAGACCCCGGCACAGTACAAACAGAACGTCCGCAAGAACCGTCGGCCAGTGGGACCGGGAACCATCGACATCACCAACCAGACCTCTTCCGACGAGGCCGTCCTGCTGACCGGGATGCACGTGCGGTTCCGCCAGCGTCGGCCCGCACCCACCACCGGCATCACCGTGGCGGACGGCCAGTGCGGCGGCGCGCAGACCGTACGTCCCTTCACCACCGACCTGGACAGGCCCAGCCCCGTGGTCGTCGCCGAAGCCGATCCCGGAGGCCCCGGCATGCCCGGACACCCACCGGTGACCTTCCCCTTCAAGATCTTGCCCGGGGATCCCGAGGTCTTCGAACTCACCGCGCACGACACCGGCTACGACTGCGTCATCGCCGTGGAGATCGACTGGGTCGCCGCGGGCAAGGCGGGCAAGACGATCCTCGACAACGACGGCCAGGGCTTCGGCGTCCTCGCGACCCCCGGCGCCCCCGCCTACAGATTCGATCCCCTCCACTCCGACGAGCTCACCCCGGCCACGTACAAGGACCTCGTCCACGACAGCTGATGGGCGTCCGAGGCCGTGCGGGGGGACAACGGACTAGCCCAGATCAGGGCAGACGTGGGCACGCTAGAGCACAAAGCGCCATAAAACGGGAAGCAGGCGCGGAGAAATTTTCGGCGGAAGCAACCAAGAAGGCGAAGCAGCAGAGCTGTTACGAGTTTCTTTACTGGATCAAGAGCGGCCCGCTCGCGCGGGCCGCCGCGCGCTGGCGGCCCGTGGCCGCCGTCGCTCCTGTCTACCGCCCCGCTCACGGCGGCCCCCAGCCACTCAGCGCGCAATGACCAACCGACCGCGACGACCACGCCCAGGAAGCGCCTCGGGGCCGGTCCGACAGCGCCGAAGCCGACCACCCAACTGCCGGTACAGGCGCATGTACCCTCGCAGCCCGAGCCCGCCCCGTTCGCGCCACTCGTCTACTGGTCCGGGCGCGGGGCCAGGCGGACGTACAACGCAACAGTCGGCAGGGGCACCGGCCGCGACGGAACGGATAGCGTGGCTGATGCCGGTGGGTGGTTGCTGGAGGCACACGTGGCGGGTGATCGTCACAGCGCGGGCGCGTCGTGGCTGACTGGTGGGGGTGGCCGTCCGCGTGGGCGCCGCGCGAGCGGCCAGTAACTCAACTGTGGGATCGGCGAGTTCAGGCTACGGAGATCGTTTTCAGCGCGAGGGCCCTTAGCGGCGCGAGACGGGTTCGGGCCGGGCCGTTGTAGACGGCGTTCGTGCAGATCGTCAGGTAGCGGCCGGTCGACGGGGCCAGGTAGAGGCTGGTGCCTGTGAACCCGTGGTGGTAGGCGACGGACCCGCCATTGGCGAGAATCCACGACAGGCCGCGGTCGAGGCCCGGTTCGATCGCGGCTTGGGGGACGAGACTGGAGCGGAGCCAGTCACCGAGCGGGTGGGATTCGTCGGCGGCAAGAAGTGCTTGGGCGTAGGTGGCGAGGTCGGTCGGGGTGGAGAACACCCCGGCGTGCCCGGCCACGCCGCCCATGAGAGCGGCATTGTCGTCGTGCGCGCTTCCCCAGGTGCGTGGGGCGCCGGGGAGACGCTGTTCAGTGGGGGCGACGTCGGGCGTACGAGCGACCGGGCCGTAGAGCGTGCCACGCATGCCGAGCTCGGCCCACACGTCGGCCGCGACCTGGTCGAGGGGCCGTCGGTGGACGTGGGTGAGGGCGAGGCCGAGCAGGATGTAGCCGCGGTTGATGTAGCGGTGGGTGCCCGGCGTATCCTCCAGCGGTTCACGGCACAGGAGTTCGTGCAGCGGCAGGTCCGCGCTCCGGTAGTGGTCCAGCCGGGTGGAGGCACGGAGGCCGGACGTGTGCGCAATCAGCTGCCGTACGGTCGCCTCTCCGCTGGGGGCTTCCCCTGTCATCGCGGGGAGGCTGTCACGGATCGGGGCGTCCAGGTCGATCAAGCCGTCTCGGACGGCCCGGCCGACCAGTGGCCAAGTGGCAACGACCTTCGTCAGCGACGCGATGTCGTAGAGCGTGTGCGCGGTCGGCGGCTGCAGTCCGCACTCGGGGGCGACCACGCCGGCCACTGTGACTTCCTGGCGGCCGTCGGCGGTCCCCGCGATGACGACACCGCCGGGGCTCGCTCCATCGGCGACCACCTCTCGCAGCATCTCACCGAGGCGGGCAGTGTCGTCGGCGCTGAACGGTACGGGCATCTAAACCTCCGGTTCTACGGTGACCTCGGCGCCCAGCGTGGCCAGGTTGGCGAGCAGATGGCCGTAGCCGCGCCGCAAGTGGTGCAGACCCCGGATCGTAGAGGTCCCGTCGGCGACCAGGGCGGCGATCAGCAGCGCCGTCACCGCCCGGATGTCGGCGGCCTGCACGTCTGCCGCGTGGAGCCGTTTGGGGCCGCGCAGGCGGATCATTGACCCGGTAGCGGTGATGTCCGCGCCGAAGGCTCGCAGCGGGGCGACGTGGGTGTCCCGCCGGGGGTACACCCGCTCGCCGATCAGTGATGGTCCGGCGGCCTGGGTGAGCATGGCCGCCAACTGCGGGGCGGTGTCGGTGGGCAACCCGGGATGCGGACCGGTGGCTGCTTCCACCCCCGACAGCACCCCCGCGAGCCGCACACGGATGGTGTCGCCGTCGGCGGTCAGGGTGATGCCCGCGTCAGCGAAAGGGGCGATCAGCCCGTCGGGGAAGTGAGTGAGGGCGATGCCGACCAGGTCGACGCATCCGCCCGTCGACGCATCCGCCATGGCGACGGTGGCGGCCTCGATGCGGTCGCCCGCTACCTCGAAGGTGCCGCCGTCGATCCAGTCCTTCCCCGACACGTGCAACCCTTCGGCATTCCAGGAGACGGCCACACCCCGTTCAGCGAGGAACCGACAGGTCTCGGTCACCTCGGGTTCGATGCTCGGGCTGGTGATCAACGATGTGCCCGGCGTGCGCGCGGCCAGCAACAGCGCTGTCACCGTTGCCCCCAGGCTTGGCCCGTACGGGGTGTTCATGTCCACGGTGAACGCATGCAGTCCGCGACGTCCGGTCAGGATCCGGAGCCCCGAGGCAGTGGGGACGACCTCCGCCCCGGCCGCCTGCATCGCTGCCAGGTGCCGGTCGATCAACCGTGGGCAGAACGCGTCACCACCGGGGTACGGGAAGACAACTTTCCCGGCGCGAGCGAGGACCGCAGCCGCCAGTACCGCGGTAGTGCGGATCTGTCGGCCGAGTTCCTGCGGGATCACCGGGTTCAACGCGTCGGTCGGTCCCACCATGAACCGGTTGCCGTCGAACGTGGCGTCAGTACCGATGTGCTGGAGGATGCGGGCACAGACGCCCGTATCCACGATGTCCGGTGCCTGTTCCAGGGTCAGCGGGACGTCGGCCAGGAGCGCCGCCGCATAAAGGTGCAGAGCGATGTTCTTGCTGCCCTGCACCGGATACCTGCCGCTCAGGGCACGGTTGCCTGTCACCTGTACGAGCCCGTCAGGGGCGGTGGTCATGCCGTCACCTGGCCCGCGATCCGGCGGGCAGGAAACCGCCGATGTGGTTATGGGGGTAGAGCACGGTGCCGGGGCCGATCAGCGTGCCCGGCGACAGCACCGTCCCGGCAGGTAGCGCGACCTCGTCCCCGATGACCGCGCCGAATTTGGTCTGGCCGCTACCGATCCGGTGCCCGTCCAGGTTGACGGTGATTTCCTCGATCGCCGGTTCGGCGACTGGGCCGCGGTCGCAGCGCAGACCGGTGGTCGAGCAGAAGGCCCCGAAATTGACCCGCCGCCCGATTACCGAATCGCCGATGAAACAGGGATGCTTGGCGAAGACGTGTCCGGCCAGCAGGCTTCGGGTGATGTCCGCGCCGAAGCCGATCCGGCAGCCGGGGCCGACCACGGCGTAGTCCCGCACCAGAGCGCCGGTTCCGATGACGGACCCGGAACAGATCAGAACGGGGCCGATCACTTGGGCCCCAGCTTCGATGCGCGCTCCCTTCTGCACGATGACCTCGCCCCGGCACAGCGCTCCATCTTCGATCGTGCCGCCCCGGTCTGTGTCCAAGCCACAGGCGACGGGGTCGTCCAGGTCCGCGACCATGGTCGGCTTGATGTCGAACACACTCGGGCAGCGGGCCAGCAGACCCGCGACATAGGGACTGAGGGGGCCGAGGTCGAGGTAGTAGCCCGTGCTGAGCCGCGCGTCATCCGCCATCGCTGCGGACTCGGGAAGGTGCTGCTGCATAGACGTCTCCCATGACGTCGAAGGGGCCAAGGCGGGATGAAGTCCGGGCGCCGCAGGTACACGACCTGTTGCGCCCGGACGGTGAAGGCTCCGGTGCCCGGCAGCAGGGTCGCTGGCGGGCACCGGGGGATCAGGCGGGGGCGTCGGTGGTCGGATCGCCGTCCGGAGCCGTCACCGCGAACCCCATGCGTGTGGAATCAGCGTTCACGTCCCGTTCGACGATCACCGCCAGCAGTGAGAACGCGGCGAGCGTCGCACCCAGCCAGGCGATCACGGCCGCGGCTTCGTGGTCGACGCGAGACCGGCGGCGGCCCATCACCGCGGCACCACCGAACGGGCTCGCTCGCGAGCGGACAAGGCCCGTTCGACCTGGATGCCCACCGCGTACAGCTGAGCCGGTTCGAGCACCAGTTCCGTACGGACCGTGCTGCCGTCGCGAAGGTGCACCTCGACCGCCAACCGGGTTTCCTCCGAGGCATGGTCGTAGCGGGCGTCCCGCTGTATCAGGACCACTCGGTCGACTATGAGGGCGCTGCCGGATTCGCAGGCTCCCGGGAGCATCTGGTCAGCGGCCATACTGTGCGTCACCTCATCCAGGGGCACGCCGGTTCTGCCTGTTCCTGTGCCGTGCATCGTGGGATCACCGTCTCTTCTGTTCGCCAGGACCGCCGAGACAGGGGGGAAGCACCGGCGGTCAGGCCGCGGGCATGGGGGTACGCCGAGGTTTGGACGATCAGTCGGCGATGCCAGTTAAGAGCCGGGCGACGAGCGCGGTAACCCCATGCAAGGGGCACCCACGATGGGTACATTCCGTGGGGGGTACCACCAACTCAGGGGGTAGGCATGGAACTTCCGGCGTCACCGGCAGCGCTCCCACCAGCACTCCTGAATGATCGACGCGTCGCCGAAGCGCTGGCCCGCCGTGATGTCGGCGCCGTGTTCGCCTTGGCCCATGACGAGGCGGGCATCAGCTTCAACCGGATCAGCGAGGCATGCGGCATCCGTGCCGAACGCGTGAGCCAGATGGCGAAAGGGCATGGGACAGTCACGTCCCTGTCGGGCCTGGAAAGGGTCGCCGACGGCCTGCGGGTTTCGGGCCGGGATTTAGGCTTGGCCGAGAGGCCATGGGAGAGCGCCGGCTCACGAACTCCCTTACAACATCAAGAAGATGGAGAAGACCCCATGAAGCGCCGCGATGTATTGCGCGGCGCGCTCGCTGCCGGTCTGGCAGGTCCCGGGCTCGCCGCTTTGACCACCACCCGCCACGACATCGACACCGCTCTTGCCGCGGATCACACCACGTCGGATCTCGGCTTCTGGGAAAGCACTGCCGAGCGGTACGGGTACGGCTACCACGGCCAGGCCCCGGCCGACGTGCTGTCGAATCTTGCCGAGGACTTCGGCGAGCTGAAGGTTCTTCTCGACCGGCCGCAGACGGTCAAGGGACGCGCCACGCTGTGCTACGTGACCGGCCAGATGGCGGGCATGGTCGCGATCGTCCTGCACGATCTCGGTCAGCACCGCGAGGCCCATCGGTGGTTCCGGACTGCGGGTCGGGCCGCGGAGCAGTCCGGGGACAACCTCCTGCACGCGTGGGTCCTGGGGCGCGAGGCAATGGTGCCGCTCAACTACGGTGCCCCGCAGGCCGCCGCGCAGCTCGCCGAACAGGCCCGGCATCTGGCGGGCGACAAGCCCAGCGCTGCGGCTGCACTGGCGTCGGCCGTCGCTTCCAGGGCTTACGCCATCGGTGGTCACACGGAGAAGGCCCGCCTCGCGGTCGCCGACGTCGAATCCCTTGCAGAGCGGCTTACGCCCCAGCAGCATGCCGACACCTGGTTCGGCTACCCGATGCAGAAGCACCACGTCCACATGAGCCAGGCTCTGACCCTGCTCGGGGAGACGGACCGGGCCTACGAGACCCAGACCCGGGCGCTTGAGCTGTCGCGCGCGCCGTCTCACATGACCCGAGCCCTGATCGCCATCGACCAGGCAGCCTGCCGGGCACACGACGGCGACCGAGCCGAAGCGGCGCACATCGCCGCCCGAGCGTACGGCGGCCTGCCCGCTTCGTACCGGACTGGACTCACCCACACGAGGGCGCTCGCCCTGTACCGGAGGCTCCCCAGCGATACCCCTGGTCTGGATCAGCTCGCGGATGCGCTGGGCATCGCCATCTGACCCGACGGTGGGGTGATCTTGGACCTCATGGCCCATCTCTGGCCCGCAACCCCGTTCGAACGGCTCAGCCGGTAGGCTGTAGCCCGCTCCGCAGCAGGTGGGCGGGGCGGAGGAGAGTTGCCCGAGCGGCCTAAGGGAACGGTCTTGAAAACCGTCGTGGCAGCGATGTCACCGTGGGTTCAAATCCCACACTCTCCGCCAACCCTGCGTCGACGCAGGCCGGAAGGGGTGCCCGGAGGGATCCGGGCACCCCTTCCGTTTGGGTGCTGAGGGTGTCTCAGGACGGTGCGCCGTCGCCGGATCGGTCCGGCTGGTCAGGAGCAGGGCAGAGCCCGGCCTACTTCCACGGGTCGGTGAAGGAGCGGCCGGGGACCGGCTTGGCGATGAGGGCGACCGGGATGAAGAAGTTGACCTGGCCGATCGCGAACATCAGGGTGGCGAGCGCCTTGGGCTCGTAGTGGGCGGCCGCCTCGGCGTAGAGGGCGTCGGAGACCCGCTCGCCGTGGGCGGACGGCTGGAGAACGGCCTCCACGAGGGCCAGGGCCGCGCGCTCGGCGCCGGTGAAGTACGGCGAGTCCTGCCAGGACGCCACCGACGTGATCCGCTCCTCCAGCTCCCCGGCCTTGCGCAGGAAGCCCGTGTGCAGGACGGTCAGGTAGGTGCTGCCGACGATCTGGCCGGCGCGCAGCTGGACCAGGCTGATCGTGGCGCGCGGTATCGAGCCGTTGCCGGTGAGCCTGAACAGCGCCTTCGACACCTCGGCCAGCTCCGGGACGAGATCCTGCGGGTCCTCGGACATCCGCGGGACCATCGGGATCTCCGCCGTGATCTCCGTCGTGATCGAGTGCGTCGTCATCGCTGTCTCCTCGGTGCATCGGTTCATCGGTTCATCAGTGCTTTCACTGCTCTGACGGATCACGGCGGGGAGATGTGACCGGCACTTGCGCTTTCCGTTGCGTCAACTTCTACGGTCGTGTCCGTGGCCGGAGAGACCGGCCCGGCGGAGGGAGAGGCGGGGCCATGGCCTGGTCGATCGCGGACGTGGCCCGGATGTCCGGAGTGACGTCCCGGACGCTGCGGCATTACGACGAGATCGGTCTGCTGCCGCCCGCGTGGATCGGGAGCAACGGGCACCGCTACTACGAGGAGGCCGGGCTGCTGCGGTTGCAGCAGATCCTGCTGATGCGGGAGCTGGGCCTGGGGCTGCGGGAGATCCGGGCCGTGCTGGACAGCCAGGTCGATCAGGTGGCCGTGCTCCGCGACCACCACCGACGGCTGCTCGCGGAGCGCAACCGGCTGGAGACGCTCGCCCGCACGGTCGGCCGCACCATCGCCGAACTGGAGGAACGAAAGGACAGCAGTGACATGGTGAAGATCAACCGGCCGGAGAACCTCTTCGAGGGCTTCGAGCTCTCCGCCGAGGACGAGGCCGAGGTCCGGGAGCGGTGGCCGGAGCACTGGGAGCAGTCCCGCCAGGCCGCCGCGGACCTGGCCACGTCCCCCGAGGAGACCGAGCGCTGGCAGCGTGAGGTGACGGCCCAGATGATCCGCATGGCGGAGTTCATGGTGGCCGGTACGCCGGTCGACGACGCCGCGGTGCAGGCCGAGGTGGACGCCCACTACCAGGGCGTGTGCCGGTTCTGGACCCCGAACGCGGCCGCCTACAAGGGGCTGGGGCAGCACTACGTCGACGAGCCGCGGTTCCGTGCGAACTACGACAAGATCGCCGACGGGCTGGCCGAGTACCAGCGCGACGCGATGGCCGTCTACGCCGACGCCCGGCTGAGCTGACGCCCGGCTGAACCGATATCCGGCTGAACCGATATCCGGCCGGACCGGCATCCGGCTGAACCGGCATCCGGCCGGACCGGCATCCGGCCGGACCGGCATCCGGCCGGACCGGCATCCGGCTGAACCGGCATCCGGCCGGACCGGCATCCGGCCGAATCGACCGGCGGCTCTCGTGCTGCCGGGGGGCTGCAGACCCCCGGCGGACCATCATTCAGTCGGCAGTTGGCAGTCGGCCGCACCAGCCCGTGTCAGCTCGTATCAGCCCGAAGAGCATGTGGCCTGCATCGTGACCACCCCGCCGTCCTCGTGCCAGGTCTTGTCCACGACGTGGGACTCGGAGTGGCCGTGCTCCGAAGAGCAGTGGACCTCCGCATGGTGCGACGAGTGGCCGTGCGAATGGGTGAGGCTGCTGAGGCCGGTGAGGCTCGTAGTGACGTTGCCCGTGCTTCCTGGGCTTCCCGGGTCCCCCGAGTTTCCCGACGACCAGAGGGACTGGTGGGACTCCACGGTGGACTTCTGGTGGGGTCCGTCGCCGCCACCGCCGCCGGTGTTCTCCTGGGCGGCGACGGTGGCCGCTCCGGCGGTGAGACCCGCCATGGCCATGACGGTGACGATTCCACGGCGCTTCATCCCGACCTCCGAAGGTGCGATGTCCTGGTGGCCGAGGGGGCAGGCCCTGACGCTGCCCCTGACCCCGACCGGCATGCGGAAGCTTCGCTTCCATACGGTATAGGGGGATTTCAGGCACTTGCCAGGGCGCAACCGGGGGAGATTCAGGG
>NZ_JAINFC010000296.1 GCF_020740835.1 Streptomyces sp. UNOC14_S4
CCGTCCGTTCGCACCGTCATGCTCCACGACGCGGACGAGCACGGCTGGCACTTCGCCACGCACCGGACGAGCCGCAAGGGGCGCGAGCTGGCGGTCCGGCCGGAGGCGGCCCTGGGCTTCTACTGGCCCGCGGTCGGGCGTCAGGTCCGGGTGCGGGGCGGCGTCACGGCCGCGGGCCCGGCGGAGAGCCGGGCCGACCTGGCCATGCGCTCGCCCGGCGCCCTGGCGGCCGCGCTGGTGGGCAGGCAGAGCGAGCCGCTGCCCGGCCTCGCCGAGCTGGAGCGCGCGTCGGACAGTGCGTGGGAGCGGGCGCTGCGCGAGCCCGGCGCCCCCGTCGACAGTTGGACGCTCTACGTGCTGCGGGCGGACGAGGTCGAGTTCTTCCAGGGCGATGCCCGCAGGCGGCACGTACGCCTCGTCTACCGCCGCACCGGGGACGGCGACTGGGTCACCGGACTGCTCTGGCCGTGAGATCGGGCGCCGGGTCCATGGCGAGCCGGGCGTGCAGATGGATGTCCCACATCCCGCCGTCGCTCCCCGGCATCGCGCCCCGCAGCGTGCCTTCGAGGCCGTACGAGCACCGCTCGGCGACGCGGCACGAGGCATCGTTCCCCAGGGCGTGTCCCAGCTCCAGCCGGTGCAGCCGCGGCTCGCCGTGGAACGCCCACCGGGTGAGCGCCTCCAGGGCCCGCGCGGCGTAGCCCCGGCCCCGGTACTCGGGCAGCACCCAGTAGCTGACCCGGGCGCTGCGGTGCAGATTGTCGATCGCGGAGAGGGCGACGCTGCCCACGACCGTGCCGGGCCCCTCCGCCGGCGCGGTGACCGCGAACGACGCGCTCGTGCCCCGTCCCCGTTCGGCCGCGCGGCGCTCCAGGAACGCCCGGGCGCCGTCCTCGTCCGGCGTGGGCACGGTGATGGCGTTCCAGCGGCGGAACTCGGGGTCCGCTATGCCCCGGAGCACGGCGTCCAGGTCGCCGTCGCCCCACGGGCGCAGCGCGAGGTCGAACTCACCCGTCCAGGCCGGGCCCCATGCTGTCGCTTCGTCCATGTCGTCCATGCCCGGCATTCAACACGGGCGGAAGACGGGCACCTTCCAGGGGGTTCCGGGCAGGTCGCGGAAGGCGGCCCTGAGGTCCATGCCGATCCGCAGCGCCTCCTCGGGGCACTCGACCACCTCCGTGGCCACGCGCGGCCCTTCCACGAGGTCCACGACGGCGGCCGTGTACGGCAGCCGCCCGGCGAACGGCGGAAGGTCGTTCACATGGACGACGGACCAGGTGTAGAGCGTGGCGCGGCCGGTCGCCTCCTCCCAGACGGCGTCCTCACTCCAGCAGCGTGGGCAGATCTCCCGCGGATAGTGATGGGGCTTTCCGCACCCTCCGGCGCGGCAACGGCGTATCAGCAGCCTCCCTTGTGCGGCGGCCTCCCAGTAGGGGCGGGTGAAGGCATCGACTCCGGGGACATCGAAACGCGCCTGCGCGTCCATGACACCAACTCCCAGCGCTCCGGCGGCCCTTCGCCATTCCTCCCGGTGTCCCCACATCTTTCCTGACGTCACGTCAGATCGGTAGCCTTGTTCGTACGTCAGTCCCGTCGGCCTTGAGCAGGAGTGGACGAGAACGATGCTTGGATCGACTCACGGCACCCTCACCACCACCTCCCGCCCGGCCCGCGTGGCGGCCTGCGGCGAACGCCGGGGACCCGCCGTCCACGGCAGCACCGCCGAGGACCTGGACGTCAGCGGGCGGCCGCTGCGCTCGGACATACCCGACCTCGACCGCTTCTTCCGCCCCGAGAGCGTCGCCGTCGTCGGCGCCTCGGACGGCGAGGGCAGGCCCAACACCGGGATCACCCGGCAGCTCGTCGCCTGGGCCGAGCGCGTCGGAGCCCGGCTGCACCCCGTGCACCCCACCCGCGAAAAGGTCTTCGGCCTCCCCTGCCGTCCCTCGGTCGCCGATCTGCCCGAGCGCGTCGACCTCGCCGTCCTCCTCGTGGCCGACCCCCTGCCCGTCCTGGAGCAGCTCGCGGAGGTCACGGCCGACCGGAAGGCGGCGTTCGCCGTCGCCTTCGCCTCGGGCTTCGCCGAGTCCGGGCCGGAGGGCGCCGCCGCACAGGCCCGGCTCGCCGCCGCGGCCCGCCGGGCGGGCGTCCGGCTCCTCGGCCCGAACACCAACCTCAACGCCTTCGAGGAGTTCCGCGACGACCTGGACGGCCCCGCCATCGCCCTGATCACCCAGTCGGGCCACCAGGGCAGACCGCTCTTCTCCCTCCAGGAACTGGGCATCCGGCTCTCGCACTGGGCCCCGACCGGCAACGAGGCCGACCTGGAGTGCGCGGACTTCATCTCGTACTTCGCCACCCGGCCCGAGGTCGGGGCCATCGCCGCATATGTGGAGGGGTTCAAGGACGGCCGCGCCTTCCTGCTCGCCGCGGACCGGGCGGCCCGGCACAAGGTGCCCGTCGTCGCCGTGAAGGTCGGCCGCACGGAGACGGGCGCCCGCACCGCCGCCACCCACACCGGCAAACTGACCGGCACCGACGACGTCGTGGACGCCGCCATGCGGCAGTTCGGCGTGATCCGCGTCGACGGCCTGGACGAGCTCCAGGACACGTCGGCCCTGCTCGCCCGCGCGCGCCCGCCCCGTGCCGACGGTGTCGCCGTCTATTCGATCTCCGGTGGCACGGGGGCCCACTTCGCGGACCTCGCCACGGCCGCGGGCCTCGGGCTCCCCACGCTCACCGCCGCGAAGCAGCACGAGCTCCACCAGTGGATACCGGACTATCTGAGCGTCGCGAACCCCGTGGACAGCGGCGGCCACCCGGTCGGGGACGCACGCGGACGGAAGATCATCGACGCCCTGCTCGCCGACCCGGCGGTCGGCGTCCTCGTCTGCCCCGTCCCCGGCCCGTTCCCTCCCCTGAGCGACATGCTCGTACGGGACCTCGTGGCGGCGGCCGAGGAGACGGACAAGCTCGTCTGCGTGGTCTGGGGCTCCCCGGTCGGCACCGAGGACGCCTACCGGCACGCCCTCCTCGGCTCCTCCCGTGTCGCGACCTTCCGCACCTTCGCCAACTGCGTCACGGCCGTACGCGCGTATCTCGACCACCACCGCTTCGTCACCCACTACCGCTCCCCGTTCGAGGACGCCCCGCGCGTCCCCTCCCCCTCCGCCCGCAAGGCGCGGGCCCTGCTGCGGCCGGGCGAGCGGCTCAGCGAGCACGCGGCGAAGCAGCTGCTGCGCGCGTACGGCATCCGCGTCCCCCGGGAACAGCTCGTGACCAGCGCCGCGGCGGCCGTACGGGCGGCCGGGCTCGTCGGCTATCCCGTCGTGATGAAGGCGTCCGGGCCCCAGCTCGCCCACAAGACCGAACTCGGCCTCGTCAAGATCGGCCTGACCTCGGCCAGCCAGGCCCGCGACGCGTATCGCGAACTGACCGACATCGCGCGCTACGAAGGGCTGCCCCTGGACGGCATTCTCGTCTGCCAACTCGTCGGCCGGGGCGTGGAGATGGCCGTCGGCATCTCGCCCGACCCCCTCTTCGGCCCCACCGTGACGGTGGGGCTGGGCGGAGTGCTGGTGGAAGTGCTGCGCGACACCGCCGTGGGCGTCCCGCCGTTCGACGAGGACCGGACGCGCGCGATGCTCCGCGAACTGCGCGGCAGCGTGCTGCTGGACGGCGTCCGGGGGACACCGCCCGCCGACGTGGACGCGCTCGTGGAGACCGCCCTGCGCGTCCAGCGCATGGCTCTGGAACTGGGCGACGAACTCGCCGAGCTGGACATCAACCCCCTCGTGGTGCTGGACCGCGGCCAGGGCGCCGTGGCCCTGGACGCGCTGGCCGTCTGCCGCTGACCCCGGCGCCGGCCCGCGCGCGGCCGCCCGGAGAACCAGGAGTACCACCATGTCCGTCTCCCCCCGTGACACACCCGCCGACACCGGCGGCTCCCCGCGAACCGGCAGACCTCCAGGGCCCGTCGGCTCCCCTGGATCAGTGATACTCCACGCCACTGACAACGGCGTCTCGTGGCTCGTCCTCAACCGCCCGGAAGCCCTCCACGCCATCACGCCCGACCTGCGGGAACAATTGATTTCCCGGCTCGTGGCCGCCTCCGCCGACCCGGCCGTGCGCGCCGTCGTGATCACGGCCTCGGGCAGGGCGTTCTGCGCGGGCGCCGACCTGCGCGCGGGCCCTGCGCGCCGGGCCCCGGCCGCCGTGTCCGGCGACGTCGCGCGCACGATCCGGAACGGCGCGCAGCGCCTCGTCGAGGCCGTGCTGGACTGCGAGAAGCCCGTGATCGCGGCCGTGAACGGCATCGCCGCCGGGCTGGGCGCCCACCTCGCGCTGGCCTGCGACCTCGTGATCGCGGCCGAAACCGCCCGGTTCATCGAGGTGTTCGTACGCCGTGGCCTGGTCCCCGACGGCGGCGGCGCCTACCTCCTGCCGCGGCTCGTCGGACCACGGCGGGCGAAGGAGCTGCTGTTCTTCGGCGACGCCCTCACCGCCGCCGACGCGGAACGGATGGGGCTGGTGAACCGCGTGGTGCCCGACACCGAGCTGACGGACACGGCGCGGAGCTGGGCGGAGCGGCTGGCGACCGGCCCGACCCGCGTGTTCGCCCTGACCAAGCAGCTGGTCAACGCCTCCCTCGACACCGACCGCGCGACGGCCTTCGCCGCCGAGGCCGCCGCGCAGGAGATCAACATGGCGACCGCGGACGTGCGGGAAGGCCTCACGAGCTTCGCGGAACGCCGCACTCCGGAGTTCCGGGGGCGCTAAGCGTTCCGCTGGGAAACCGGTACGTCAACTGCGGGTGCGTCGTGGCTGGTCGCGCCCACGCGGCGGAGCCGCATGATGCAGCAGCCCCGCGCCCCTCCGGCAGCCCGACGGCCGCCCGAACCTTCCGAACTGACGCTCTGTCAGCTTCAATGAAACACATGATGGGACACGCAGGCATGGCCGCAGCCGCCGTCCGTTATCTGCGGTCGGCCGGAGCCCCGACCTCCGCTCCCGGGCAGCCGCACCCCGTGGCCCCTCTGCCACGCCCCGCGCTGCGCGCCGTGGGCGCGGACGAGCGGAGTCCGGTCGCGCCGGACGCGTTCCGGCACGTGCTCGGCCACTTCGCCAGCGGCGTCACGGTCGTCACCGCGCCGGGCGGGGACGGGGAGCCCCCGGCGGGCTTCGCCTGCCAGTCCTTCGCCTCGCTCTCCCTCGAACCGCCCCTGGTCGTCTTCATGGTGGCCCGTACGTCCATCACATGGCCGCGCATCGCCCGTGCGGGAGTCTTCTGCGTCAACGTCCTCGGCGCGCACCAGGAGGACGTCTGCCGGGCCTTCGCGGTCAGCGGGTCACGGACGGCGGACAAGTTCGCGGGCGTACGGCACACACCCTCACAGGTGACGGGATCGCCCCGCCTCACAGGCGCACCGGCCTGGATCGACTGCACGGTACGTGCCGTGCACACGGGCGGGGACCACCTGATCGTCGTCGGCGGAGTCGAGGCACTGGGCGCGGACGACACGTCGTCGGAAGCCCACCCGCTGCTCTTCCACAGGGGCGCGTTCGGGACGTTCAGTGGTTGAGGCGGAGGCGACCGTACGAGTCCGGCGTGGCGCAGGCCCCGGTCACTTCTTGCGCTCGACCACCTTGGTCAGGACGTACCGCTTGCCGGACCCGGGCTTGCCGATCTCGTGGTAGATCCGCGGCGTCTTCTGCGTACCGCCGAGGTTCCAGCTGCGGCTGAGCTCACAGGTCTTGAACTGCAGGGCGACACCCTCGATGCGGCCGTCCTGCTTGACCGCCTTCCAGGAGCCGGTGCCGTCGCAGTCCTTCGGCCTGTCCTTGCCGGTCTCGTCCCACACGTAGTTGTCGAGGCCGTCCGCGACGGCCCGGCCGTCCTCGTTCAGCTCGACCGTGCCGCCGTGGCCGTCGGTCCACCTGCCCGCGAGGTCCGACGCGTGCAGCTGCGGCGGCTCGTACACCTTGACCAGACCGGTGCCGTACGCGCCCGCGCCCAGTACGCCGATCGCGAGCCAGGCGAGCGCGCCGTCACGCGCGACCCTGCGGACCAGTCCCTTGGCGCGGCCCGCACGGACACGCCGTCCGGCGACGGCGGCGAGCAGGGTGGCGGGCAGCAGGCCGACCGTGAGGGAGGCCCACCACAGGACGTAGGACAGGGCGGGAGCGAACGCGAGACTGCCGAGCGCCGCGACACCGCCGAAGGCGGCCACCACGGCAGCGGAGACCACCGGCACGGCGCCCAGATACCAGCGCAGACGCTCGGCGCGGCCCGTGCGCCGCGCCACACGCCGTGCGAGCGCCAGAGCGGGCATCACCGCGACACCGGTGATGAAACCGCTCACCAGGACGGCGAGGAGCGCGATCCCGAGGACGACCGCGACGATCACGGCCACGTTGTGCGGCAGACCGTCGTGCTCGCGGGCGAGCATCACCAGGACGGCGATCGTCCCGCCGATCACCGCTTCCGCGCACAGGCCGGCCATCGACGCGCAGTACGCCGCGCCGAAGCCGTCCGCGTGCATCACACGCTTCGGCGCCCGGGCGGACTCCTCCGGTGCGGTGTCCGCCTCCGCCCCGACCGGCATCGCGTCCGGCTCGGCCTGCTGTGTCATGACCGCCCCTCTCTCCAAGAAAAAGATTCCCCCGGGGGCCGGGAGGTTGCTTCTGCGAGCGGACCATTCTCACGGAATGACCCGTCTTGGGATGGATAGGGCCGGTACGACCGCGCACCGCAGGACGACCAGGAGCACCGGCAGGCGGGGTGATGGCCGGACAGTCATGATGCGCAAGGATCGGGCCATGGTGACTCCGGAGGCCCCCGGCGTGCGGCAGCCTGGTCGTGCGGGCCGGTCTTGTTGTGACCGGCCCGTGGACCGGTCGAGAGCGGGGCGGGCTGTCGCTGCCCCGCAGCACACTGGTCAGGGACAAGGCCGGAGGACGGCCGGGGAAGCGTTCGGGGGAACGCGTGGACTGTCGGAGAGCAGACGCATGGACGTGCCGGTGAACCCGGAGAACTCGGAGAGCGGCGTGCCGGACGACGCCCTGGAGGCCAGGGGCGCGGGTCAGACGGGCGGACGGCTGCACCGGGTCGTCGTCCTGGCCCTGCCCGGCGTCATCCCGTTCGAGCTGTCCATCCCGTACCGGATCTTCGGCAGGGCCACGTCGGCGGACGGCGAACCGCTGTACGAGGTGGTGACGTGCGGGCTCACCGCGGGCGCCGTCCGTACGGACGCCGACTACTCGATCAACGTCGAGCACGGGCCGGAGGCACTCGCCGCGGCGGACACGGTCGTCATCGCCCCCACGTACGAGCGGGGCCTCCCGTACACCGAGGGCAGGCTCGACGACGCGCAGGCCGCGGCCCTCGCGCACATCCGCCCCGGCACGCGCCTGGTGTCGATCTGCACCGGGTCGTTCGTGCTGGCGGCCGCCGGCCTCCTCGACGGGCGCCCGGCCACCACGCACTGGAGCAGCACGGACCACTTCCAGCAGCTGTACCCGTCCGTCCGGGTGGACGCAGACGTCCTGTTCGTCGACGACGGCGGCCTGCTGACCTCGGCGGGGGTGGCCTCCGGCATCGACCTGTGCCTGCACATCGTGCGGCGTGACCACGGGAGTGCCGTGGCCAACGAGGTGGCCCGGCGCAGCGTGGTGCCGCCGCACCGCGACGGCGGCCAGGCGCAGTACATCCACCGCCCGGTACCCGAGCCGAGGTTCGCGACGACCACGACGGCACGCGCCTGGGCGCTGGGCCGACTGCACGAGCCGATCCAGCTGCGGGACATGGCCGCGCAGGAGGCGATGAGCATCCGGACCTTCACACGCCGGTTCCGCGAGGAGGTCGGCATCAGCCCCGGCCAGTGGCTGACCCAGCAGCGCGTCGAGCGGGCCCGGCATCTGCTGGAGGACAGCGACCTGTCCATGGACCAGGTGGCCCGGGACGCGGGCTTCGGCACGGCCGCGTCCATGCGGCAGCACTTCCAGGGGGCGCTGGGGGTCTCCCCCTCCGCCTACCGGCGCACGTTCAGAACGGCGCCGGTGGGCTCAAGCCACTGAGCGGAGCCGCTCGGCCCCGGCGCCTATGGGGGTGCCTCTTGCGCTGGGCGCGCGGCTGCGGGTGCATCGTGGCTGGTCGCGCAGTTCCCCGCGCCCCTGTCGGGGCGCCCAGTCCGGTGCCGTGACCCCGGTCAGGTGAAGGTCAGGACCGCCCGGGCCACACGTCCGTGGAGCGTGTCCGCGGCCGCCTTGTCGAAGTCCTCGACGGGATGGACGGCGGTGACCAATTCGTCCAGCAGGAGGCGTCCTTCCCCGTACAGCCGGGCGTAAAGAGCGATGTCCCGCTGCGGCTGCGACGAGCCGTACCGGCACCCCAGGATCGACTTGTCGAGGTAGAGGGACGAGACGAGGAACGACGCCTCCGCGGACGCCGGCGGCACCCCGAGCAGGACCGCCTGCCCGTGCCGGTCGAGGAGATCGACCGCCTGGCGGACGAGCCCCGGGTCCCCCACGCACTCGAACACGTGGTCCGCCCCGGTCGGCAGCACCGACCGGACGGCGGCCGGAGTACCCGCCGACGAGGACGCGCCGACGAAGTGCGTCGCCCCGAACTGCCGCGCGATCTTCTCCTTCGCCGGGTTGATGTCGACGGCGACGACGACGGAGGCCCCGGCGATACGAGCGCCCTGCAGGACGTTCAGCCCGACGCCGCCCGTGCCGATGACGACGACCGAGTCGCCCTGCCGGACCCGGGCCCGGTTGAGGACCGCGCCCACACCCGTCAGCACACCGCAGCCGATGAGGGCGGCGGAGGCCAGCGGCACGTCCACGGGGATCCTGACGGCCTGGACGGCCTTGACGACCGTGCGTTCCGCGAAGGCGGAGCAGGCCGCGAACTGGTAGAGCCCGGTGCCGCCCCGGTAGAAGGGCCTGCCGGGCCTGCCGATCGCCTTGCGGCACATGGTGGGGAGGCCCTGGCCGCAGTAGCCGCACACGCCGCAGTTCGCGAGGGTCGAGAGCGCGACGTGGTCGCCGCGCGCGACATGTGTGACACCCGGTCCGGTCTCCAGCACGACACCCGCGCCCTCGTGCCCGAGGACGAGCGGAACCGGGAACGGAATGGTGCCGTCCACGACGGACAGGTCGCTGTGGCACAGCCCCGCCGCGGCGACCGAGACGAGGACCTCGCCGGGGCCCGGCCCGCGCACCTGTAGATCGTCGACGACCCGGGGCCGCTCGCCGTCGAAGATGACACCTCTCATGGCTGCTCCGTCCTCTCCGGCGTCGGGATCACGAGGACCAGACGACCGACTGGAGTTCGCTGTACGCGTGCAGCCCGAAGGAGCCGCCGTCGCGGCCGACGCCGCTGTCCTTGAAACCGCCGAACGGAGCCTCGGGGTGCCGTTGGAGCGTGTTGATGCCGACGTTGCCGCAGCGCAGCCGGGCGGCGAGGGCCCAGGCCCGGCCGGTATCGGCGCCGAAGACGTAGTCGTAGAGGCCGTACGAGGTGCTGTTGGCGATGCGGACCGCCTCGTCGTCGTCCTCGAAGGACAGGGCCACGACGACGGGTCCGAAGATCTCTTCCCTGGCG
>NZ_JAINFC010000297.1 GCF_020740835.1 Streptomyces sp. UNOC14_S4
CCCCACTGCGGCCGAGTGCGAAAGGCCCTGATGAGCACCCAGACCCGGCTATCCCTGCTGGCCTGCCACACCGACGAGAACCTCCTCGGCACCGCCTTCCTCTACCCCCTGCCCGACAAGATCGGCCGAGCATGGCCGGCCCTGCGGCAGGAGTACCGTGGCGTCACCGGCTCGAACGCCAACCTGCCCTACTCGGGCCTGCTCACGGTGCTGCGCGCCACCGGCTACACGTGCGCAGCCCTTCACCCCACAAGCAAGACCGACCCGCCGAAGTTCCTGGCCACCAGCCGCCCCCTGGACCGCGACGACCTCCACGACGCGATCGTCCTGTGGGAGCAGGCCCTGCTGCAGACCGACAGCGACCAGGTCTCCTTCGCCTACCAGAGCGAGATCGCCGACCTCATCGCCGGCACCAGCCCCGAGGAGACCTCGCTGTGGGACCACTTCACCCGCACCGGCGCCTGCATCGACGCCCCCGGCTGGGCCTGGAGGGCCGCCAGCTGGGCCGTCGCGAATCAGCTGGCCGCCCACCCCTGGGAGATCGAGGGTAAGACCGTCCGCTTCCGCTCCGACCTGGCTGGTTGCCTGCAGGTTTGGGACACCGACCTGCTGTGGAGGAACACCTGGGGTGCCGCCTACGGCGATGACGACGCCACCGAGGCCGTCGGCGAAGAGGACCCCGGGTGGAAGACCCGGATCCACTACGCCACCCTGCGCCTGGAGGTGGCCGTGAAGTCCCACCCTGGCCTGAACGCCCCCGTCGCGACCGTCCAGCCTCGCGTCTCCCGCCTGAGCAACACCCTCAAGAGCGCCCGCACCGCCTGGTTCGCCCCTCGCACGGCCGACGGCCCCCTGCTCAAACTGGCCCTGGGCGGCAGAGGCGAGCACACCCACGTGGACCACACCACCCGTCTGGCTCTGGATGCCTGGACTCGCCTCCACGGCGAGAGCGTCTTCCCCCGCACCGAGGACGAGACCGAGTTCCTTGCCCCCAGCGCCTGCGACCTCACCGGAAAGCCGGGCGCCCTGCGCGCCCTCATCCCCTTCTCCGGCACCTTCTCCCTGGGCAAGGGCGTGGGCATGTACACCCGCCGCGAACTCGCCCGCTACACCAGCGCTGCCCTGAAGCAGCCTTTGCTGCGCGCACACCAGGTCGCCGGGCGGCCGTTCGGCAGCCGCCGCACCACCACCGAGGGCCGCGACAGCGTCCTGCTCGACGACCCCCGTCTGGGTGAGATCGTCGCTGCTGCCGGCCGCGAACGCCTGCGATTCCTCGCCCTGTACCGCCACCAGAACGAGCGCACCCGCATGCAGCGCCTGCTCGCCTACCACTTCAACCGCCCCGACCTGGCCACCACCGGCATGCCGGAGAACAAGGTCGTCCCGCTGACCGACCACGTCGAGGTCTTCCTACAGCCCGCCGCCGACTTGCTGGCCCACGGTGACCACCACCGGCAGCGTCCTGCCCTGGCCCGCCGGCTCAACGGATTGGATGCCCCCGAAGGCACCCGCCTGCTGGCCCTGTGCGAGACCGAGTACGACGCCAAGGCATGGGCCCGCCAGCGCCGTGCCTCCCGCATGCCCAATGCCACGGTCACCGACCCCTACGAGCTCGACGCCAAACCTCACGCCATCCGCGAACTCGCACGCCTCGGCGTCCTCACCCAGTTCCTCACCCCCCACAAGCCCAAGCGCCGCAACCCGCGCAAGAAGGACCGCGAAATCACCACCGCTCTCGACCAGCTGGGACGCGAACTCGAAGGCGACCACCGCGGCCACATGGCCGTCGCCGACCTCCACCGCACCGCTGGCCTGGTCCACCCCCGCTTGACCGACGCCCTGGCATACGGCCCCCACGGCCTCAAGGAACCCCTCGTCCACGTCGGCCTGCACCTGCGCGAGCAGCGCGGCAAACGCCGTGGCCCCGCCACCGAACAGCCCCGCCTCATCTGGACCCTCGTCGCACTCGTGCCCCAGGCTGGAGGGCTGTGGCGGACCCTGGCCTACCTGCCCGACGACCAGTCCCCCAGCGGTTCCTGGCTCGACTACGCCACCGCCAACACCCTCCACCGCAGCCGCCGCCTGCCCGACGGTCGCCGCCGCGACGCGCAATTGCCCCGCTCGATCGACCGCGCCCTGTGGAACCTCGGCGCATACGCCGACACGGCCACCGGCTACAACCTCTACGTCTCCGGCGACGAGGCCCGCAGCATCTGGCCGCTGCTGGCCAACCGCCACCTGGGCCGCACCCCCGAACCCGACGGCACCCTGGACGGCCGCCCCGCACTACCAGGCTTCACCCTCCCCGCTGACCAGCGCCCCCGCGCTGTCCTGCGCGTCACCGCCGGCAGCGACCACATGGCCACGCCCGCGCTCGTCGAACGACTCGACTACACCGACGAGGACTCCATCGAGGCCCACGAGCGCAAGCTCGCCACCGGCCTGTTCCTGATGGAAGGCACCACCAACACCTTCGTCCTGTGCAACCTGCCCCAGCAGTACACCGGCGGCTCCCGCTACGCACGCGCCGGCGAGAGCTACACGCGATGGAGCAGCACTTCCGCTGCGGAACAGGCAGAGACCTGGTACAGCCACACCGCGACGGAAATCAGTGTGCTCCACCTCCCCGACGGCCACGCCCCGCTCACCTACGGCCTGGCAGCGGCCCGCCTGTGCGACCACGCCCTGCACTGGAACTACCGCACCCGATACCCGGCCCCCATCCACCTCGGCATCCAGATGGACAAGGACCACTGGGAATACCGGCGTACCGTCGACGCGGACTCCGAAGCAGAAAACTGAGCCGAAGCTGAACGCGAGAGCACGGGTCCTCCCTCGGAAAAGCCTCCCGGCACGGGCTCGACCTGATGCCGCGGCAAGTGGCCTGCGGCGGCAGGGGCGCAGGGAACGTCACGCAAACCTCTCGCTGCACCAACTTCCCCACCCTCCCGCTCGCTGGGTGCCACACGGGTGGCCGCGATGTCATTTAGCGGGTCCTGAGCGCAGGACCCCTCACTCACGGTCCGCGAGGTATACGCCCGCCACATGGGCCGACTGGTGTCCCGTGGGGTGCTCCGCGACGCCGACGCCGTCCCGCTCGGGGCGCTCAGTTTGCCGGACTCCGACGCGATGCGCACGCCGGTCGGGCGGATGTCGCAGGGGCAGCGACGGCGCCTCGCCCTGGCGCTGGCCGGGCGGCCCGGGCTGATCCTGCTCGACGAGCCGACCAACCACCTGTCGTCGGCACTGGTCGACGAGCTGACCGACGCGACACGAGCGCCGTAGTCGTCATCGCCACGCACGACCGGCAGCTGCTGCGGGATTGCGCGCACTGGCCGCGTCTGGAGGTGGGCGGATCCCGGCACCGGCCGTCCGGTCCGGCGCGACCCGTTCGTCAGGCGGGTGAAAGCACGACCGATACCAGAAGGACCGCCGTGCCTCCGCAGGCTGGATGGGCGGTCAACGCGGCTGCCCAGGAAAGCCAACTGCCCGAGCGAGGCTGAGGCCACCGCACATCCGCGCAGTCTCAACGCTGATATTGAGCCGCACAGTCGACCGTTAACACGAGCAACGGACATGCCACTGAGGGCGTTGGAGCACCTTTTGCTGCGTGCCGCCCGAGAGCCGCATGGGGCAAATGGCGATCTTACGTCTATGACTCAGTGGGTGCGCATGGTGGGCTTGCGTCGAACATACGTGCCCTCAAGGGGAGGATCATTGAGACGCATACGCACTTTGCCGACGCTGCGGCACCTCGTCGTCGGCGCTGTCCTGGCTGTTCTCGTGGGTGCGGGAACAGCATCGGCCACCGGGTTACCACCGGCCCCCAGTCCCTCGGCAGCTCCGGCGTCGCGGCCGGCAGCCGGGCCGGAGAACGCGGCTGCGGCCGGGGCGCGGCCCGTGTCCGGCAAGAACCCGTCGGCCGGCCCGCAGTACACCAAGTCCGGTAGCACGTGGCGCGTCATCACCCCAGAGACTGTTTTGCGGAACACGGTCACCGACGCCGATGGCGACACGGCCAACCTCACGTTCGAGGTGTGGACGACAGACGCTGACGGCAAGCCGAAGACCCAGGTCAAACTCACCGACGCCAACCCGTACGGCGTCCTGATATCACCCTTCGTCGCGTCGGGGAAGACCGCGCAGGTCACCGTCGCGTACGGCAGGTTGAAGCCGGGCGTGACCTACACCTTCCACACCTCCGCCTACGACGGCAGCCTGTACGAGACGGACTGGTCGCCGTGGGCGAACTTCCGCATCGAGCCCTATGCGACGTTCCCCGCGCCGCAGGCGTCGTCGTCGATCGACCCGGTCGCGCAGAAGATCATCGAGTTCACGCGCTCCGACCCGGGCCCGGCGCTGCCGACCCTGCGCAAGGACGGCACGACCCTCAAAGCCCCCACGAAGAAGCGCACGTGCAGCAGGCCCGACGCCGAAGGTCACGAGCTGTGCTTCGAGCTGAACCCGCCGGCCAAGAAGACTCTTCGGTCGGCGGCGCCTGTGGGACCGGCCGTCGATCTGGTCGACTGGTGCTTCGACAAGCCGTCCGGCGTGGACTACATGAACCGGACCGAAGCCTGCCTGAAGAGCATCGGCACCGGCACGCTGATCTTCACCAGCACCGACCCGAAGAAGCCAGCGCTGGGGACGGCCACGTTCAAGATCGAGCAGCGCATCAAGACGTACCCGAAGAAGGGCGATAGCGGGTCCGACTTCGCTGAGTTCGACCAGCAGATCATGCTGGTGCCCCAGCACATCGACCCCGAGCTCAAGGGCGTCCGCATGAAGTGGAACGTCGGGTCGACGTGCAAGTCCTGCGTGACATCGAACATCCGCTGGGCGGACAACCAGAACAACACCGCGGGCGACGCGTACTGGGACGCCGCGACGGCCGACCAGTACAGCGGGCGCTGGGGAACCATCCAGACCACCTGGTCCGGAACAGGCAAGGAGACCATCGACCTCGGATGGTCGATCACCGCCACCGTGGACGCCGGCGGGAACCCCGCCACGGCCAACTTCGGCACCAGCGGCGTGGACCCGGTGCGGGAGCTGGCCCCACGCTGCGACGACATCCTCAAGGGCCCCTCGCCCGGCTGCGTCCTGCCGTTCTTCAAGCCCACCTACACCGTCGACACCAACCTGTACCCGGCCGCCGGCGCGTACTACTGGCTGATGCAGGAGAAGATGCCCGACCACGCCGGCTCGGTGAAGTGGGACTCCCTTCTGCACTACCTCGGCCTGGACACCACGGTGAAGAACAGCAGCGGCCAGCCGTGGTCGGCGAACGACAGCCGCGGACTGGTGTGCCCGAGCGGCTGGTCCAAGCACCCGGCCGACGCATCGCTGGGAACCCTGTCCTGCGACGAGTACGCCATGGCCACCACCCACGAGAGCGGCGGTTTCCCCGGCGGCGTCAACAAGGTGTCCTCCGGCGATCAGTGCGCTCAGCTCTTCACCGACAAGATGGGCGACAGCAGCAACTTCGGTCTGCTCGCCGACACGAGGAAGGCCGAGAACGGCCCCAGCGGCAAGGAACGCTGTGGGAGGGCGTCGATCCCCGACGTCCAGAACTCCGGAGCGTTCCACGAGTTCCCGGCACCGTCGTGGCGGATGCTCGACAATGACGGGTTCTTCGTCAGAAACCCGGGCTTCGAGCACTGCGCGAACACCAGCACCACCTGCGTCTGGCGCAAGGCGTAACAGCGCCGCCTGAACATGCCGGTGGGGGCCGACCCCGAGTCGGTCCCCACCACCGCGTCTGCGACTGGACCGTTCAGCCGGTGTACTCCACCCACGGATGGTCCGGATTCGGATAGTTCGGCGGCCCCCACACCAGGGCGCCGCCCGTAAGACCCGGCCTGGCACCCGTGACAAGACCCGGTGCCTCCAAGGCGTCGGCGAACTCTTCCAGGTAGACGGTCAGTGACGCGTATTCCGTCCAGCGCTCCGCGTACCGGCTGAAATAGCCCAACTCGCCGGTAGCGCTGTCCAGATAGAGACCGGAGCTGCGGTCGTCGACCCCGTACGAGCAGAACGGGATCCACGACGGCCTCCACGTCGGGTCCTCATCACTACGGCTGCGCTGCTGGAACATCATCTGCATCCGGTGGAAGGCGGCCACCGCTTCCAGGTCCATCAACGCGCGGTTGTCCGGCAGGAACCCCGCGCCGCGCACGTCGCGGACACCGGCGTGCAGGGACCACAGCGCCTTCAGATCCGCCGGGACTCGCAGGCCGAGCGTCCCCTCCAGCGCGCTGATCTCCTCCACGGACGCGCCGGCTTTGAGGGACGCGTACGACGCCGGGGCATGCTCGCGCAGCCATGCCTCGATCCGCCGCCACGCCGCGGTGACCTGCCGCACCGCCGCCTCTTCCAGACCGCGATCCGGCACTTGGTCTTGGTCGTCGTTGCCGGTGGCGGGCGCCTGTGTCGCGGTGATGCCCCGGATCTCCACCCGGCCCTCTTCCAGCAGCGGGGGACCGTAGGCGTAGTGCACCAGCAGCGCCGGGCAGTCCTCGAAGGTGTCGCCGTCGATGTCCACGGTGTACAGGGACGGATCGCCCTGCGGAGTTCCCATGAGGGGATCGTCTCCGAGCTGCGCACGCAGAACCTTCAGTGCATAGCTGACGCCGCCGCCCAGCTCGTTGCAGCGCTCCTGTATGTACGGGGGTATGTCAACGGTCGTGGCCATGGCGCGATGTCTCCCTGCGGTCGTCGCGTGGTCGCTGACGTGGAACTCGGATCGTAATCGAGACCATGGCGCTGCTCCACGCAGGAAAGTGGTGGTGCAGCACCCGCAGGGAGGTGATGGAGCACCGGCGGAAGCCTGGGTTCTGTACCGACGAAACTCGCGGATGAGAGAGGATTACCCGCATCGCACCCAGTCGCCGGAGAGGTACCGCAGCATGCCGAACAGCGCCTCCCAACCCATGTCCCTCTTGGCTGCCGAGGACGACCTCTTTGACCTCATCCGTAAGCATGTGGCTCTCCACAACCGTGGCTACGCCGCCCGCCCGGAGTGGGCCTATCAGAGTTCGGCTCACCTGCTACTCGCTCTTGGGCGCAGATTCGCCCCTGTGCCACGCCCGGACGATCTGACTGGTATGCCTGACCGGCTCTGCTATGGCAATTCCGCCCGCTATGCCACAGTTCATCAGGCAGAAGGCGTGGTGTACGCCGAGGGCTTCGCGCTGATCAACGTGGGCGAGGCAGTCTTCCACCTCCCACACGCGTGGGTCGTCCGCCCCGATGGGACCGTCCTGGACCCGACCTGGGACGACGGTCCCGGTCGGGCCTACATAGGCGTTCCCGTCGCTGACCCAGCACTCTGGCCCGTTGACGGCGGCGGGCTGTTCTCGGACTTCGAGAAGACCTTGCCACTGCTGCGCGACGGGTTCCCGGCGAATGCGATCGCCGATGTCGGCCGCCCGCTGATCACGGAAGGGGCCTCGTAGGCCACATCCGCTGGAAAGACCTCGGCGGAGTGGCAAGTACCGATGTCAGAATGGCGGACCGACCTCAGGTCCATGGGTTTCGTCGGTGCCCCGGAGATGCAGGTTGGGGACGTCCTGCTGCACGCGGCCAGGACGGCGCCATCGAGGGCCGCAGAGGGAAGGCGCCTCGGGCGCGAGTCAGGGACAGGCCGAGCAGACTCACTGTCTTCCGTAGCTGTGTCAGCGGCGGGTGCGGTTCAGCGAGAGAAGTGGATCGCGAGGTGGCCGCCAGGGTCCTGTGGGAGGACAGAGCGGAGCACGGGGGCGGGGTCGGCGAGGGCCGTGGTGAACGCGGCGACGAGCTCTTGGGGGGTGGAGGGGCTGAAGGCTGCGCACCACTGGTGAGGGAGGTGGTCGTCGGTTTGGGCCCAGGCGAGGTATCCGGGTAGGTCGGGGATGGGGTTGCCGTCCTCGATGGCCTCGGAGACGGCTCCGTAGGTCACCCATGCCTGGAGTTTCGGGGCGTAGTAGGTGTTTCCGGCGTCGGTCGGGTCGGTGGACCAGTGTGCGTCGGCGAGAGGCTCGAGCGGGGTCCGGCCGGGTTCGATGCCGTTGGTAACGTCCCGGGCGGTGGCCAGAGCGGTGGCGAAGGCGGTGACGAGCTCGTGGGGGACGCGGGCCGTGAAGTAGGCGTTCCACAGGGGTGGCGCGGCGACTTCGGTGCGGGCGAAGAACTCCCACACCACGGGATCGCCGTCGATGAGGACGTTCGGGTGGCCGGGGAGCCATTCGGCGCCGCGGAGTTGGTTGGCGTCCAGGAGGTGGCAGGTCTGGGTGCGGGTGGTCCAGCAGCTCCATCCGATGTCGACGAGGGCGTTGGTGACGTGTTCACCGAGGAGGTCGTCGTTGCCGGCGAGGTAGCGCGGGGAGACGAGGAACGGGTCGGCGTCGGCGGTGGGGGTGCCGGTGCGCTGGTTGCCGTGGACCTGTTCGGGGTTGGGCGAGGACAGGAAGAACTCCGGTTGCCGAAGGGGTGGCTGGTGGTCGTCCGGGTTAGCGTGCCGTGGCGCGTACCGTGCGGCGTCGCGTTTGCGGCGCGGTGGTGTCGGTGGTCCATCGCAGGGCTACGGCGACGGGGCGGGGCAGGTAGCTCTGCTGTCCGCCGTCGCCGATGAACACGGCGCGATTGCCGTCGTCGTCGAGCCCCTCGGTCAGCGTGCCGGGGTAGTGCGCGAAGGGGAAGTCCGGGTTGATGGCGAGGCGGACGACGGCGTCATCGTCGTAGGTCTGCAGGCGCTGGACGAGCTCTCGCACGGTGATGTTTTGGGGCAAGATCGTTCTCCTTGGTAGGCGTGCCGGTGCTGGATGGAATGGGTCAGAGGGTCATCGTCGCTGTGGTCGTTGTGTATGGGGCGACGGGTCGGGATGTGGAGATCACCGCTGCGACGAAGGCGGCGATGAGTTCGGCTGGGGTCGCCGGCTCAAAGCTCGCTGCCCAGCCGGGCACGTCCGCAGTGCCGGTGACGGCGATCTTCCAGCCCTCGCCGTCTGTCCCGGGCCGGCCTTCGGGGAAGTAGCCGAGGTAGAGGCGGCCGTCCTTCGAGGAGACGTGGACGTCGGCTCTGTCGTCGACCACAAAGTGGTAGTCCTCGGCGTCGAATTGGTTCAGGACACGGGTGGCCTGTCCGGGGCCGATCTGCCACTCGCGCAGGCGCAGGGCGGCGAGGGTGGTGCGGAATCCCGGTGTCGTCGTCTCGATGGTCATGAGGGCATCCCTTCTCTGACCTGCGGTTTTTCGGACTGAGTGACTTTGACATGGGTCCGCGACGTCTCTCCAGTCCGATACGGCTGTTTCGCGTCTGCCCTGGGCGAATCGACTACCTGTATGGCCATCTCGCCTGCCGACGCACGACGTTCGTCGCCCGGCGACTGGTTCCGGGATGTTCGCGGGGTCGACATGACGAAGGCCCTCACCGGGGGGGGTGAGGGCCTCGTGCGGGATGGCCTGCGGTCAGCGGACTCGGCGTCCGGCCGCTGGTGTCGCTGACAGCGGTGCGGGTCTGGGTGCGGCGGTTCCGCGGGGTTGCGTGGTCGCGGTGCGGGCGCGGGCGGCCTGTGCGCGGCGTACGTCCAGGGGTGTGGGGAT
>NZ_JAINFC010000298.1 GCF_020740835.1 Streptomyces sp. UNOC14_S4
TAGGCCTGCGGTACTGCAGCTCAAGGTCCTGATCCGCACGGAGAAAGCATAGCGAGGCATCCCTCAGCCATCTGCATCCTCGCAGGTCAGAGCGATCCCTCTACCGCAAGAGAAATGAGAACTCACAGCCAGCGCCGAAAGGGCGCCCGCCCGGCCCGGTGACGCCGGACAAGAATCCGCCCTCGCCACCGCAGCACCCACCGCCTCCCGGCACCTGATGGCAATCGAACATCTCAGCTGGACACAGTTGCCCGAGAGGGTGAGAGACGCCGTTGCACGGCGGCTCGGCGTGCCGTTCACAGCGGCGAGTGTGGAGGACGCAGCCAACTCCGGGACCGCGGCGCTGCTGTCTCTCCACGACGGAGGAACGGTCTTCATCAAGGGACAGCGCGACCGCGCCCCCATCAGCGCCTCCGTCAGTGCCTCCGACGGCGACAGCACGTCATGGTGGGGACCCGGCTGGGCGCCCGTAGACGAACTGGACCTGGAAGAGGCCGTCAACCCCTTCCTGCCGCCCAGCGCCCCGCGGGTCCTGTGGCGCCTGCACGCCTGCGGCTGGCACCTGCTGGCCTTCGAGGGCTTGCAGGGCCGGATCTCCCAGTACACCCCCGGATCACCGGACCTCCCCCTGGTCGCCGCAGCCCTGGGCGAGCTGGCATCCTGCGCCCCGCCACCACTGCGGCTGCCCACCGCATGGGACCGCTGGGGCTACTACTGCGACCCCCAGGACCAGACCCAGCTCACCGGATCCCAACTCCTGCACACCGACCCCGCCTCCACCAACATCCTCATCTGCCAGGGCCGGGCCCGACTCGTCGACTGGGCCTGGCCCGCACTGGGCCCGGCATGGATCGACGCGGCCCTATGGGGAATGCGGCTGGTCTCCACCGGCGGCCACACTCCCGAGCAGGCCTGGGCATGGGCCTCACAAGTACCCGCATGGCACCAGGCGACACCCCCCGGCCTGCGCGCCTTCACCCAGGCTGAAACACGCCGCTGGCAAGACCTCGCGGCCGACCACGTACCCGGCGCCACCCCCATCGCCGAAGCAGCCCGCGCCTGGGCCGAATACGTCAGCACACCCCGGCAAAGCGCGTTGGGCAACTGAGCACGGCGCACACTCTCCTGCTCCCGACCGCACAACCGCAGTCAGGGCAGGAGCCCGGGCCGACCCCAGCGGCCCGGGAGAGGACCTCGACAGTCCACACGCCGTCCCGGCCGTGAGCAGCGGGGCTTCGATGGGCGGGGCCGAGTCTGAAGGCCGTCCACGCGCCGACACCCCTCCTCTGCTCCTCTACAATCCAGCGAAACCAAAGCAAGATCACCAAGCCGCCTACGAAACACAGACGCCAAGGCGCAGCGGCGCCTACGAAACAACCAGACCCGTCTCCGCCCAGACCTCTTGGCACAGACCGCCCAGACCAAGCGCCGCACCAGCAGCGTGGCCCCGGCAGGGGCCGCCAGGAATGCGGGAGGGCCCAGATCCCGTCGGATCCGGACCCTCTTCAGCAGTAGCGGGGACAGGATTTGAACCTGCGACCTCTGGGTTATGAGCCCAGCGAGCTACCGAGCTGCTCCACCCCGCGTCGGTGATCCCCACAGTACGCCATCACAACGGGCGTCGGAGACCACCTCCTGCCGGGGACTTTCATGCAGCGAAGCCGACGTTGGTGACGTACTCGTAAGCACCCCACTGGCTGCCCAGGTCCGGGAGCACATCAGTGGTCCATACGTCGTCGAGGCCCTGGTAGTCGCCGACCGCCCAGGAACCGACGATACGGTCCCAGCGGCGCACGTTCATCGTCCGGTACTCCACCGCCCGCTGCCGCGGCCGGTCCACCTGGGACTGGTTGAGGGGGTGGATCTCCACCCGGGTCCCACGTCCCTCGCGGTTCAAGCGCTTGAGGAGGTGCCGGGCGACGTTCTGCCGGCGTACCGTGCGGTACGCGGCGTCGATCCTGGCCAGGTTGGCCTTCGACGGCGACCGTTTGCCCTCCAGCCACGCCTTCAGTGTCCGGTCCGTGACCGTCAGACCCGCATCCCGCGCAGCCGCACGCGCATGATCCGTACGGGTCAAGTAATGCAGACGCGCCGTCCAGCCGCGCCTGACCGTGACCGGAGTGGCAATACCCCCGGCAAGCTCATCCAACCGCCGCGCGACCAGATCACTGCCCCGCACCCCTCTCGCACCATATTTCCCGAACTCGATATTCCTCTCCGGCACCTGCCCATTCTCTCCCATCGCCGCCCATGGCGACAGCGGCGCAGCACGGTGGAGGTACAGCGTTAGCCACGGCCAGGCCCAGGCTCAAACCCAGGCAAGGGCCGGACCGATTCCGGTGCGAGCGCGACGCGTCGCTCGCTCGGGGCGGTCTCCCTGCAGGCGCCAACCGTCAGACCCGTCATCGGCGGTCGGCCTCCGTTCGAAGGCGTTCCGAGGCGTTCCGCTTCTCAGTACGGCTCTCGGGTGCGTTGCGCCGCGAAACGCGACCGGCCGGGCCATGCTGAAGACCCGCCTCGGTCGGCGACCGGCGGGGTGTGGTGAGCAGCGGAGAAAGGGACGGCATGGCGTCGTCGGGCGACGGTCACGGCTGGCAGTTCTGGGTCGACCGGGGAGGCACGTTCACCGACGTCGTCGCCCGGAGCCCGGACGGTCGGCTGCTCGCCCGCAAGCTCCTCTCGGAGGATCCGGCCCGCTACGACGACGCGGCAGTGGAGGGGATCCGCCGGTTGCTCGGCCTGCGCGAAGGCCAGGAGATCCGGCCCGGCGCTGTAGAGGTGGTGCGCATGGGCACCACCGTGGCCACCAACGCCCTCCTGGAGCGCAAGGGCGAGCGTACGGCGTTGGTGATCACCCGCGGGTTCCGGGACGCTCTGCGCATCGGTTACCAGAACCGTCCCCGGCTCTTCGACCGGGAGATCGTCCTGCCGGAAGTGCTGTACGAGCGGGTTCTGGAGGTGTCCGAGCGTGTCACGGCCGACGGTGAAGTCCTGCTGCCGCCCGATGTGGACGGCCTCGCCGCGGACCTGCGACGGGCCCGCGACGACGGCCTGGGCGCCGTCGCGGTGGTGTGTATGCACAGCCATCTGCACCCGGCGCACGAGGAAGCGGTCGGGAAGCTCGCGGAGCGGATCGGCTTCCCGCAGGTCTCCCTGTCGAGCGAGGTCAGCCGTCTGATGAAGCTGGTGCCGCGCGGCGACACGGCCGTCGTGGACGCCTACCTCTCCCCCGTCCTGCGCCGCTACGTCCAGCAGGTGGCGCACCGGCTGCCGGGCGTGCGCCTGCTGTTCATGCAGTCCAACGGGGGCCTCGCCGAGGCCGGTCACTTCCGGGGCAAGGACGCCATCCTGTCCGGACCGGCGGGCGGCATCGTCGGCATGGCCCGTATGTCGCGGCTGGCGGGCTTCCGGAAGGTCATCGGTTTCGACATGGGCGGCACCTCGACGGACGTGTCGCACTTCGCCGACGCCTTCGAGCGAGTGGTCACCTCCCAGGTGGCCGGGGTCCGGCTGCAGGCGCCCATGCTGGACATCCACACCGTCGCCGCCGGCGGGGGCTCCGTCCTGCACTTCGACGGCGGCCGCTACCGCGTCGGCCCGGACTCCGCCGGGGCCCATCCGGGGCCCGCCTGCTACCGCGCCGACGGCCCCCTGACCGTCACGGACGCCAACGTGATGCTGGGCCGTATCCAGCCCGACCACTTCCCCAGCGTGTTCGGACCGGGAGGCGACCAGCCTTTGGACCGCGACGTCGTGCGTCGCCGCTTCACCGAGCTCGCGGACGAGATCCACGCCCACACGGGCGACCGGCCCACCCCGGAGCGGGTCGCCGAGGGTTTTCTACGGGTGGCGGTGGCGAACATGGCGGCCGCCGTCAAGCGGATCTCGGTGCAGAAAGGACGCGACGTCACCGAGTACGCGCTGACCACGTTCGGCGGTGCCGGGGGACAGCACGCCTGCGCCGTCGCCGACTCCCTCGGCATCCGCACGGTCCTGGTGCCCCCCATGGCCGGGGTGCTCTCCGCACTGGGCATCGGTCTGGCCGACACCACCACCATGGTGGAGCGGTCGGTGGAACTCCCTCTCGACGAGGCGAGCATGGCGCAGGTTCGCGCCATGGCCGACGCGCTGGAGACGACGGCCCGCGGTGTGCTGTACGACGAGGACATCCCCTCCGAACGCATCCGGGTCGCCGGCCGCGCCCGGCTGCGCTACGACGGCACGGACACGGCCGTGACGGTGGTGCTCGGCGAACGCCAGGGCATGCTGGAGGAGTTCGAGGAGACCCACCGGGCGATGTACTCGTTCCTCCTCGACCGCCCTGTCGTCGTCGAGGCCCTCTCCGTCGAGGCCACGGGGCTCACCCCGCAACCCGATCTCGGCGGCCTCGCCATGGTGTCCCCGGAGGCCGCCGACGGTCCGGACGCCGGAACGGTCCCGCTCTGTACGGGCGGAACGTGGCGCGACGTTGCCCTCCGGGAACGTGAACGCCTGCGTCCGGGAGCCGAGGTGTCGGGCCCCGCCCTCATCACCGAGGCCAACGCGACCACCGTGGTGGAGCCCGGCTGGCGGGCCAGGGTGACGGAGACCGGGCACCTGCTCGTCGAACGCACCGCCCCGGCGCCCGCGCCCGACGTGGAGACCCGGGCCGACCCCGTCATGCTGGAGATCTTCAACAGCCTCTTCGTGTCGGTCGCCGAGCAGATGGGGGCCCGGCTGGAGGCCACGGCGCAGTCCGTCAACATCAAGGAGCGGCTGGACTTCTCCTGCGCGCTGTTCGACCCCGAGGGCAACCTCGTCGCCAACGCCCCGCACATCCCCGTACACCTCGGATCCATGGGAACCGCCGTCAGGGAAGTGATCCGCCGGCGGTCCGGGGAGATGAGGCCCGGCGAGTCCTACGCCGTCAATGACCCCTACCACGGCGGCACCCACCTGCCCGACGTCACCGTGGTGACCCCTGTCTTCGACGAACGGGACGGAGCCCCCCGCCCCGGGATCCTCTTCTTCGTCGCGTCCCGGGGTCACCACGCGGAGATCGGCGGACTGACGCCCGGCTCCATGCCGGCGAACAGCCACGAGATCGACGAGGAAGGCGTGCTCTTCGACAACTGGCTGCTCGTCGAGGACGGCAGGTTCCGTGAGGCCGAGACCCGGGAACTCCTGACGTCGGCCCGCTATCCGTCCCGTAGCCCCGGCACCAACCTGGCCGACCTGAGGGCCCAGATCGCCGCCAACCGCAAGGGCGTCGAGGAGGTCGGCAAGATGATCGGCCACTTCGGCCTGGACGCGGTGCAGGCGTACATGCGCCACGTCCAGGACAACGCCGAGGAAGCCGTCCGTCGGGCGATCGACCGTCTCTCCGACGGCGCGTACCGCTACGAGACGGACTCCGGCGCGGTCATCGCCGTGAGCGTCCGGATCGACCGCCGGCACCGGTCGGCGACCATCGACTTCACCGGTACCTCCGCCCAGCTGGCGACGAACTTCAACGCGCCCACCGCCGTGGTGAACGCCGCCGTGCTGTATGTCTTCCGGACACTCGTCGACGAGGACATCCCGCTCAACGACGGCTGTCTGCGCCCCCTGCGCATCGTCGTCCCGCCGGGGTCGATGCTCGCCCCCGAGTATCCGGCCGCCATCGTCGCCGGCAACGTCGAGACGTCCCAGGCCGTCGTCGGCGCGCTCTACGCCGCGCTCGGCGCCCAGGCGGAGGGGTCCGGCACGATGAACAACGTCACCTTCGGCAACGACCGCCACCAGTACTACGAGACCGTCGCCTCCGGCTCCGGCGCAGGCCCGGGGTTCGACGGCGCGTCCGCGGTCCAGACCCACATGACGAACTCCCGCCTCACCGACCCGGAGGTGCTCGAGTGGCGGCTGCCCGTCCTGCTCCGGGAGTTCGCCGTCCGCACCGGCAGCGGGGGCGAGGGCCGCTGGCGCGGCGGCGGTGGCACCGTACGACGGCTCGAATTCCGCGAACCGATGACGGTGAGCACCCTCTCCGGCCACCGGCGGATCCCGCCCTACGGCATGGCCGGCGGCCACCCGGGCGCCCTGGGCTCGAACCGCGTGGAACGATCCGACGGCACTGTCACACCACTGGCAGGCAGCGACTCGGCCGAGGTACTGCCCGGCGACGTCCTGGTGGTGGAGACCCCGGGCGGAGGCGGATACGGACCTCCCGGCGAGCCTGTACCGGCCGCGCATTGACGCCCGGTCAGGGAACCGTGCGGGGCAAAGGTCCTTCCTCGGCCAGGGCACCCGCGGCTACGCGATGAGGCCGAGGAAGCCGGCGACAAGCCGGGTGGTGCGGTGGGCGGCGAGCCGTCCGCGCAGGTCCGCGAGGGGTGGCGGTACCGCGGGCGGAGTCAGCGACGCCCAGCTGCTCGACGGCGCGTTCGGCAACGGTGACGGCGGCGTTGAGAGTGTGTGACACCTGGCGTCGCGGAGGACCTCAGCAATAGCTCACTGGATCAGGGATGTGTGCGGGTGATCCGGGGACTCCGGGCAGACGTAGAGCTGCAGATGGTTGCCCTTGGAGACCTGGACCTCGGGCGGGTTCGCCGCACGGGCGTCGTCGAGGGAGGCGAGGTGTTGATCCTCGTACGGGACCCAACCCGTGTTGCTGCTGTCCCATTCGTTTCGTTCGAGGCGATGGTCGGCAGGGGGCCATCCTGGCGCCACAGGCGGTGCAGAAGCGGGCAATGGGATCGGTGAGGCCCCACGGGGGCCAGCCGCTGGCCTTCCAGCCCGGGGCGACGGACAGCCGGCTGTCGTAGAACGAATCCGGGTAGGGGGCCCAGGAGCTGTCCACGGCGGGTCCGGCCGCCTGCCAGTTGCTCCAGTCTCTCAGCTGCCGCTGCAGCTCCTTGCTCAGGTCCATGGGGTTGGGGTACTCGGTGATCCGCTCCGGCGCGGGCACGCACGGCGGCGGTATACAGCCGTCGTACTCCACGGCGCATGGTGCGGTACATGGGCTGTTCCTGACGGAGGGCCCGTCGTGCGTGCCGTCTTGTGACCTTGCTGCCGACGGAGGTGGCTCGCACGGAGGCGTGCCTTTTCCGATCTTCGGAGGTTAGTACAAGCGGACCGTGCAGGGTGGTCCGCTCGGCTCGGGGAGACTCAGGGAAGGGATGGTCACCATGACTCGCGGCGCCAGGATCCTGGCCGTACTGGCTATTTCGGCGATCACCGTGTGCGGAGGTGGAAGTGCGGCCTACGCCCACGCGGGCAAGGGCACGGGCGGTGAGGACATTGTGGGCGGTGTTCTGTCGGTGCTGGGCAGCAGCACCAGCACGGGCCACGCCAACCAGTGCGGAGCCCCCATCGGCAGCGTGGGAGTGAAGTCGGTCTGCCGGGCCGGGCACGACCACGTCGGCCATGACCGGCCGGGCGGCGAGCGGGTGGACAGCGGGCTGCTGTCCAATGTCGCCGCCTGGAACGCGACCGGGCACAGCAACAACTGCGGCAACCCCAACGTCGCTGTGCTCAGCGACACCACTTGCATCACCGAGGACATCCATCACGGGCGCTGACTCCCGGTCTCAGAACCTGCCTGACCGCCGGGGGAAGTAGTCCTCGAGTACGCCTTCGCGGTGGACGTCGAGCGTGGCGCAGTGCAGTCCGCCGCCGAAGGGGGCCACGTCCCAGAACGGTACCGGGACGACCTCGAACCCCAGCCGGTCGAGCTGTTCCATCTGCGCGGTCTCGCTCGCTTCCACGCAGACCGTGCCGGGGTCCAGGACCAGCACGTTCATCGACAGCCAGCGGCTGCACGCGGACAGTGGCGGCGGTGCCTGGCGCCCGGGAGTGGCGGCCCGGACGACCTGCCAGTCGTTGATCTTGAGGTGGTGCAGCAGCTCCTCCTCGGCGGGCCGCTCGGCGCAGTGCAGGACGAGGCCGGGGCGCAGCGGCACCCAGGTGGCGTCGATGTGCATGGGGTGCGCGTTGCCGAACGTCACCCCGTGCACGCGGTGCCGCGGCAGATGCTGCCGGAGCCAGCGGATCCCCGCCGCGTTGGTGGCGAGGGACTGCTGGACGAACAGGTCCTTGCCGCAGCGGGCGATGTCCGCGGCGTCGAAGAGCGGCTCGGCCTCGGTCAGCACCAGCTTCCCGGCCCTGACCCGGGCGATCTGTTCCTCGAACGGCAGGGCCCCGAACTCCTCCCAGAAGCCCGGCCGGTACGACGCCTCGGTCAGCCGGGGCTTGGGGGCCGCCTCCCAGCGCATGTCCGGGTCGGCGCGGAAGTATGCCTCGATCAATGGCCGGTGGGCCAGGTACTCGAACCAGCGGCTGCGGAACGACATGGTCGCCTCGAGCAGCTCGTTCCCGATCACCACCAGGACGTCCCGGACCGGCATGGCACCGAACATGCTCTGCTGCGTCCACTCCGGGGTGGCGACCGGCCGGCTGAAGTCCAGTGGCCGGGGCCGGTCGACCCGGATGCCGCGTGCTTCGAGGATGCGGGTGAAGGCGTCCAGCTGCTCGTTGGCCGCGGCCGTCATCTCCTCGGGCAACGGCCCGTACGTTCCGCGGGGAAAGCCGTGTTCGGGCCAGTCCCGGACGACCGCCGGCTCGGGAGCCTGCACCATGGTGCCGTCGGCCCGGCCGATGACGACATGCTTCAGCGGATCCCACTCGTTCCAGGAACAGACCTTCACCGATCCTCCCCCGGGGTATGCCGTGTACGGCCCGCTCTCCGGAAGTGGGAAGCGGTGAGGGGCCACAGTCTGGCGCCTCCCCGGCCGCAGCACGAGAGCGCATGTCCGGGGCGCGTGGGGTGACGCGGGAGTGCCCGGCGCACGAGCACCGGGCGAAGGCCCGGCCGACGCGGCAGCGGCAGTAGCGGCGCGAGGGGGGCACCGTGGCCATCGTGCGGGGCCCTGCGGCATCATGCCCCGGTGTGCTGGGCGGACGCGGCCCGCTCCGCCCGGGGCCGGACGCTTCGATCTCCGGGAGGCAGCGGTGCCCACGGCCTTCCCGTTCGTCCACTATCTGCTCGGCGTCGAGGGCCTGGCGCTGCTGCGGTCCTGGCTGACCGGCGACGCGGAGAGCTCCGCCGCGCGGATCGCGGAGACCGCCGAACTCTGCCGAAGGTGGTCCGCGCGGGACGCGCCCGGGGACACGGCGGCCGGGCCCGGGCACGTGACCGTCGAGGAACGGCCCGTCCTGGACGGCTACGCGGCCTGGTCGGCGTCGTACGACGGCTACCCCAACGCGATCACGGCCCTCGCCGACCGAGCCCTCGCGGGCGCCCTGTCCGGTCTTCCGGCCGGGCGGGCGCTCGATGTGGCCTGCGGGACGGGACGGCAGACCGAGCGGCTCGCGGCGCTGGGCCACCGGGTCGTGGGTACCGACGCCTCGCCCGCCATGCTGGCGCGGGCCCGGCACCGGCTGCCCGGCAGCGCCTTCGCGGTCGCGGACATGGTGGCGCTGCCGTTCGCGGACGGCGGGTTCAACCTGGTGACGCGCTGTCTGGGCCTGACGCACCAGGAGGACCTGGGGCGGGCCGTCGGCGAGCTGGGGCGGGTGCTGCGGCCGGGGGGACACGCGGTG
>NZ_JAINFC010000299.1 GCF_020740835.1 Streptomyces sp. UNOC14_S4
CCCCAGGCTCTCCCGGCTCCCCGGGCGCCTTCCCCCCTTCCTCCCCTCCGGCTTCCGGTCCGGCTTCCAGGTCGTCCGCCAGGCCCGACGACCCCGCCGAGGCGGGCAGGCACCGGACCACGCGCCGCCGCGGCCGGACGGCCCCGGTGCGGACCGGGCTGCTGGGCGCGTCGGCCGCGATGGCGATGGGAGTGGTCGCGATGGCCTCCGGCCTGTTCTCCGGCGGCGACACCCTGCAGTTGGGCGGCGGCAGCCCCGGCGGACAGGTGCAGGCCGAGGACCCGCCCGTCTTCCGCGCCCCGCCGACGCTCCGGCAGCCCGCTCCCGACCGTGGCGGGCTCCCGGTGAGCCGTGAGGCGGAACGCCCGGACAGCCGGTCCGCTCCTTCGGACGCCACTCCCCCGTCCTCCGCGCCCGTCGACACGCCATCGGGGCAGCCGGACCAGTCCGCCGAAAGCGCCCCCGAGGGCGGCATCGACCCGGGCAGCGAGGCGCACACACTCCCGGCCCACGTCCCGGAGACCGGCTCCGCGAACCCGTCCCGTACGGACCCCGGCATCCACACACCCGCGCCCGAGACGGTCGGTCTCCCGGCCGCTCCCGTCGCCCAGATCCTCGCGCTGGTCAACGAGGAACGGGCGAAGGCGGGGGTCCGGCCGCTGGCCGCGAGCCCCCGGCTGGCGGCGCTGGCCCAGGCGTTCAGCGACGACATGGCCCGGCGCGGCTTCTTCGCGCACACGGACCCGGACGGCCGCTCCCCCTGGGACCGGGCCGCACGGCGCGGCATCGAGAACCTCGGCGGCGAGAACATCGCGCGCGGCCAGCCGGACGCGCGGGCCGTCATGGAAGCCTGGATGAACAGCAGCGGCCACCGGGCGAACATCCTCAACGGCGACTACCGCACGCTGGGCATCGGCATCAACTCCGGCGCGGGCGGCCCATGGTGGACCCAGGACTTCGGTTACTAGGGCGGTACGGGGCGCCTCATCAGGGGCGCGGGGAACTGCGCGACAAGCCCCCACCGGCCCGCAGCCGCGCGCGGAGCGCAAGAGGCACCCCGGCAGGCGCAACCGTCAAACGCGAGGAGCCCGCTGACACCGAGGGCAAAAATAACTGGACCGGTTCATCCACGGCCGCCGCCGAATCGCGGCGCCACACCGCCGGCACGGCTCGTCCTCACGCCCGTACGCGTCCAGCGACCGGTCGAAGTAGCCGGATTCACCGTTCACGTTGACGTAGAGGCTGTCGAAGCTCGTGCCGCCGACGGCCAGGGCCTCGTTCATCACCTCGCGGATGTGGGTGAGGAGTTCGGCGGTGCGCGGGCGGGTCAGGGTCGCGGTGGGGCGTTCGTAGTGCAGCCGCGAGCGCCACAGCGCCTCGTCGGCGTAGATGTTGCCGACGCCGCTGATCAGCGACTGGTCGAGCAGGGCGCGCTTGACGGTCGTACGGCGGCGGCGCAGTGCCGCGTGGAAGGCCTCGTCGTCGAAGGCGGGGTCCAGCGGGTCGCGGGCGATGTGGGCGATGACGTCCGGGAGGGCGTCCGGGTCGCCGGGCACGGCGTCGTGCAGGGACAGGCCGCCGAAGGTGCGCTGGTCGACGAAGCGGAGTTCGGTGGGGGTGCTGTCGGTGAAGCGGACCCGGATGCGCAGGTGCTTCTCGTCGGGGGCGTCGTGCGGCTGGACGAGGAGCTGGCCGCTCATGCCGAGGTGGGCGAGGACGGCCCGGTCGGGGGTGCCCCGGCCCTCGGTCTCCAGGGGCAGCCAGAGGTACTTGCCGCGGCGGTGCGCGACGCCGAGGCGGTGCCCGGCGAGTTGCCCGGCGAAGTCCTCGGGTCCGGCGAGGTGCCGGCGGATCGCGCGCGGGTGCAGGACCTGTACCTCGGCGACCGTGCGCCCGCAGATCCAGCGCTCCAGGCCGCGCCGTACGACCTCGACCTCGGGCAGTTCGGGCACGTCGTTCCTCCAGCGAAACGTACGAAAGATCCTGGCAATGCATGAACGCTGGGCGGGCCCGGAGGCCCGCCCAGCGTTCATGGACGGATGCGACGGATGCGCGTCAGCGGGACTCGCTGCCCGCCGCGTCACCCGCGGCGGCCTTCTCGTCCGCGGCGGCGCGAGCCTCCGCGGCCTTGTGGATGGCGCGCCAGGCGGCCTCGGCCGCCTGCTGCTCCGCTTCCTTCTTGCTGCGGCCGGTGCCGGTGCCGTACGCGACACCACCGACGCGGGCAGCAGCCGTGAAGGTCTTCTCGTGGTCGGGGCCGGTCTCGGAGACGAGGTACTCCGGGACGCCCAGGCCCTCGGTGGCCGTCAGCTCCTGGAGACTGGTCTTCCAGTCCAGGCCTGCGCCCAGGTTCGAGGACTTCTCGATCAGCGGGTCGAAGAGCCGGTGCACCAGCTCCCCCGCCGCGTCGAGCCCCTGGTCGAGATAGACCGCGCCGATCACCGCTTCGAGGGTGTCCGCGAGGATGGATGCCTTGTTACGGCCGCCGGTGCCTTCCTCGCCGCGCCCGAGGCGGATGAAGGAGCCGAGGTCGAGACCACGGCCGACCTCCGCCAGCGCACGGGAGTTGACCACCGCGGCCCGCAGTTTGGCCAGCTGGCCTTCGGGCAGGTCGGGATGGATGCGGTACAGCGTGTCCGTGACCACCAGGCCGAGGACGGAGTCACCGAGGAACTCCAGCCGCTCGTTGGTGGGCAGCCCGCCGTTCTCATATGCATAGGAACGGTGGGTCAGCGCACGCACCAGAAGGGCGGACTCGAGTGTGTACCCGAGCCGCCCTTCCAGAAGCGTGTGGGACGAGGCCGTGTCCGCCGGCGCCTTGGAGTCGTTCCCGCGGTTGCGGGACGGCGTAGTGGCGTCTGACATAGAGCCTGTCACCCGCCGATCAGACCGCGAGGACCTGGCGCTTGTTGTAGGTGCCGCAGCTCGGGCACGCGATGTGCTGCTGCTTCGGCTCCTGGCAGCGCTCGCACGCAACCAGGGGGGTGACCGCAGCCTTCCACTGCGACCGGCGGTGGCGCGTGTTGCTGCGCGACATCTTCCGCTTCGGAACAGCCACGGCTACTTCTCCTGTGAGTCATCCCCGCCGGAGCGGGGTGCGTTGTCCTTCTCGCCGTCCATCTCGGATCCGGCGAGTCCCTGCAGTGCCGCCCAACGAATGTCGACCGACTCGTGGTGGTGGTCCGGGTCGTCCGCCAGCCGCGCGCCGCACTCGGAGCACAGACCAGGGCAGTCTTCCTGGCACACCGGCTGCAGCGGCAGTGAGAGCACCACCGCGTCACGCAGCACGGGTTCGAGGTCGAAGAAATCGTCCTCGAGGAAGAGCATCTCCTCCTCGTCGTCCTCGGCGTCGACGTCCGTGTCCGCGATGCGGCTCCGGGCGTCGGCGTCGGGGTAGGAGAAGAGCTCCTGGAAGTCCGCTTCGAGCTCTCGCTCCAGCGGCTCCAGACACCTTACGCACTCCCCCGTCAGCGGTGCACGGGCGGTGCCTGTGACAAGCACCCCTTCCATGACCGACTCCAGGCGGAGGGAGAGCTCCACCGTCGCGCCCTCGGCGACGCCGATGACCTCGATGCCGAGGTCGGCGGGTGCCTCGATGGAACGGGAGACCCTCTTCAGCGCACCGGGACGCCGCCCCAGCTCGCGTGTGTCGAACACGAGAGGGGAACGGTGATCAAGGCGGGCGTTCAGGGCTTCCTGCTTTCTACGCTGCGGCGACGGCCGCCCGACGCGGAAAAACGCGTCCCGGGCAGCCCTGATCGCGAATGCACACGCGACCGAATGGCCAGAATACTCGACGGTTCGCCGTACACCCAATCGGCACCGGGCTTCCGGCCATCCGCGACGTCGCCGCGCCCGGTCAGCGACCCTGCTCGAACCGGCGCAGCTGATCGAGGTCGATCATGCTCGTGTCGAAAAGGCTCGTCTCGTCGAGCTGCGGCTGCTGCTGGGCCTGCTGGGGCTCGTGGGCCTGGTGCGGCTGCTGAGAGCCCTGATGGCCGTTCTGGTGGCCGTTCTGGTGCCCGTAGCCGCCGCTCTGGTCGTACGGCCAGGCGTACGGGTCCGTCTGCTGCGCGTAGCCGCCCTGGACGGCGTACGGGTCGGGCTGCTGGGCGTACCCCTGCTGGTAGGCGTACGGATCGGGCTCGTACACCGGCGCCGTCGGCGCGGGCGGGCTCTGCCAGTAGTCGGGCTGCGCGGGCGGGGGCGTGACGGGGTCCTGGGAGGCCGCGAGCTCGGCGAGGAAGTCGGCGTCGCTGGCCGGGCGGGCGCCGGGGAGGCCGTCCTGGGCCGCCATGTGGGCGCCGAGCTCGTCCGTGGGGCGTGCGCCGAGCAGCTTGTCGCGGCCGCGGCCGACCGCTTCGAGGGTCTTGCCCAGGACGGCGGAGACGGCGCCGAGCCGGGCGTCCGCGTAGGCGTCGGCGCGCTGCCGCTGGGTCTGCGGGTCGGCGCTGCGTTCCGGCAGGTCGTCGAGGCCGTCGTCGCCGTCCGGGCCGGTGCCGTCCGGGCGGCCGAGCAGCTTCTCGCGGCCGCGGTCGACGGAGGCGATGGTCTTGGTGAGGACGACCTCGAAATTGGCGAGTTTGCCGTCCACGTAGTCGTCGGCCTCGGCGCGGATGCGCTCGGCCTCCAGGCGGGCCTCCGCGAGGATGCGGTCGGCCTCCTCCTGGGAGCTCCGGGCCACCTCGGTGTCGGAGATCAGGCTGCCGCGCTGGGCGTGGGCGGAGGCGAGGATGCGCTCCGCCTCCTCACGGGCCTGGGCGACGAGCTGGTCGCGCCCGCCGATCAGCTCCTGGGCCTGGGCGAGGGAGCTGGGCAGGGCCGCCCGTACCTCCTCAAGGCGGGCCAGCAGTTCCGCCCGGTTGAGGACGCAGGAGGCCGACATGGGCATGGACCGGGCGCCGGCGACGGTCCGGACGATCTCGTCGAGCTTCTTCTGGACGTCCACCTGGGCGCTCGCCACTCTCTTCTGACGACGGGGCACGAACGGGGTCGACTGTAAGGCCAGTCGACCCCCGCCCGACACCCGGTGACGAGCCGTCGGCAGGTCAGGCGCTGCGCAGTCGCTCGTTCAGCGCCTCGAGCACCAGCGGCGGCACGAGGTGGGAGACGTCGCCGCCCCAGGCCGCGACCTCCTTCACGAGGCTGGAGGAGAGGAAGCTGTAGGTGGGGTTGGTGGGGACGAAGAGGGTCTCCACGCCCGAGAGCCCGTTGTTCATCTGGGCCATCTGGAGCTCGTAGTCGAAGTCGCTGACGGCCCGCAGCCCCTTGACGATGGCGGGGATGTCGCGCTGCTTGCAGAAGTCGACGAGGAGGCCGTGGAAGGCCTCGACCTCGACGTTGCCGTACTCGGCGGTCACCTGGCGGAGCAGATCGATCCGCTCCTCGACCGTGAACAGGCCCTGCTTCGACTTGTTGATCATCACCGCTACATGTACGACGTCGTACAACTTGGAGGCGCGGGCAATGATGTCGAGATGTCCATTGGTGACGGGGTCGAACGACCCCGGACAGACGGCGCGGCGCAACTGTGGTTCCTCGCTCTCCGGTCCATTCATGACGCGCAGTGAGATGGTGTCTCGGCAGTGCACGTCGAGGCGGCGCGACCGTACCAAAGCGTCCCCTCGCCGTAGCGACGGGCCCTCAGTGGCTCGAAGCCGTCCGGCCAGGGGAACTCCCCGCCCCTGGTGCTCCGCTCCACGGTGACCAGCGCGTCCTCCGCAAGCCAGCCCTTGACCAGGAGTGTGAGGAGAATCTCCCGCAGCTCCTCGTCGCCCACGGCGTAGGGCGGGTCCAGGAAGACCACGTCGTACGGGCTCGCGGGGGCGGGGCCCGCGAGGACCTGCTCCGCCTTGCCCGCCCGCACCTCGGCGCCGGGCAGGCCGACGGCACGGACGTTGTCCCGGATGGTGCGCACCGCGCGGGCGTCGGCCTCCACGAGCAGGGTGTGCGCGGCACCGCGCGAGAGCGCCTCCAGGCCGACCGCGCCCGAGCCGCCGTACAGGTCGAGCACGCGGGCGCCGGCGAGGGGGCCGAAGAGCGACTCCCAGGTGGAGAACAGGCCTTCGCGCGCCCGGTCGGAGGTCGGGCGGGTGCCGGTGCCGGGGGGCACGGCCAGGCGGCGTCCGCCGGCGGCGCCGGCGATCACGCGGGTCATGGGGTCCTCTCCGTGGTGGTGTCCGTGGGGCGCGGGCGCCCCTCACTCAGCGTAGGCCGTGGCGGGAGGCCACTTCCTGTCACCCCTTGCCACCTCCTTTGTCACCCCTTGTCATCCCTTGTCGAGGTACTGCTCGCGCTCGCGGTCCAGGAGGGCGTCCAGGGCGGTGCGCAGCTCGGGCAGGTGCGCGAGCTCGGGGTCTGCGGCGACGACGGCGGTGGCCTCCTCCCGGGCGGCGGCGATGATCTCCTCGTCCTCGATGACGGCGAGCATCCGCAGGGACGAGCGGACGCCGGACTGTGCCTGGCCGAGGACGTCGCCCTCGCGGCGCTGCTCCAGGTCGATACGGGAGAGCTCGAAGCCGTCCAGGGTGCTCGCCACCGCGGCCAGCCGGGCGCGGGCGGGGCTGGCCTCCGGCATCTCGCTGACCAGCAGGCACAGGCCGGGGGCCGAGCCGCGGCCGACGCGGCCGCGCAGCTGGTGGAGCTGGGAGACGCCGAACCGGTCGGCATCCATGATCACCATGGCGGTGGCGTTGGGGACGTTCACCCCGACCTCGATGACCGTGGTGGCGACCAGGACGTCGGCCTCGCCCGCGGCGAAGCGGCGCATGACGTCGTCCTTGGCGTCCGGCTGCATGCGGCCGTGCAGCACCTCCACGCGCAGCCCGCGCAGGGGCCCGGCGGTGAGCTGGGCCGCGATGTCGAGGACGGCGAGCGGCGGGCGCTTCTCCTCCAGGTCCTCCGGGGAGGGCTCCTGCTCGTCCGCGGCCTTCTTGCGGGCCTTGGGAGCCTTCGCCGGGGCGCCCGCGGGGGCGCCCTCCTCCGCGGCGTCGTCGCCGATGCGGGGGCAGACGACGTACGCCTGGTGGCCGCTCTCGGCCTCCTCGCGGACGCGCTCCCAGGCACGGGCCAGGAAGTGCGGCTTGTCCTTGGCGGGCACCACATGGGTGGCGATGGGCGAGCGCCCGGCCGGGAGCTGGTCGAGGACGGAGGTCTCCAGGTCGCCGAAGACGGTCATGGCGACGGTCCGCGGGATCGGGGTGGCGGTCATCACCAGCAGGTGGGGCGGCTGCTTCCCCTTCGTCCGCAGGGCGTCGCGCTGCTCGACACCGAAGCGGTGCTGCTCGTCCACGACGACCAGGCCGAGGTCGTGGAACTGCACCTTGTCCTCGATCAGGGCGTGGGTGCCGATGACGATCCCGGCCTCGCCGGTGACCAGGTCGAGCAGGGCCTGGCGGCGGGCCGCCGTGCCCATGGAGCCGGTGAGCAGCACCACCTTGGTGCCCTGGTCCGCGCCGCCGAGCAGCCCGCCCTCGGCGAGCTCGCCCATCATCTCGGTGACCGACCGGTGGTGCTGCTGGGCGAGCACCTCGGTGGGGGCGAGCATCGCGGCCTGTCCCCCGGCGTCCACGACGGCGAGCATGGCGCGCAGGGCGACCATGGTCTTCCCGCTGCCGACCTCGCCCTGGAGGAGGCGGTGCATGGGGTGTTCGGTGGCCAGGTCGGTGAAGATCTCGGCCGAGACCGTGCGCTGGCCGTCGGTGAGGGTGAAGGGGAGCTTGGCGTCGAAGGCGTCGAGGAGGCCGCCCTCGACGGGCTTGCGGGCGACGGCGGGCAGCTGGGAGTCGGTGTGCCTGCGGCGGGCGAGGGCGGTCTGGAGGACGAACGCCTCGTCCCACTTCAGCCGGGCCCTGGCGTCCTCGATGTCGGCCTTGGAGCGCGGGCGGTGGACCTTGCGGAAGGCGTCCGGGAGCTCGTCGAGGCCGCGGCCCTCGCGCAGGGCCGGGGGCAGGGGGTCGACGAGGTCCTGCCACTGCTCGGCCTCGAAGAGGTCCAGCAGGGTGTCGACGGCCTTGGTGAGCTTCCAGGACTGGAACTGCTTGCACGCCGGATAGATCGGCAGGAGGCGATTCGCGAAGGACTCGGCGGCGTCGGCGCCGCTGTCCTTGTCGAGGAGCTCGTAGTCGGGGTGGAGGAGCTGGCGGGTGCGGTTGAAGACGGAGACCTTGCCCGCGAACATGCCGCGGCGCCCGGGCAGCAGCTCCTTCTCCCGCGCGTAGGCGCCCCGGCCGAAGAAGACGAGGGTCAGCGAGCCGCTGCCGTCGGTGACCACGACCTCCAGGCGGACGCCCCGGCCGTGGTTGAAGGTCTTCATGGCCGCCTTGGCGACCTGGGCGACGACGGTGACGTGCTCGTCGAGCGGCAGGTCGGCGAGGCGGGTGAGCTCGCCGCGCTCGGCGTAGCGGCGCGGGTAGTGGTGCAGCAGGTCGCCGACGGTGTGCAGGTCGAGATGCTCGGCCATCACCTTCGCGGTGTTGCCGCCGAGGACTTTCCTGAGGGGTTCGTGGAGCGCGGGCACGTGGTCCATTGCACACCATGGCTCTGACAACCGGGGACACAGCGCGGCGTGGTTGTCAGTGGGTGTCAGGTGACCGCCGTCACTCGATGCCGATGAGCAAGGGGGCCGTCTGCTGGCCGCCGCGGTAGACGACGGTGTCCACGGCCAGGTGGGCGGCGCGCACGTGCCGCTCCAGCTGGTCGGCCACCGCGCTCGGCACCCCGGCACCGAGGACGAGGGTGACCATCTCGCCGCCCGCCGCGAGCATCCGGTCGAGGACGGTCCCGGCGGTCGCCGTGAGGTCCGTGCCGATGACGGCGACGTCGCCGTCGATGAGCCCGAGGACGTCGCCCGCCTGGCAGACGCCCGCCATGGTCCAGGACTGCCGTTCGGCGACGGCGAGCTCGGCGTAGCGGGTGGCGCCCGCGGCCGCGGTCATGGCGACGACGTCCTCGTCGAAGCGGCGGCCCGGCTCGTGGACGGCGAGGGCGGCGATGCCCTGGACCGGGGAGCGGGTGGGGATGAGGGCGACGCGTACGCCCTCGGCGCGGGCCTGCTCGGCGGCGGCCGCGGCGGCGTGCCGCAGCTCGGGGTCGTTGGGCAGCAGCAGCACTTCGCGGGCGTGCGCGCGCCGGACGGCCTCGACCAGCTCGCCGCTGGCGGGCGGTTCGCCCGGCCGGGCCGCCACGACGGTGGCTCCGGCCTCCGCGCACAGCCCGGCCAGGCCCTCGCCCGGCACGACCGTGACCACAGCCCGCTGCACGGGCTCCCGGGTACGGGCCGCCTCGGCCGCGGAGCCGAAGTGGGTGATGCGGACGCGGTGGGGGCGCCCGGCGTCGATGCCGGCCTCCACGGCGGCCCCGGCGTCGTCCACGTGGACATGGACGTTCCACAGGCCATCCCCGCCGACGACGACGAGGGAGTCGCCGAGCGCGTCGAGCCGCGTCCGCAGCCGGGCCACGGCCTCGTCGTCGGCCTCCAGGAGGTAGATCACCTCGAAGGC
>NZ_JAINFC010000003.1 GCF_020740835.1 Streptomyces sp. UNOC14_S4
CCCCGCAGTACGGGTACCAGCAGGCGCAGCAGCAGCCGCCCGCCCCGCAGCCCGCGGGTCTCCAGCAGACGCCCGCGCCGTACATCCCGCAGCAGACGGCGGCGCCGCGCGGCTACCCGGGCCCTCAGCAGTACCAGCAGCCGCGCCCCGGCGCGGCCTCGGCGAACCCGGCCGGCTTCGACGCGATGCGCCCCGTGGCGCCCCGCCCCGCCGCGCCCGCGTCGTACGAGGACCCGTACAACCGGCAGCACCCGAATCAGGGTGGTTACTAGCCGTACTTCCGATTCGTCGGCAGCGGCCCCACCGGCCTCCGGGGCGGCCAGGGGACGACCAGGAGACAGAGCGGAGACGTCGGAGCGGGTTGACCGGCCGGGTGCCGGGTCAACCGCCCGGCGCGGATGGCAAGATGACTTCATGTCCACGCCAGTACTGACCGCGATCAACTTCTATCCCGTCAAGTCGCTGACCGGCTGCACCGCCGACGAGGCGTTCGTCGAGCCGTGGGGGCTCGCCGGGGACCGCCGCTGGATGCTGGCCGACGACAACGGCCACATGATCACCCAACGCCAGGACGCGCGGCTGGCGTTGGCCGCCGCACAGCCGCTGCCGGGCGGCGGTGTCCGGCTCAGCGCTCCGGGCCGGGAGCCGCTGGACGTCACCGTTCCCGACCCCGCCGGGCAGGGCACCGTCACGGTGCAGCTGTTCCGGGACAAGATCGAGGGCGTTCCCGCGGGCCCCGAGGCCGACGCGTGGCTGAGCGGATACCTGGACGGCCCGGCCCGGCTGCTGCACATGGACGACCCTGCCACCCGCCGTCAGATCGACCGCGAGTACGCGAACGAGGGCGAGACCGTCAGCTTCGCCGACGGCTATCCACTGCTGGTGACCACCCTCTCCTCGCTCGACACCCTCAACGGCCTGATCGCCGAGGGCGACCACCCGGAGGAGGGGCCGCTGCCCATGAACCGGTTCCGGCCGAACCTGGTGGTCGACAACACCGCGCCCTGGGCGGAGGACGACTGGCGGCGCGTCCGTGTCGGCGAGGTCACCTTCCGTGCCGTCAAGCTGTGCTCCCGGTGCATCGTGACCACGACCGACCAGAGGACGGCGGAGCGCGGCAAGGAACCGCTGCGGACACTCGCCCGCCACCACCGGATCGGCAAAGGCGTGATATTCGGGACGAACCTCATCCCCGAGCACACCGGGGTGGTGCGCGTCGGCGACGACGTCGAGATCCTCGACCGACTCGACCAAGTCGGCTGACTCGACACCGGCTCGGCCGGCTCGGCCGAGCCGAGTGAGCCGACGCCCGTCGCGGGGCCGCGCGCCGAGCTGTTCCCGGTCCCCGCTGATCCACCCTCAACAACGGGCGTACCGCCCGCCACTCGTCAACGTGCCGCCCGGAAGAGCCTCCGGAGGGGGTGATTTTGCTCTCTCCGTCGTCTTCCTCCGCATGCGGTGCCCTGTGTGAGGTATTTACGGACGCGGAAGGGGGTGAGCGCTGTGCGCGTGACGACCTTCGCCCGTCGGTGGCGGAGCAATCCACTGCGCCGCCGGACCGATGTCCTGGAGGCCTGGGTCGGTCTGGTGGCGGTGGTGCTGATGCTGCTGGCCGGGTCGGCCATCGGCTGGGTGACAGGCTCGCTCGCCCATGAGGCGCTGCGGGAGACGGTCCGCGAACAGCAGCTGCACCGGCACCAGGTGACCGCGACGGCCGTGCAGAACCTGCCGGTCAGCACCGTCGAGGCCGACCGCGAGTCCGCCTCGGGCCGCGAAGGCCACCATCGGGTGATCGCGCGCTGGGCCGCCCCCGACGGCAAGGCACAGTTCTCCGGCGTGGTCGCCGTCCGGCAGCCCACCCCCGTCGGGCACCATTTCCCGCTGTGGACGGACGACCGCGGGCGCATCGCAGGCCGCCCCATGGACGACGACACGGCCGCCGTGCACGCGGTTCTCGCCGGGGCGGCCGCGGCGGCCGGTACGGCGGGCCTCGTGGAGGGCGCCCGGAGACTGGTCGTATGGCGGCTCGTACAGCGGCGGTACGGCCAGTGGGACCGGGCGTGGGAGCAGGCCGGGCACACCTGGGGCCGGGCGGACGCGGGAAGCTGACCCGACCGGTCAACTCCCGTGGCCCGCGCGCGCTACGGTAATCCGGCCGGTACGCATCCGTCCGGGGTGAACGCAGCACACGAGGTGGGGGCTCAGCAGCGCCATGGCACACGGCTCGGTGGTCCAGGTGACGCACTCCGGTACGTCGCGGTGGCGGCGGCGCACCGGCGAGTACGACTCCCTCGCGTCGGCCCTGGAGGCCGCCACCGACGGTGACGTGCTGTCGGTCGCGCCCGGCACGTACCGGGAGAACCTGGTCGTCACCCGCGCGATCACGCTGCGCGGGGGCGAGGGACCGCACGGGGCGGTGCGGATCGCGCCGACCGAGGGCGTCGCCCTGACCGTCCGGGCGTCCGCCGCCCTGCTGGACCTGCACATCGAGGGGCACGACGCGGCCGCGCCCGCGCTGCTGGTCGAGGACGGCGCGCCGGAACTGGCGGACCTGCGGATCACGACCCGCTCGTCGGTGGGCATCGAGGTGCGCGGCGGCGCGCGGCCGACGGTGCGCCACTGCGCGGTCGACAACCCCGGCGGGGTGGGCATCAGCGTGCTGGAGGGCGCGACGGGCCTCTTCGAGGAGTGCGAGGTCGTGGCGGCCGGCCAGTCGGGCGTCGTGGTGAGCGGCGGCGCACGCCCCCGGCTGGAACGCTGCCGGGTGCACCACTCGTCCGGTGCCGGGCTTTCGCTGTCCGGCGAGGGCACCGCGCTGGAGGCGGTCGGCTGCGAGGTGTACGAGATCCGGGGCGCGGGTGTGCAGGTGGCCTCGCGGGCGGCGGGTTTCCTCTCCGACTGCCAGGTGCACCGTACGTCCGGTGACGGTGTGACGCTGGACACCGACGCCGTGCTCACCCTGACGGACTGCGACATCCACGACGTGCCGGAGAACGGTGTGGACCTGCGGTCGCGTTCGGTGCTGTCGATGTCGCGGACGGCGGTGCGCCGCTTCGGCCGCAACGGCCTGTCCGTGTGGGACCCGGGCACGCGGGTGGACGCGGACCGGTGCGAGATCCACGACAGCACGGGCGACTATCCGGCGGTGTGGGTGAGCGACGGGGCGACCGCGGTCCTCGGTTCCTGCCGCGTACGTGACGTACCGGACGCGTTGTTCGTACTGGACCGCGGTTCGCGGGCGGAGGTCGTGGACAGCGACCTCGCGCAGGTGCGCAACACCGCCGTGTCGGTGAGCGACGGGGCGACGGCGGTGCTGGAGGACTGCCGTATCCGGGCCGCGGCCACGGGCGCCTGGTTCCGTGACCACGGGAGCGGCGGTTCGCTTGCCGGGTGCACTATCGACGCCACGGCCACCGGGGTCATCGTCACCAAGGGAGCCGACCCCGTCATCGAGCGGTGCACGGTGAGTTCGCCGGTGGAGGCGGGCTTCTATGTGTCGGCCGGCGGCCGCGGCTCGTTCCACGACTGCCGGGTGACGGGCAGCAGCGGCTACGGCTTCCACGTCATCGACGGCTGCCGTACGACGCTGACGCGCTGCCGTACGGAGCGGTGCGCGCGCGGCGGTTACGAGTTCGCCGAGGACGGCACGGTCAGCGAGGACTGCACGAGCGACGAGAGCACGGCGTTCACCTACGGCGTGTCCCCGGCGGGGTCCGTGCGGACGGGCGTGCCGGTCGTGGAGCGGACGGCTCCGCTGCTGTCGGTGCCGTCCGTGGCGGTGCCCGTGCAGCGGGCGCCGGAGGGCGCCGCCCCCGCGTCCAAGGGGGACGGCCGTCCTGCGGCGACGGTGCTGGGCGAACTCGACACGCTGGTGGGCCTGGAGAGCGTCAAGCGCGAGGTGCGGGCGCTCACGGACATGATCGAGGTGGGCCGGCGGCGGCAGGAGGCGGGGCTGAAGGCGGCCTCCGTACGGCGTCATCTGGTGTTCACCGGCTCCCCCGGCACGGGCAAGACCACGGTGGCCCGGCTCTACGGCGAGATCCTCGCCTCGCTCGGGGTGCTGGAGCGCGGCCACCTGGTGGAGGTGTCGAGGGTGGACCTGGTGGGCGAGCACATCGGCTCCACGGCCATCCGCACGCAGGAGGCGTTCGACCGGGCGCGCGGCGGGGTGCTGTTCATCGACGAGGCGTACGCGCTGTGCCCGGAGGACTCGGGGCGGGACTTCGGGCGCGAGGCGATCGACACCCTGGTGAAGCTGATGGAGGACCACCGGGACGCCGTGGTGGTGATCGTCGCGGGGTACACGGCGGAGATGCAGCGGTTCCTGACCGTCAATCCGGGGGTGGCCTCGCGTTTCTCACGGACCATCACCTTCGGCGACTACGCGCCGGAGGAGTTGCTGCGCATCGTGGAGCAGCAGGCGGAGGAACACGAGTACCGGCTGGGCGTGGGGGCGGCCGAGGCACTGCTCGCGTATTTCACGGCGATCCCCAAGGGGCCCGCGTTCGGCAACGGCCGTACCGCGCGGCAGACCTTCGAGGCGATGGTCGAGCGGCACGCGGGGCGGGTGGCGCAGTTGTCCGCCCCGAGCACCGACGAGCTGACGCTGCTGTACCCGGAGGATCTGCCCGCGCTGCCGTGACCGTGGGCGCGTGGTGTGCGGCGTCGCCGGTGTGCGGTGGCGGGTGTGTGCGGTGTTGTTGGCCGGTGTGCGGCACGGGCGATGTCGCAGGTGCGTGGGAGGATGAACGCACAGAGTCGGCAGTGGCTGAGCGGAGGACCGGCCGGTGGGCGACAATCAGAATCTCCTGGCGGAGCAGCGGCGTGCCCTGATCCTCGACGAGGTGCGGCGGCGCGGCGGTGTGCGGGTCAACGAACTGACGCGGAAACTCAAGGTCTCGGACATGACGGTCCGTCGTGATCTGGACGCGCTGGTCCGCCTGGGTGCCGTGGAGAAGGTGCACGGGGGCGCGGTGCCGGTCGCCGAGGCCACGGCGCACGAGCCGGGTTTCGAGGCGAAGTCGGAGCTCGAGCTGATCGCGAAGGAGGACATCGCGCGGGCCGCCGCGAAGATGGCCGCGCAGGGCAGCGCGATCGCCCTCGCCGGGGGGACGACGGTGTACGCGCTGGCGCAGCAGCTGGTGGACGTCCCCGATCTGACGGTGGTCACGAACTCGGTGCGGGCCGCCGACGTGTTCCACAGCGCCCAGCGCACGATGACGGCCGTGGGCCCGTCGCCGCGTCCTGGCGCGGCGACGGTGGTGCTGACGGGCGGGGTGCGGACCGCGTCGGACACGCTGGTGGGGCCGGTGGCGGACGCGGCGATCCGGGCGCTGCACTTCGATGTGCTGTTCATCGGGGTGCACGGCATATCCGTGGAGGCGGGTCTGTCGACGCCGAACCTCGCGGAGGCGGAGACGAACCGGCATTTCGTGCGGTCGGCGCGGCGGGTCGTGGTGGTGGCGGACCACACCAAGTGGGGGACGGTGGGGCTGAGTTCGTTCGCGTCGCTGGACGAGGTGCACGCGCTGGTCACGGACCAGGGGCTGCCCGCCGAGGCGCGCCGGGAGATCGCGGAGCTGCTGCCGGAGCTGGTGGTGGCGGAGTGCTCGGGGAACGGCGCTGCCGGGGGCTGAGGAACGGGTCCGCGCCGCCGCCGTCCGCCGACGGCGGCGCAGACAACCCGTCCCGGCCGGGCTAGGGTGTGCGGCGCGGCAGACCGGTCGATCCGATGGGGTGCATTCGATGGCGCGCAGACTCCGCCCTGTGGGGCTCGACTTCGTGGCGGTGGCGCCGTCGCGGCTGGTGTTCGCGGCCCATGTGTCGGCGTCGCCCGCCGAGGTCTACACGGCGCTCGCCGAGGACGTGCCCGGGTGGGCGCGGTGGTTCCGGGCCGTGTCGCTGGCCCGGCCGCTGGAGAGCGAGGGGCGCAAGCGCCGGGAGATCCGGCTGCGGGGCGGCACGCGCTTCCTGGAGACGATCCTGGCGGAGGAGCCGTCCCAGCGTTACGCGTACCGCGTCGACGTGACGAACGCGCCCGGTGTGCGCGCCCTGGCGGAGGAGTGGCAGCTGCTTCCGGCGGGCACGGGAACGGTGGTCCGCTGGAGCGTGGCGGTGGACGCGCCCGTGCCGGTGCGGCTGCTGCTGGCCGCGGGCAGGCCGGGGATGCGGCACGCGTTCCGTGGCGCGACGCGCAGCCTGGACCGGCGCATCGCCGCGATGCGGGGCGGCGGACCGCACCCGGGCTAGAGCCAATGCCGGGCATTGGGGCTAGAGCCTCACTCCTCCCAGCGGCCCGCCGCCAGGAAGGTGTCGATCACCTGTGCGTAGGGCGTGATGTCGAGCCCCTGTTCGGCGAGCCATGTGTCGGAGTAGTACTTGTCGAGGTAGCGCTCACCGGGGTCGCAGACGAGGGTGACGACGCTGCCCGGCCGCCCCTGGTTGGCCATCTCCGCGACGATCCTGAGCGCGCTCCACAGGCCGGTGCCCGTCGAACCGCCCGCCTTGCGCCCGATGACACGGTCCAGGGCCCGGACGGCCGCGACGCTCGCCGCGTCGGGGACCTTCATCATCCGGTCGATGGCGCCGGTCACGAAGCTGGGTTCCATGCGGGGCCTGCCGATGCCCTCGATGCGGGAGCCGCGCTCGCTGGTGGCGTGGGGGTCGTGCTCCTTCCAGCCGTCGAAGAAGCAGGAGTTCTCGGGGTCGGCGACACAGACATGGGTGTCGTGCTGCATGTAGCGCACGTAGCGGGCGATGGTCGCGGAGGTGCCTCCGGTGCCCGCGGTGGCCACGATCCAGGCGGGCACGGGGTGGCGTTCGAGACGGAGCTGACTGTAGATCGACTCCGCGATGTTGTTGTTGCCGCGCCAGTCGGTGGCCCGTTCGGCGTAGGTGAACTGGTCCATGTAGTGGCCGCCGGTCCGTTCGGCGAGCGCGGCGGCCTCGGCGTACATCGTGCGCGGGTCGTCGACGAAGTGGCAGCGCGCGCCGTGGAACTCGATCAGCCGGCACTTCTCGCGGCTGGTGGTGCGCGGCATGACGGCGATGAAGGGCACGCCGATGAGCGAGGCGAAATACGCCTCGGAGACGGCGGTGGAGCCGCTGGAGGCCTCGACGACGGGGGCTTCGGGGCGGATCCAGCCGTTGCACAGGCCGTAGAGGAAGAGCGAGCGGGCGAGCCGGTGTTTCAGGCTGCCGGTGGGGTGGGTGGATTCGTCTTTCAGATAGAGGTCGATCCCCCATTCGGGGGGCAGGGGGAAGCGGAGCAGGTGGGTGTCGGCCGAACGGTTCGCGTCGGCCTGGACCTTGCGGACGGCCTCGTTGAGCCAGGCACGGTGGGCGGGGTCGCTGCGGTCCACATCGAGGGTGGGAACGGCCGAGCCGCCGGAGCCGCGGCCCGCCGCGTCGGTCGCCCCCGGTCGCACGGTGCTGTTCACGGCGCTCCTCCCGCGGCTCATCCGGGCCCATGCGGAGCACTCGGACGTTTCGATCATAAATGGGCACTGGTGCGTGAGCCGCCTCACAGGCAGACTGCGCACCAGGCACACGATTCAGCCGGGAGGCGGTTGCCGTGGCGGAGCCGGACTTCAAGGAGCCGGAGTTCAACGCGACCGGGGTGCGGATCGAACGGTCCCTGCGCTCGCTCACCCGGGCCGGCCAAGTGAAGATCAAGGACGGCAGGCTCGAGCTGTTGACGAGCTACGGCAGGGAGATCGACAGCGCACCCGTGGACTCGGTCCGGGCGGACCGGCCGTGGTTCGCCTCGCGCGACCGGGCGCGGGCGCGGGTGAACGGGACGCGCTACGTGCTGACGCTGAGCCCCGAGGAAGGCGGCGCCGAGGAGTCGGGCACCTCGGCGGTCCAGCGCTTCCTGGAGGCGGTCCGCTCGGCGCGGGGCGGCGGCACCGGGGGCTGACGGCGCACGAGTTGCGTGTGTGCCCACCGGGATCGACGCTTGACACGTATCAGCATCACTGAGGGTCGATCGCCGGTTACGCTATGGATCCTCAGCCGCCGATCGGGCCGGTGGCCGCCCCCGCCGGTCCGGCACCCCAGCGCGTGCCGGAAGTGCTCGTCCGCACGCCTGTCTGCATCAGGCTAGCCCTACTTCTTCAGGGAGTCGCAGCCGTGATCAGCCGACCGAACAAGCATTGCACCGTAGAGCTCCAGGCTCTCCCGCCGCGGATCGGACAGGTCCGCAGAATCGTATCTGCGCAGTTGCGCTACTGGCATCTCGATCCGCTCATCGACCCGGCGGCGCTCGGCGTGACCGAGCTGCTCACCAACGTCCACCAGCATGCGGAACCGGACAAACGCTGCACGGTCGAGATCGACCTCGTGCTGGACCAGCTCACCGTCTCGGTACGGGACCACGACCCTCGGCTGCCCCGGGTCGGCAGCGCGGACCCGGCCAGCACGCACGGCCGCGGACTGGCGCTGGTCGCCGCGGTCAGCGCGAGCTGGGGCGTGCAGGAGCGTCACGACGGCGGCAAGGTCGTCTGGTTCACGCTGCCGGTGCCCGGTACGGCGGCGGTCCCGCCGGTCCGGGCCGACAGCGCGGCGATCGCCATCGGCGAACCGGCGCTCGTGATTCCCTCGCTCCAGGAAACGGCACTACAGGAACCCGTACTACCGGAACCGGCCTTCGACGAGTCCCTGGTGGCCGTCCACCCGACTCCGCTGCGCGGCCGCGCTCCGGTCCGTTCCGCCGTGCCCGGCTGAGCGGCGGGGCGACGGTCGGCAGGCACGGCACGCGCTGCCGTGGCGTCGTATGGCGAGCGGCGCTCGGTCCGCCACGCGGGGAGTACGTGCGAGGCGGGGCGTACTCCCCCGCGGGGCTCACCGGATGCCGTGCCTCAGAACAGCGCTTCCGGCTCCCCCGCCGGTTCCGGGGTGCGTATGGTCACCGTCGTCTCCGCCTCCGGTGCGGCCGCCAGGAGCGGCCAGCCCGCCAGCTGTCGCGCGTCGACGAGCAGGAGGTGTCCGCCGGGCAGGTCCAGGTACACATCCGGTCCGGCCACGGCGGTGACGGTCCCCGATATCGTGCGCCCCGGGGCCGGTTCGGCCAGGCCGTGGCCCTGTCCGATCCGGTCGAGGTGGAAGGCCGTGTCGTGGTGCACCGGCGCGAAGGGGTGCACGGCCAGCGACTCCGGGAGCGTGCCGAGCGCGCGGGACCGCGCGTGCAGCTCCGCGAGTTCCGCTGTTCGTCGCTCCTGTGACGGCACGGGGTAACGGGCGGCGCGCTTGGCCGCGTACGGGAAGCGGTCCGGAACGGCGAGCGCCGCGCCGAGCACGGCTTCCGCCCGGCGGGCGGCCATCAGCGGGCCGCGGCCGAGCAGCGCGTAGGACAGGGCGGCCTGTTCGAGCAGCCGGGCGCCCTCGCGTTCGGCCGCCGTGATCCCGACCTTGATCAGGCCGGGCCCGAACCACGCCAGGTAGACGTCGTACGGGCGCGGGTCGTCGGAGGCGGTGTCGGCGGCCACCGAATGCTGCCGGTCCAGCCGCGCGCACTCCGGGCACTGCGCCGAGACCGTCGCGGCGGGCACCTCCTCGTCCGTCGGGCAAGGGGTCAGCCGTCCGCCGCGGCGGACGCCCACGCAGCGTCGCGCGTCACCGGTCGTGAACGCGAGCCGCCGCCCCGGCGGCAAGGGGGACGACCGCTCCCCGCGTGCGGGATGCCGCCAGGCCAGTGCGGGCCCGGCCGCGCTCCAGAGCAGCCCGGCGCATCGCCATGCGTCCCGCTCGCTCATACCGCCCCGCCCCTCTCGCCTTCGCCGTTCCGTTGCCTCGATAAAGACCTCGACAAAGGCTTCGGCGAAGGCCTCGGTAAGGCCGTCCGCCGCGGCCGTCACCCGGTCGTCAGCACACTTCGGATTGTGTCAGCCCCCACTGACAACGCCTCACCGTCACCACCCGCGACAGCCCGCCGTCACCGGGAGGCGGCACGCACCACGTTCCGTGTGGCGTAGGCGATCAGTGCCGCCATGGCGGCCAGGCCCGCGACCGTGGTCAGGGCGACGGGCAGGGACCAGGTGTCCGCGAGGAAGCCGATCGCCGGGGGCCCGAGCAGCATCCCGCCGTAGCCGAAGGTGGAGGCCGTGGCGACGCCGGTCGGTCCGGCCAGCTCCCCCGCCCGGCCGACCGCGACCGGGAAGATGTTGGCGAGGCCGATCCCGGTGAGCGCGAACCCCACGAGGGCGGCCCACACCGTGGGGGCCAGCGAACCGAGCAGCATGCCCACGGCGGCGGCCGCGCCACCGGCGACCAAGGTCGTGGTCTGGCCGAGGCGTTCGAGGAGCACGGTGCCCGAGAGGCGTCCGAGCGTCATGGTGAGCGCGAAGACGGAGTAGCCGACGGCCGCGACACCCGCGCGGGCTTCGAGGTCCTGCTGGAGATGGAGGGCGCCCCAGTCCGCGAGCGCGCCTTCCCCGTAGGCGTCGCACAGGGCGATCAGGCCGAAGACGACGACAAGCCGGCCGTTCCGACCGCTTCCGGTTCCGGCGGTGGTCCGGGCACCGGTCGTGGCGGCCGCCGACGGCTCGGGACGGCGCCCGGCACGCGGAGCGGGGTGGGCGAGCAGCACGCGGCCCGCCGCGACACTGACGACGAGTCCGACCGCGGCCAGGAGCATCAGGTGGCGGGTGGCGGACAGATGTCCCGCGACCAGCCCGCCGAGGCCCGCGCCGAGCATTCCGCCGAGGCTGAACGCGGCGTGGAAGGTGGGCATCACCGGCCTGCGGAGAGCGGTGACGAGGTCGACGGCGGCACTGTTCATGGCGACGTTGATGCCGCCGTAGGCCGCGCCGAAGACAAGGAGCACGAGCCCGAGGGAGAGGGCCGAGTGGGTGAGCGGCGGGAGGGCGACCCCCAGGGAGATGAGGACGCCCGCGGCGACCGTCACGGGGTGGCTGCCGAAGCGGTGGCACAGCCGCCCGGTCACGGCCATGGTGGCGACGGCGCCCGCGGACACGCCGAGCAGGGCCAGTCCGAGAGCGCCTTCGGAGGCACCGGTCTGCTCCTTGATGGCGGGGATGCGGACGACCCAGCCCGCGAACAGCAGGCCGTCGAGGGCGAAGAAGAGGGTCAGGGCGGTACGGAGGCTGCGGAGCGCGGGATCGACCGGATTCGGACCCTGTCGGCCCCGAATGGCCGTCCGTATTTTGTTTAGCGTCGGCACAAAGTCAGAATAGGGGCGTGACCCAGACTCGGACAACACGTTTGGAACGGGGCCGCGGCGCCCTCGGACCGGCCCTGGAGCTCGTGCACACCGGCCGCGCCCCCACCCGCGCCGTACTGACGAGCGAGCTCGGGGTGACCCGGGCGACCGCGGGGGCCGTCGCCGCCGAGTTGGAGGCCCTCGGTCTGATCCAGGTCGACGCCCGGCCCGGGGCGCCCGCGGGCTCCCAGGGCCGTCCTTCGCACCGGCTCTTCGTCGCGCCCGACGGACCGGTCGTGCTCGCCGCGCAGATCCACGCCGACGGGTTCCGGGCGGCTCTCGTCGGGCTCGGCGGCCGGATGGTCGCCACGGCTCCCGGCTGCATGACCGTGCCCTCGGACCCGTCGCACATCATCGACGCCGTCGTCGAGGCCGGTGCGGGCCTGCTGCGCGAGACGGGCCGTCGCTGTCTGGGCGCGGGGCTCGCCGTACCGTCGGCCGTCGCCGAACCGGAAGGCACGGCGCTCAACCCGCTGCACCTGTCCTGGCCCGCCGGCGCCCCGGTGCGCACGCTGTTCACCGAGGCGCTCGCCAAGGCGGGTGTCCCCGGCCTCGGTTCCGCCGCCGTCGGCATCACGGGCAACGACGTCAACCTTGCGGCCCTCGCCGAACACCGGCACGGGGCGGGCCGGGGCGCCAAGCACCTGCTGTGCGTCGCCACCGGCCACCGCGGCGTGGGTGGCGCGCTCGTCCTCGACGGCAAGCTGCACAGCGGCAGTTCGGGGCTGGCCCTGGAGGTCGGGCACCTCACCGTGAACCCCGCCGGGCTGCCGTGCCACTGCGGCAGTCGAGGCTGCCTCGACGTCGAGGCCGATCCGCTCGCGTTCCTCACCGCCGCGGGCCGCGAGCCCGGCCCCGAGGGCTCCCTGCTCCAGCAGTCGCGCGACCTGATCCGCTCGGAGTACGGCGACCCGTCCGTCCGGGCCGCCGCCGAACTCCTCATCGACCGGCTCGGACTGGGGATCGCCGGACTGGTGAACATCCTCAACCCCGACCGCGTGATCCTGGGCGGGCTCCACCGCGAGCTGCTGGACGCGGACCCGGAGCGGCTGCGCGCCGTCGTCGCCGACCGCAGCCTGTGGGGACGGAGCGGCAGCGTTCCCATCCTGCCGTGCGGCCTCGACCACAACAGCCTCATCGGCGCGGCGGAAGCCGCCTGGCAGCCCGTTCTGGACGACCCGCTGGCGGTACTGGGCTGACATCGGCGGCGGCCGCATCATGTGATGGCCACCGCGTCATGCAGTGGCCACCGTTTCATCGGGTATGGCCGCTGTTTCGTCGGGGCCGACCAGCCCCACCTGGTGGGCCAGGCCGCGGACGGCGTGCGCGAAGAACGCGTCACGGGCCTCGACGACCTGGTTGAACTGCCCGAAGAGCTCGAAGCCGATCAGCCCGAAGAGCTGCGCCCAGGCCGCCACGAGCGCGGCGGCCGTCGGCGCGGGCAGTCCCGGCGCGTACTCGGCGGCGAGCCGCTCGACATCGGTGTACACGGTGCGGGGCAAGGGGTCGACGGGCCGGACGACGAGTCTGCCGTCGGCGTGCGCCTCGCGGGCGACGGACAGGAGCGTGAGCGCCACCCGGCCGGCAGGCTCGACCGTGGTCAGGGGCGCCGTGTAGCCGGGGACGGGAGTGCCGTAGATCAGCGCGTATTCGTGAGGATGGGCGAGCGCCCATTCGCGGACCGCGCGGCAGACGGCCGCCCAACGGGCGGCGGGGGCCTCGCCGTCGGTGGTGGCGAGGGCGGCCTCTGCGGCCTCGCCCACCGCGTTGTAGGCGTCGACGATGAGGGCGGTCAACAGGTCGTCACGGCTCGGGAAGTAGCGGTAGAGCGCCGAGGAGACCATGCCGAGCTCGCGGGCGACGGCACGCAGCGACAGCTTGGCCGCGCCGTCCCGTGCGAGCTGGAGACGCGCCTCGTCCTTGATGGCGGCGGTGATTTCGCTGCGGGCCCGTTCCCTGGCCCCTCGGATCGCACTCATGGTGGCCAGTCTGCCACCCGAAGGAAGCAATGACCATAAACGAGAGCACTGCTCTTGCTTTGCCGCGAGGAAGCGCGCACACTGTTCTCAAGCGAGAGCAGTGCTCTCTAAACGGGGGTTCGTGCTGCGGGCCCTCACCAAGACGCGACGTATGCGGGGGTGTTCCATGGCGCACTACATCAAGCCGGGACGGCTGGAGGCGCGGCTCGTCCACGGCACGGTCGGCTGGCTGGCCCGGCGCGGCCTGAGCCTCGCGGGGACGGCGGAGCTGTCCGTGCGGGGCCGCAGCAGCGGCGAATGGCGTGCCGTCCCGGTCAACCCGCTGGACGCGGAGGGCGGCCGGTTCCTGGTCTCGGCGCGCGGCGAAGGGCAATGGGTGCGCAATATGCGGGCCGCGGGCGGCGGGCGCCTCCGCGTCGGCCGGGTCGACCGCCCGTTCACCGCGGTGGAGGTGCCCGACCAGGAGAAGGTTCCGCTGCTGCGGGCCTACTTGAGCCGCTGGGGGTGGGAAGTGGGCCGCTTCTTCGACGGAGTCACGGCGCGCTCGTCCGACGAGGACATACGGCGGATCGCGCCGAAGCACCCGGTCTTCCGGATCACCATGGACGCATGAGGGCTTCGACACGTCGGGGAGGGACATGGAGACACCGACTCCGACGGAGCGGGGGAATCCGGCAGAGCGGGGGAAAGGAGGGGGGCGACGGCTCAGGCTCACGTGGCCCGGCGTCTTGCGCCGTCGTCCCCCGGCACGGCCGCCCCGGTCGGCCGGGGCAGACCGGGGCGAGCGTCCACAGCTTCACCGCCTGCCCGCAACAGCCGGAAGGCGGCCGCACTCGGAAGGCGGCCGCCCCTCTCCCCATCCGTCACGGACGGGCGTTCACGCTCCCACGGTCCACGGTGGACAGGACACGGCGGGCCACCGGATGCGTCCGGACGATCTCGGCGAGCGTGGTCGAACCGCGGGTGATCCTCGCGAAGGCCTGCCACGCCGGGCCGAAGCCCGTGACGGCCGCGTGCACAAGACCCGGGCGCCGCTTGTAAAGGGCGAGCATCCGGCGGCCGACGCCCATCTCCACGCCCAGACCGGCCTTGATGGCGAAGGCGTAGTTCAGCGCCTGGCGGCGCGCGTCGACCGCGTCCTGCGCCTCACCGATACGGACGGCCCACTCCCCCGCCAGGCGCCCCGAGCGCAGGGCGAAGGAGATGCCCTCACGGGTCCACGGCTCCAGCAGCCCGGCCGCGTCGCCGCACACGATGACCCGGCCGCGGGAGAGCGGCGAGTCGTCGGAGCGGCAGCGGGTCAGGTGGCCGGAGGAGACGCTCGGTTCGAAACCGGCCAGCCCGAGGCGGGCGATGAAGTCGTCCAGATAGCGCTTGGTGCCCGAACCGTCGCCCCGCTCCGAGATCACACCCACCGTCAAGGTGTCGCCCTTGGGGAAGACCCAGCCGTAGCTGCCGGGGATCGGACCCCAGTCGATGAGCACGCGGCCCGCCCAGTCCTCGGCGACCGTCGGCGGCACCGGGATCTCGGCCTCCAGGCCCAGGTCCACCTGGTCGAGCTCGACCCCGACGTGTGCTCCTATGCGCCCCGCGCTCCCGTCGGCACCGACGACCGCGCGGGCCAGGACCGTCCGGCCGTCCCCGAGCACGACGGCGACGGTGCGCCGGTCGGGCACGGCCGGGCCGTGCTGCTCGACGCGGGAGACGGTCACTCCCGTGCGTACCTCGGCGCCCGCCTTCTTCGCCGCCTCCACCAAGGCGGCGTCGAACTCGGGCCGGTTGATGAGACCGAAGAGCATGCGCTTGGAACGGCGGGTGCGCGTGAGCTTTCCGTTGAGGGAGAAGGTGACGGCGTGCACCCGGTCACGCAGTGGCAGCGCGAAGCCCGGCGGCAGCGCGTCGCGCGAGGGGCCGATGATGCCTCCGCCGCACGTCTTGTAGCGCGGCAGTTCCGCCTTCTCCAGGAGCAGCACCCGGCGGCCCGTGGCGGCCGCCGCGTGGGCGGCGGAGGCACCGGCGGGCCCCGCTCCCACCACCACGACGTCCCACACCGGCTCCTGGCTCCCGGCCGCGTCCTGCTCCACGTCCCGGCTCGCGTTGTCGCTGCTCACCTGTGCTTCTACTCCCGCTCTGTCACCGGCTACGACTACCGCCCGCATCCTACGGCCCGCCGGCCGGACGCCCCGCCGCGGGAAGGGCATGGGCACGTGGTGGGGCTGTCGTGGGAGGATCAGCAGCACAATCGCCTGTATGTACGGACCCTGTATGTACGGATAACGTCGCGCCCACGAGGAGCGTTCCATGGAGCAGTCCCAGGCCCGCGGGCCGCAGCCGGACCCGGCCGCGCTGGCGGCGACCGTCGCCGCACTCCAGCCCCGCGCCAGGACCGAGCTGGCCAAGCTGGTGGCCTTCAAGTCGGTGGCGGACGAGGCCCAGTTCCCCCGCAGCGAGTGCGAGGCCGCCGCGCACTGGGTGGCCGACGCCCTGCGCGCCGAGGGCCTGCGGGATGTCACGCTGCTCGACACCCCGGACGGCACCCGGTCCGTCTACGGCTGCCTGCCGGGGCCGGAGGGCTCCCCCACCGTGCTGCTCTACGCGCACTACGACGTGCAGCCGCCGCTGGACGAAGCGGCGTGGCTCTCGCCGCCCTTCGAGCTGACCGAGCGCGACGGGCGCTGGTACGGCCGTGGCGCCGCCGACTGCAAGGGCGGTGTGATCATGCACCTCACCGCGCTGCGGGCGCTGCGGGAGCACGGTGGCGTGCCCGTCGGGGTGAAGGTGATCGTCGAGGGCTCGGAGGAGCAGGGCACCGGTGGCCTGGAGCGCTACGCGGAGGCGCACCCGGAGCTGCTGACGGCCGACGCCGTCGTCATCGGCGACGCGGGGAACTTCCGGGTGGGCCTGCCGACCGTCACCGCCTCGCTGCGTGGTATGTCGAACTTCCGCGTCCAGGTGGACACGTTGGAGGGGAACCTGCACTCCGGCCAGTTCGGCGGGGCCGCGCCGGACGCGCTGGCGGCCCTGATCCGCATCCTGGATTCGCTGCGTGCCGAGGACGGTTCCACGACGGTCGACGGCATGGACGCGAGCGCGACCTGGGAGGGTCTGCAGTACCCGGAGGAGGACTTCCGCAAGGACGCGAAGGTCCTCGACGGCGTGGAGCTGATCGGCGGCGGCACGGTGGCCGACCGCATCTGGGCGCGCCCGGCCGTGACCGTGCTGGGCATCGACTGCCCGCCGGTGGTCGGCGCCACCTCGTCCGTGCAGGCGAGCGCCCGCGCCACGGTGAGCCTGCGGGTGCCGCCGGGCACGGACGAGGCCGAGGCCGCGAGGCTGCTGTCCGCGCACCTGGTCTCCGCCGCGCCGTGGGGTGCGCGCGTGACGGTCGAGAAGGTGGGCCAGGGCCAGCCGTTCCGCGCCGACACCTCCAGCCCGGCGTACGCGTCGATGGCCGAGGCGATGCGCCTCGCCTACGAGGGCCAGGAGATGCAGATCTCCGGCATGGGCGGCTCGATCCCGCTGTGCAACACCCTGACCTCCCTCTACCCGGAGGCGGAGATGCTGCTCATCGGGCTGAGCGAGCCGGACGCCCAGATCCACGCGGTGAACGAGAGCGTCTCCCCGGAGGAGCTGGAGCGGCTCTCCCTCGCCGAGGCCCTCTTCCTCGTCAACTACGCGGACGCCAAGCGCTGACGCGGGCCGGTGCCCCACCCGGGCTTCCGCCTCCGGCGCCCACGCCTACCGGGGTGGGCCGTGGGCCCGGTGTGCGTCCGCGGGTGGTCGTGGGCCGGTCGCGCCCATGCGGCACGGCCGCACCGTGTGACGGCCCGCGCCCCCGACGGGGCGCGGCTCGTCAGCCCACGGGGACGCCCGCCTCCAGATTGAGCGGGCGTCCCTGTTCCCGGGCGCGCAGCGCCCAGCGGAGTCTGCTCAGACGTACGGGCGGCAGCAGGGACGCGGCCTCGTGCTCCGTGACGAAGCGCCAGCCGCGCAGTTCGGAGCCGGGCAGCAGGAGCCGGTGCGCCTCGGCGGACGGCAGCCGCCCACCGTCGAAGAGGAATCGCAGGCCGCCGTAGCCGGGCGGCTTCGGCGGCTCCCAGTCGACGACCAGCAGACGCGGCACCTCGGGAAGTTCGATGCCGATCTCCTCGGCGACCTCGCGCATCCCGGCGCGGGCGGGCGACTCGCCGGGCTCCACCACCCCGCCGGGGAACTCCCAGCCCGGTTTGTAGGTGGGGTCGACGAGGAGCACCCGGTCCTCCTCGTCGAAGAGCAGCACTCCTGCCGCGAGGGTCTCGGCCCTCGGTTCCGGGGTCTGCACGATCGCGCAGACGCCCGCGGCGCCGCTGCGCACCGCCTCCGCGACCTGCCCGGCGACCTCGCGCGGAGTCCGTCCGCAGGTGTCGACGGCGAAGGCGTCGGCACGCAGCCACGGCAGTGCGGCCCGGTAGGGGGCGATGTGGTCCAGTGCCCAGCGCCGCACGCTCTCGTTGCGCTCCGGGTCGTCCTCGTACTCCTCACGGCTCGCGATACGCGCCCGAAGTATCGTTTCGTCAACCGTCAGCAGCACATGTCGAACAGGGATGCGACGGGAGGCGAGGGCACCGAACATCTCATCGCGGTACTCCTGTCGCAGCAGAGTCATGGGCACCACGAGCACCCCGCCCACCTCCGCGAGCAACGCGGCCGCCGCGTCCACGACCAGGCGCCGCCAGATCGGCAGGTCCTGGTAGTCGTCGACCTCGCCCATCCGCTTCGGCGGCACGATGTGGCGCAGTGCTCCGCCGATCACCTCGGGGTCGTAGAGGGTGCTGCCCGGGATCAGCTCCGTGAGCTCCCTCGCCGTGCTGGTCTTCCCCGTACTGAACGCGCCGTTCAGCCAGACGATCACGGTTCCCCCTCCTCCGTAGACCCCTGTGAAGTGCCCGGAACACCTTGCCACGGAAACGCGTGCGAGCGGCATGATGCACTGCCCGGCCCTCGGCCGCCAGCGGTAGCCCGGTCCGTCGTTCCCGGGCGCATACCCTCGCGCGGGAGTTCCACCCCTCCCCACGTGTCACCGCCCCGCGGGCACCGCCCAGAGTTCCAGCTCCTGTGCCGCCGCGGCCGCGGCCCCCACCAGGCCCGCGTCGGAGCCGAGCCGGGCGGGCAGGACCTCCACTCCCGACGCGAAGGACAGCGTCGCGTAGTCGCGGAGGCGCTCGCGCAGCGGGGCGAAGAGGACGTCACCGGCCCCCGCCACCCCGCCTCCTATGACCGCCACCTCGATCTCGACGAGGGTGGCCGTCGCCGCGATCCCGGCCGCCAGCGCCTGCGCGGCCCGCGCGAAGGACGCCCGGGCCACCGCGTCCCCGGCCCGCGCCGCGGCCGCGACGGCGGCGGCGCTCCGGTCGCCCCCGGGGCCCGGCCGCCAGCCGGAGTCGAGCGCGCGGCGCGCGATGTTGGGGCCACTGGCGATGCGTTCGACGCAGCCGCGCGCGCCACAGGGACAGATATCGCCGTCGAGGTCGACACTGATGTGACCGATGTGGCCCGCATTGCCCGTGGGCCCCGGGTGAAGGCGGCCGTCGAGGACCAGCCCGCCGCCGACACCGGTGGACACCACCATGCACAGGGCGTTGGCGTGGCCCCGCGCCGCGCCCTGCCAGTGTTCGGCGGCGGTCATCGCGACGCCGTCGCCCACCAGCGTCACCGGCAGCAGACCGCCCGCCCGCTCCCGCACCTCGTCGACCAGTGGGAACGCGCGCCAGCCCGGGACGTTGACCGGGCTGACCGTGCCGCGCGAGGCGTCGACCGGGCCCGCGCTGCCGATGCCCACCGCCCGTACGCGCGACCACGTGGCGGACCGGGCGAGTTCGTCCAGCACCTCCGCCACGGCGGCCATCACCGTCGCGGCGCCTTCCCGCGCGGGCGTCGGCCGCTGGGCACGGACGAGCAGACGGCCCTCGCCGTCCACCAGCGCCCCCGCGATCTTGGTGCCGCCGATGTCGAGGGCCGCGACAAGGCCGGTGTGGTCGGTGTGCATTTGCTGCGGTATCTCCTGGTCCACAGGCGACGAAAGGGCGTGCGGTCGTCAGTCTCCCCAGAGTTGACAACGTTGTCCAGGCTCTATGCTCGACGTCACCCCCCGCCCACCGACGCCGGCTGTGCGGCGCACGTGAGACCACTGAGACCACTGGGAGCACGTGCGGCCCACGCGAGACGCAAAGGACGAGCCACCGTGGCCGACACCAGCACGCAGTACCGCTACGGCAACCGCCCGACCATGAAGGACGTGGCGGCGCGCGCGGGAGTGGGCCTCAAAACCGTCTCCCGCGTGGTGAACGGCGAGCCCGGTGTCACCCCGGACACCGAACGGCGGGTCCAGGAGGCCATCACGGCGCTCGGCTTCCGGCGCAACGACAGCGCCCGCATCCTGCGCAAGGGCCGCACCGCCTCGATCGGGCTGGTCCTGGAGGACCTCGCCGACCCCTTCTACGCGCCGCTCAACCGCGCCGTAGAGGAGGTCGCCCGCGCGCACGGCGCCCTCCTCATCAACGGCTCCAGCGCGGAGGACCCCGAGCGCGAGCGCGAGTTGGCCCTGGCGTTCTGCGCCCGCCGCGTGGACGGGCTGATCGTCATCCCCGCGGGCGACGACCACCGCTATCTGGAACCGGAGATAACGGCGGGTATCGCCACCGTCTTCGTCGACCGGCCCGCCGGGCGGCTGGCCGCCGACGTCGTGCTCTCCGACAGTTTCGGCGGCGCCCGCGACGGCGTCGCCCACCTCGTCGCCCACGGCCACCGCCGCATCGGCTTCATCGGCGACCAGGCGCACATCCACACCGCCACCGAGCGGCTGCGCGGTTACCACGCCGCCATGCGGGCCGCCGGGCTGCCCGTGGACGAGAGCTGGGTGTCGCTCGGACCGACCGTGCCCGAACGCGTACGAGCCGCGGCGGAGGCCATGCTCTCCGGCCCCCGGCCGGTCACCGCCCTGTTCGCCGGCAACAACCGCGTGACGGTCACGGCCGTGCGCGTCATAGCGGCCGCGGCCCGCCCGGTCGCCCTCGTCGGTTTCGACGACTTCGAACTCGCCGACCTCCTCTCCCCCGCCGTCACCGTCGTCGCCCAGGACCCCGCCAGGCTCGGCCGTACCGCGGCGGAGCGGCTGTTCCGCAGGCTGGACGGGGTGACCGAGCCGCCGCGCCGCGTCGAACTGCCGACCCGTCTGATCCCCCGCGGCTCGGGGGAACTCCCGCCCGCCGAGGGCTGACCCGCCCGCCGTCGGTGGCTCCTGCGAAACACCGACGGCCCCTCAGACCGCCCGGCCCGCCAGCCGGTCGAGGTCCGCGCGCGTCAGCCCGGTCGGACCGGTCACCTCCGCGCTGTCGAGCGCCCCGCAGTCCAGCCCCCGCAGCAGGAAGCCGCTGAGCGCCCTGGCCGTCGCGGGCTCGTCCAGCACATCGCCCTCGGCCCTGCGGACATATGCGGCCAGTCGCTCGGCCGCCCGGCCGAGCCCCTCGCGGTAGAACGCGTACACCGCCGCGTACCGGGTGGGCAGATGGCCCGGGTGCATGTCCCAGCCCTGGTAGTACGCACGGTCCAGCGCACGGCGTACGAGCCGGTGGTGGAGCCGCCAGGCGTCGTGCACCCGCGCGGTGGGGCCGACGGGCAGCACATTGGTCGAGCCGTCCGAGAGCCGGACGCCGGTGCCCGCTGCGGCGACCTGCATCACGGCCTTGGCATGGTCGGCCGCCGGGTGGTCGGGAGCCTGCTGCGCCGCGCCCACCCCGCAGGCGGCACTGTAGTCGAAGGTGCCGTAGTGCAGCGCCGTCGCGCGGCCTCCCGCCGCGTCGATCATCCGGGCCACGGTGGCACGGCCGTCGGCGCCCAGGATCGCCTGGGTGGTCTCTATCTGGATCTCGAAGCGTATGCGCCCGGTCTCCAGGCCCCGGGCCTTCTCGAACTCCTCCGCCAGCCGGGCCATCGCCGCGACCTGTTCGGCGTACGTCACCTTGGGCAGCGTCAGGACCAGACCCCGGGGCAGTCCGCCCGCCTCCATCAGCCCGGTGAGGAAGATGTCGAGCGTGCGGACGCCGCGGTCGCGGACGGCGGCCTCCAGGCACTTCATGCGGATGCCCATGTACGGGGCCGCCGTGCCGTCCTCGTACGCGCGCGCCACCAGGTGTGCCGCCCGTACCGCCGCGGCGTCCTCCTCGGCGTCGGGGCGCGCCCCGTAGCCGTCCTCGAAGTCGATGCGCAGGTCCTCCACGGGCTCGCGTTCCAGCTTGGCCCGTACGCGCTCGTGGACGGGCCCGGCGAGCCCGGCGGGCAGCCCGAGCACGGCACCGAACGCGGCGGCGTCGCGGGCGTGCTCGTCGAGGGCCGCGAGGGCGCGGTCGCCCCAGGACCGGACGGTGTCGGCGGCGAACACGTCCGCCGGTACATAGACGGTGTGCACGGGCTGCCGCGTCCCCGGGTCGCCCGGATAACGCCGCGCGAGCTCCGCGTCGACCCCGGCGAGCGAGACCGCGACCTCCTCCCGCACCGCGCTGCTGAACGTCGTCGCGACCGTCTGGTGCTGCCCCATGCCCACCCTCCGCGTTTCCGCTGCACGGAATTCCCCATCCGTGCAGCGAAGTTAACGAGGACCCAGGCCCAAGGTCAACAGCCCGTGACGCACAAAAGGCCCCGCACGCGGGTGCGTGCGGGGCCTTGTCATGCGAGGCCTTGTCGTACGGGGCCTTGTCGTGCGGCGGGATCAGCCCTTGCGGGTCTTGATCTCCTCCGTCAGCTGCGGGACGACCTCGAAGAGGTCGCCGACCACGCCGTAGTCGACCAGGTCGAAGATCGGGGCCTCGGCGTCCTTGTTGATGGCCACGATGGTCTTCGAGGTCTGCATGCCGGCCCGGTGCTGGATCGCGCCGGAGATGCCCGCCGCGATGTACAGCTGCGGCGAGACCGACTTGCCGGTCTGGCCGACCTGGTTGGTGTGCGGGTACCAGCCCGCGTCGACGGCGGCGCGCGAGGCGCCGACGGCCGCGCCGAGCGAGTCGGCCAGGCCCTCGATGAGGGAGAAGTTCTCGGCGCCGTTGACACCGCGGCCGCCGGAGACCACGATCGCGGCCTCGGTCAGCTCGGGGCGGCCGGTCGACTCGCGCGGGGTGCGGGAGACGACCTTGGTGCCGGTCGACTTCTCACCGAAGGAGACGGCGAGCTGCTCGACCGTACCGGCGGCCGGGGCGGCCTCCGGAGCGGCGGAGTTGGGCTTGACGGTGATGACCGGCGTGCCCTTGGAGACGCGGGACTTGGTGGAGTACGAGGCCGCGAAGACGGACTGCGTGGCCACCGGGCCCTCGGCGCCCGCCTCCAGGTCGACGGCGTCGGTGATGATGCCGGAGCCGATGCGCACCGCGAGGCGGGCCGCGATCTCCTTGCCCTCCGCGGAGGACGGGACGAGCACGGCGGCCGGGGAGACGGCCTTGTACGCGGCCTCCAGGGCGTCCACCTTGGGGGCGACGAGGTAGTCGGCGAACTCGGCGGCGTCGGCCGTGAGGACCTTCATCGCGCCGTACTCGCCGAGCGTCTGCGCGGCGGCGTCGGCACCGGCGCCCAGGTGCACGGCGACGGGCTCGCCGATGCGGCGGGCGAGGGTGAGCAGTTCGAGGGTGGGCTTGCGGACGGCACCGTCCACGTGGTCGACGTAGACGAGAACTTCAGCCATGGGATGGAACTCCTGCGCAGAAAAGAGGCGGATGACGGTTCGTACGGGCTGACGGAAGCGCAGCCGCGGTGGGGGCCGGGAGCCTCACGGCCCCCGGGACCGCCGCTAGATGAACTTCTGGCCCGCGAGGAACTCGGCGAGCTGCTTGCCGCCCTCGCCCTCGTCCTTGACGACGGTGCCCGCGGAACGGGCGGGACGCTCCGTGGCCTCGTCGACCTTGGTCCAGGCGCCTTCGAGGCCGACCTCCTCCGCCTCGATGCCGAGGTCGGAGAGGTCCAGGGACTCCACCGGCTTCTTCTTGGCGGCCATGATGCCCTTGAAGGACGGGTAACGGGCCTCGCCCGACTGGTCCGTGACGGACACGACGGCCGGGAGGGACGCCTCCAGCTGCTCGCTCGCGGCGTCGCCGTCGCGGCGGCCGGTCACCTTACGGCCGGCCACGGCGACCTCGGACAGCAGCGTCACCTGCGGGACGCCCAGGCGCTCGGCGAGCATCGCCGGGACCACGCCCATGCCGCCGTCGGTGGAGGCCATACCGGAGATGACCAGGTCGTAGCCGACGTGCTCGAGGGCCTTGGCCAGCACCAGCGACGTGCCCAGCGCGTCGGTGCCGTGCAGGTCGTCGTCCTCGACATGGACGGCCTTGTCGGCGCCCATGGACAGCGCCTTGCGCAGCGCGTCCTTGGCGTCCTCGGGGCCCACGGTCAGGACGGTGATCTCCGCGTCGTCGTCGGCCGCTTCCTTGATCTGCAGCGCCTGCTCGACCGCGTACTCGTCGAGCTCCGAGAGCAGGCCGTCCACGTCGTCGCGGTCGACGGTCAGGTCTTCGGCGAAGTGCCGGTCGCCGGTGGCGTCGGGCACGTACTTCACAGTGACAACGATCCTCAAGCTCACGCCGGCTCTCCTACTGCATCGTCTCTTCGTAGCTGCCTTGTTCAGGCAGCATAGGCGCCTCGAGGGGCGCGTTCCGCTCGCGTCCGGGCAACGCCCCGAACGGAATGTTACTCGTCAGTACAGCGAGGGTGTCCCACGAACGCAAGGCACCTGGACTGTGATCTGCCCAACGCGCCCGACCAGGGACGTCTCAGTCGCGCAAAGCGTTGAAGCGACCCTGGTGGTAGAGCAGCGGGCGGCCGGCGCCCGCGGGGTCGCCCGCGACGACCTCCGCGAGCACGACACGGTGGTCGCCGGCGGGCACCCGGGCGACCACCCGGCACACCAGCCAGGCCAGGACGCCGTCGAGCAGCGGCACGCCCTCGGGGCCGCGCCGCCAGCTGGTGGGCGGGGCGAAGCGGTCGGCACCGCTGCGCGCGAAGGTGGCGGCGAGCTCCTCCTGGTGCTCGCCGAGTATGTGGACGCCTATGTGTTCCGCCTCGGCCAGCACGGGCCAGCTCGACGAGCCGGTGCCGACACCGAAGGAGACGAGCGGGGGCTCGGCCGCGACCGAGGTGAGCGAGGTGGCGGTGAAGCCGACCGGGCGGCTGCCGTACGCGGTGATCACGGCGACACCCGCGGCGTGCCTGCGGAAGACGGAGCGCAACAGTTCGGGGGCGGCGAGGCGGGGCGAGCCGAGTCCGGGCGTGGCCGTCATGGATCTGTCCTTCTGCTGGAGGTCGGAGCAGGAGCTGTACGGTCGGGGACGCTCACTGCCCCGGACAGCGCGCGCTCGCGGTCCTGAGCAGATCGATGTGCACACGTCCACGGAGAAGCAGTGCGGGCCACATGACGTCACCCTGACGATTCTGTGTGTACAGCGTCAAGCGTGGCCGGGAGGTCGGGAGGGGGATCACGGGCCGTCAGACCGCGGCGCCGAGTGCGGCGATGACATCGGCCTTGCGAGGCTGCCCGGTGGCGCGGCGTACGACGCGGCCCGCCGCGTCGAGGACCAGCACGGTGGGGGTGGCCGCGATGCCGAGGGCGCGGACGAGCCCGAGCCTGGCCTCGGCGTCGATCTCGATGTGCGCGACCCCGTCGACCATGGCGGCGACGTCCGCCAGGGTGCGTCTGGTGGCCCGGCACGGCTGACAGAAGGCGCTGGAGAACTGGACGAGCGTGGCCCGCTCCCCCAGCTCCGCGCCGAGCTCGGCGGCCTCCAGCCGCGTCTCCTCGCCCCGCACCGGCACGCCCGCCCCTCTCGTGTGATCGTCTCGTGTGATCGTCCGCCCGTGGTGTTCTCCGATTGCAGCGCCGTCGGAGCCCCGGAAATTTCCCGCCGCGTCCGCGGACACGGGGGAACACGGGGGAACCACGCCCTCCGGGAGCGCCCCGGTCTGCCGCCCGTGGGGGTCTGCCCGGGTCTGTCCGGGGTGCGCAGTGTACGGTCGCCCTACCGGACAATCTCCGGCGCCGCGGGCCGACGTGATGAGAATCTCCCGGTCCACGGGGTGTCCTGGCTGGTCCGTCGGCCGGGCGATCAGGCACGATCGGCCCGTAGCCAGAACCTACGGCCGCGTAACTTCAGCCGGGAGCCTGCTCCCCAGGCCCATAAGGATTTCCCCGATATGGCAGAACTCGTCTACCCCCCGGTGATCGGTGCCGCCCGTTCCCTGTTCAAGGCGCTCGACCTGCGCTTCGACATCCAGGGCACCGAACACGTGCCGCAGCGCGGCGGGGCGGTGCTGGTGAGCAACCACATCGGCTACCTCGACTTCGTCTTCTGCGGGCTGGCGGCCCGGCCCGCGAAGCGGCTGGTGCGCTTCATGGCGAAGGAGTCCGTCTTCCGGCACAAGGTGTCCGGGCCGCTCATGCGTGCCATGAAGCACATCCCGGTCGACCGCGCGGCGGGCACGGGCGCGTACAAGCACGCGCTGTCGGCACTCCGCTCGGGGGAGATCATCGGTGTCTTCCCGGAGGCGACCATCTCGCAGTCGTTCACGCTGAAGAACTTCAAGTCGGGCGCGGCCCGGCTCGCCCAGGAGGCGGGCGTGCCGGTGCTCCCGATGGCGCTGTGGGGCACGCAGCGGCTGTGGACCAAGGGGCACAAGCGGGATCTGGGCCGCAACCACATACCGATCACCATGCGGGTGGGCGAGCCCATCACCGCCGACCCGTCGGAGTCCCCGGACTGCATCACCGAGCGGGTGCGCGGCCGCGTCCAGGAGCTGCTGGAATCGGCCCAGCGGGCGTATCCGGTCCGCCCGAAGGGCCCGGAGGACACGTGGTGGATCCCGGCCCACCTCGGTGGTACGGCCCCGACCCCGGCGGAGGCCGGAGCGCTGGGTCGCTGAGCGGCCGCGCCTGGCGACCGGGGGAAAGCCGCCCCGCGCCCTTCGGGGCCCATGGACACAGTCGTGCGGCCGCGATGTCACCGACATCACGGCCGCACGGCTGTGTGCGTATGGCGTCCCGCTACTTGTGCTTGCCCATCTCCTCCGCGACCACGGCGACGAAGCCGTCCACGTCGGCCTCGGTGGTGTCGAAGGAGCACATCCAGCGCACGTCGCCCGCCGCTTCGTCCCAGTAGTAGAAGCGGTGGCGCTTCTGGAGGCGCTCGGTCACCTCGTGCGGCAGCCGGGCGAACACGGCGTTGGACTGCACCGGATAGAGGATCTCGACGCCGTCCACGGCCCGTACGCCCTCGGCGAGGCGCGTGGCCATGGCGTTGGCGTGCGAGGCGCTGCGGAGCCACAGGTCACCGGCGAGCAGGGCCTCGAACTGGACCGACATGAAGCGCATCTTGGACGCGAGCTGCATGGACGCCTTGCGCAGGTGCGCCATTCCGCGCACCGCGTCCGGGTTGAGCACGACGACGGACTCGCCGAACAGCAGCCCGTTCTTGGTGCCGCCGAAGCAGAGCAGATCGACCCCGGCGTCGGTGGTGAAGGCCCGCAGCGGGACGCCCAGCGTGGCCGCGGCGTTGGCCAGGCGCGCGCCGTCGAGGTGGACCTTCATGCCCCGCTCGTGGGCGTGGTCGCAGATCTCCCGGATCTCCTCGGGCGTGTAGCAGGTGCCGAGCTCGGTGGTCTGGGCGATCGAGACGATCTGCGGCTGCGCGCGGTGCTCGTCCTCCCAGCCCCAGGCCTCCCGGTCGATGAGCTCGGGGGTGAGCTTGCCGTCCTCCGTCGGCACGGCGAGCAGCTTCACCCCGGCCACGCGCTCCGGCGCCCCGCCCTCGTCGACGTTGATGTGCGCGGTGGCGGCGCAGATCACCGCGCCCCAGCGCTCGCTCGCCGCCTGGAGGGCGAGGATGTTGGCACCGGTGCCGTTGAAGACCGGGAAGGTCTGTGCCGTCGGGCCGAAGTGACCGCGCATCACGTCCTGGAGGTGCGCGGTGTAGTCGTCCTCGCCGTAGGAGACCTGGTGGCCGCCGTTGGCGAGGGCTATCGCCGCCAGGATCTCCGGGTGCGCCCCGGCGTAGTTGTCGCTGGCGAAACCGCGCAGCTCGGGGTCGTGCCTGCGGACAGCGTCGGTCGTCGCGGTCACGGTTGCGGGGTCAGCCACTGACGGGTTCCGTTCACTTCTCGAGCGGGCTTCCGCCAGACGCCGGCGATGGCCTCGGCCAGGTCCTTGACGTCGGTGAAGCCCGCGAATTTCGCGTTCGGGCGCTCGGCGCGCATGGCGTCGTGCACCAGTGCCTTCACGACCAGGACGGTGGCGGCCGCGGAGGGGCCCGCGTCGCCCCCGGCCTTGCGGAAGGAGTCGGCAAGGGCGAGCGTCCACGCCTCGGCGGCCGCCTTGGAGGCGGCGTACGCGGCGTTGCCCGCGGTGGGCTTGCTGGCGCCCGCGGCGCTCACGAGGACGAAGCGGCCGTTGCCGCTGCGGTGGAGCGGGGCCTCGAAGGCCAGCGAGGTGTGCTGCACGGTGCGGATGAGCAGCCTCTCCAGCAGCTCCCAGTCCGCCAGGTCGGTCTCGGCGAACGTCGCCGAGCCGCGCCAGCCGCCGACCAGGTGCACCAGGCCGTCGACGCGGCCGAATTCCTTCTCGGTGCGGTCGGCCCAGGCGCGGGTCGCGTCCAGGTCGAGCAGGTCCACCGTGTCACCGGTGACGGTGGCGCCCCCGTGGGCGTAGCGGGCGGCGTCCACGGCCTCGGCGAGGCGGGCCGCGTCCGCGTCGGCGGCGACGACGGTCGCTCCGGCCTCGGCGAGCCGCAGCAGCGTCGCGCGGCCGGCCGGACCGGCCGCGCCCGCCACCGCTACGACTGCCCCGTCCAGCCGGTGGTTGCCGTTGGTCTCTGTGCTCATGATCGTCGCCTCCTTCTCGCTCGTGCTCACGCGGCCGCCGCTTCCTTGCTCGCCGCGGTGATCCCCTTGGTCGAGGCGATCACGCCGCGCAGCTTCTTGGCAAGGGCCTCGTAGAACATGCTGAGCGGGAACTCGTCCGGCAGCACGTCGTCGACGAGCTTGCGGGGCGGCTGGGTCAGGTCGAGGGCGTCGGGGCCCTTGGCCCACACGGAGCCGGGGTGCGGGGAGAGGTAGGCCGAGACCAGCTCGTAGGCGGCGAACCAGTGCACGAGCTTGGGGCGGTCGATCCCGTCGCGGTAGAGCTTCTCGATCTCGGCGCAGAGGCGGTTGGTGACCTGCGGGGCGCGCTCCCAGTCGATGTGCAGGGTGTTGTCCGTCCAGCGTACGACGTCGTGCCGGTGGAGGTAGGCGAAGAGCAGCTGCCCGCCGAGGCCGTCGTAGTTGCGGACGCGCTCGCCGGTGACCGGGAAGCGGAACATCCGGTCGAAGAGGACGGCGTACTGCACGTCACGGCCCTGGGCGTAGCCGTCGGCCTCGAGCTTGACGGCCTCCTTGAAGGCGGTGAGGTCGCAGCGCAGCTCCTCCAGGCCGTACATCCAGAAGGGCTGCCGCTGTTTGATCATGAACGGGTCGAACGGCAGGTCGCCGTGGCTGTGGGTGCGGTCGTGGACCATGTCCCAGAGCACGAAGGCCTGCTGGCAGCGCTGCTGGTCGCCGATCATGTCCTGGATGTCGGCGGGGAGCTCCAGGCCGAGCGCGGCGACGGCCGCCTCGGTGACCCGGCGGAAGCGGGCGGCCTCGCGGTCGCAGAAGATGCCGCCCCAGGTGAAGCGCTCGGGTGCTTCGCGGACCGCGATGGTCTCCGGGAAGAGGACGGCGGAGTTGGTGTCGTACCCGGAGGTGAAGTCCTCGAACGTGATGCCGAGGAAGAGGGGGTTGTCGTAGCGGGTGCGCTCGAGCTCGGCGAGCCACTCCGGCCAGACGACGCGCAGCACGACGGCCTCGACATTGCGGTCGGGGTTGCCGTTCTGCGTGTACATGGGGAAGACGACGAGGTGCTGGAGGCCGTCGGCGCGCTGGGCGGCGGGCTGGAAGGCCAGCAGCGAGTCGAGGAAGTCCGGGACGCCGAAGCCGGAGTCGGCCCAGCGGCGCAGGTCGGCGACGAGCGCCCGGTGGTACTCGGCGTCGTGCGGCAGGAGCGGCGCGAGGTGCTCGACGGCCGCGACGACGCGGCCGACCTCGGCCCGTACGCTCTCGCCCGGCGGTGCCCCCTCCGCTTCGAGGTCGATCGATCCGTCGGGGGACTGCCACGGCCGGATCGTTTCCACCGCGTCCTTGAGCGTGGCCCAGGCCGGGTGGTCGACCACGCGGCCCGCCGCCGTTTCCTCGGCTGCTATCGTCATCGACGAGAAAATTTCCGACATGGCTGCCCCTCCTCAGAAAAACTTGGCGTTAAGACACCGTATCTGTGTGCGGTTCTTCCGCTCAAGAGGGGAAGCCATAAATTATCCTGCCGCCCCTCGTTCAGGCCGCGATTTTTCCTGCCGCTGCTCCCCCTGACGGCCCCAGGAGCCTCAATCCGCCGCGTGCGCCGCAGAGGGCGTCGGCCACTGTCCTAGCCGTGTTCCGGCCATTGCCGGCTTCTTCCCGGCGGCTACCCGGCGGGAGCAGCGAGAATTCACGAACCGGCAACACTCTTCCGCTATTCGGACAGCTGGCGGTCCGACCTGGACAGACTCCCTCGGGCGCTGCCAGTCTCCCGGCATGTCAGCCGCCACTGAGCGCACACACCGGACGACTGCCCGTTCCGGCTCCCGCGCCGCACCCTCCGTTTCCGCCTGGTCCGCCTGGTCCACCCGGCCCGTCCGGCGCGGCCGCCCGCTGCGCCTCGGCGCCGTCCTGGCGGTCCTGGTCGCCGCCGTGGCGGGCTGTGCCCCGCAGGAGGACACCGGCTCCGCGGCGCCGCCCGCGGGACTGTCCACCGGAACCGGGTGCGCGAAGGGACGGCTGGCCACCGTGGCCGACGGCAAACTGACCGTGGGCACCGACAAGCCCGCCTACGCGCCGTGGTTCCGCGACGACGATCCGGCCGGCGGCAAGGGCTTCGAGTCGGCCGTCGCCTACGCCGTCGCCGACCGGCTCGGCTACGCCCGCTCCGACGTGGTCTGGCAGACCGTCCCGTTCAACTCCGCCGTCGCGCCGGGCAGGAAGAAATTCGACCTCGATTTCAACCAGATCTCCGTCAGCGACGAGCGCCGCAGGGCGGTCGACCTCTCGTCCGGCTACTACACGGTCCGCCAGGCGGTCGTCGCGCTGAAGGATTCGCCCGCCGCCAAAGCCACCACGGTCGAGGACCTCCGGCACGCCAAGCTGGGCGCGATGGTGGGCACCACGAGCCTCGACCTCGTGAACGACACCGTCCGCCCCGGCCGGCAACCGGCCGTCTTCCAGAAGAACGACCACGCCAAGACGGCGCTGAAGAACGGCCAGGTGGACGCGATCGTGGTCGACCTGCCCACGGCCTTCTTCATCACCTCGGCGGAGATCCCGGAGGCGAGGATCGTCGGGCAGTTCCCGTCCTCGGGAGGCCGCGCCGAACAGTTCGGCATCGCGCTCGACAAAGGCAGCGGGCTCACCGCCTGCGTGAACAGAGCCGTCGACTCGCTGCACGAGGATGGCACCCTCGCCCGCCTGGAGAAGACCTGGCTCTCCGAGGCCGCCGACGCCCCGGTGCTGACATGACGGCCGAGCACCCCGCGACCGCCGCGGTCGCGCCCCCGGAGGCCCAGGTCCCGCCGGGGGCATACGTCCCGTCGGCCCGCCGCCTGGAGCGCGAGCGGATCCGCCGGTCCCGCACCCGGCGGGCCACGACGGTGGCCACCGTCAGCACCGTGGTCACCGGCACGGTGCTGGTGCTCGCGGTCCTCGCGTCGCCCGGCTGGCCGCGCACCCGCGAGACGTTCTTCAGCGCCCACTACGCGCGCGAGGCACTGCCGAAGGTGCTGGACGGGCTGCTGCTCAATCTGCGCCTGCTGGTGATCTGCGGAGCCGCGGTCCTGGCGCTCGGGCTGCTGCTGGCGATCGCGCGGACCCTGCGCGGCCCGGTCTTCTTTCCCCTGCGCGCCCTCGCCACCGCCTACACGGACTTCTTCCGTGGCCTGCCCCTCGTGATCTGCCTGCTGCTGGTCGTCTTCGGTGTGCCCGCACTGCGTCTGCAGGGGGTGACGACCGACCCGGTGCTGCTGGGCGGTACGGCGCTGGTGCTCACGTACTCGGCCTATGTCTCCGAGGTGTTCCGCGCGGGGATCGAGTCCGTGCACCCCAGCCAGTGGGCCGCGGCCCGCTCTCTGGGGCTCACCCACCGGCAGGCGCTGCGCCACGTCGTGCTGCCGCAGGCCGTACGCCGCGTGATCCCGCCGCTCCTCAACGACCTGGTCTCGCTCCAGAAGGACACCGGGCTGGTCTCGATCGCGGGCGCCGTCGACGCCGTCTACGCGGCACAGATCCTCGCCGGGAAGAGCTTCAACTACACGCCCTACGTGGTCGCCGGGCTCGTCTTCGTGGCCCTCACCATCCCCTTGACGCGGTTCGCGGACTGGGCCACCGCGCGGATGGACCGCCGCCGGACGCAGGGAGGGATCGCATGAGCGTCACGGAGTCGTCCCGGGCGGTGCTGCGGCTGGAGGCCGTCCGCAAGACGTTCGGCACGTCGGTCGTGCTGCGCGACGTCGATCTGGAGGTCGCCCCGCACACCGTGACCGCGCTCATCGGCTCGTCCGGCTCGGGCAAGTCGACGCTGCTGCGCTGCGCCAACCTGCTGGAGGAGATCGACGACGGCGCCGTCTTCCTGGACGGGGAGGAGATCACCGACCCGCGCGTGGATCCGGACACGGTGCGCCGCCGGATCGGCGTGGTCTTCCAGGCGTACAACCTCTTCCCCCACATGACCGTGCTCGAGAACATCACGCTGGCCCCGCGCCGGGTGCACGGGGTGCCGCGGGACGAGGCGGAGGACCAGGCGCGGGAGCTCCTGGAGCGGCTCGGTCTGGGTGACAGGGCGGGCGCCTACCCGGACCGGCTGAGCGGCGGACAGCAGCAGCGTGTGGCGATCGCACGGGCCCTGGCGGTACGGCCCCGGCTGCTGCTGCTCGACGAGATCACCGCCGCCCTCGACCCGGAGCTGGTCGGCGAGGTGCTGGGGCTCGTCCGCGAGCTCAAGGAGGAGGGCATGACCATGGTCCTCGCCACGCACGAGATGGGCTTCGCCCGGGACGTCGCCGACCAGGTGTGCTTCCTCGACGGCGGCGTGGTGCTGGAGCGGGGCACGCCCGCCGAGGTCTTCGGCGCGCCGCGGCAGGAACGTACGCGGCGCTTCCTGAGCCGGCTCGTGGAAGCGGGCAGGCTGTAGCACAGGGCGTGACGCGGGGCGACGGCCGTCGTGCGCAGCGATGCGGGAAGACGGGCGGTAAGGGGCACTGTCCAGGGACAGTGCCCCTTACCGCTGACCATACGGCCCAGTGCTACCCGAGTTCCTTGACCAGCAGCTCGAACTCGAGGTCGTCGCGCTGGGGAATGCCGAAGCGCTCGTCGCCGTAGGGGAAGGGCGACATCTGCCCGGTGCGGCGGTAGCCGCGCCGCTCGTACCAGGCGATGAGCTCGTCACGCTGCCGGATGACCGTCATGTGCATCTCGCGGACACCCCATTCGGCACGCGCGAACCGCTCGGCCTCGGCTATGACCACCTTGCCGAGGCCCGAGCCCTGCAGCGACGGGCGGACGGCGAACATCCCGAAGTAGGCGTGCGCGCCGCGGTGTTCGAGCTGGCAGCAGGCGATGGTCTCGCCGTCGCGCTCGGCCACGAGCAGACAGCTGTTCTCGTCCGTCACGACGGCCCGGACGCCCTCGGCGTCGGTCCGCTGCCCGTCCAGGATGTCCGCCTCGGTCGTCCATCCGACGCGGCTGGCGTCGCCGCGGTAGGCCGATTCCACGAGCGTCACGAGGGCGGGCACGTCGGCCACGGTGGCCTCCCGGAAGGTCGGCTCGGCAGTGCGGCTGCTGGCGGTCTCCATGGTCTCCCTGCGGTCCTCTCCATACGTTTCCACTGCATATATCTATTGCATACGCACACTAACCCGATCAGCTCTGCGTACAGTCGCCGTCATGGTGCATGTACTGAGCAGCAGAGTGCTACTGCGGCCCACCGACCCGGAACGGTCCCGGGACTTCTACGGCCGGACCCTGGGCCTCGCCGTCTACCGCGAGTTCGGGACCGGCCCCGAGCGGGGCACCGTCTACTTCCTGGGCGGCGGCTTCCTGGAGGTGTCGGGCCGCGCCGACGCGCCGCCGGGGCCCGGCCTCGAGCTGTGGTTCCAGGTCGCGGACGCCGCGGCGGCCCACGAGGAGTTCCTCCGCCGGGACGTCCAGGTGCTGGAGTCGCCGGAGACCAAGCCGTGGGGGCTGATCGAGATGTGGATCGCGGACCCCGACGGAGTGCGCATCGCGGTGGTGGAAGTGCCCGGGAACCACCCCATGCGCTACCGCCCGGGCATCTAGCCGGCCCCTCCGGTGCGCCCTCCGTGACACCGCGCATGCGCGGGCGCACCGCACGCCCTGAAAAGCTCCCCCTCTGCGCCCGTGCGCTCCCATGTGATGCAACTGGAAGGGGAATCCTCCGGGGGTAGGTCTGCGCATCCGGGAGGTGTGCTGTGCACGGACCGCCGCTCATCGACTGGCTCCTGGTGGCCCTGTGCGCCGCGACCGGCGCGTACTGCCTCGCGAGCATGCGTTCCGGTGGCAGGGCAGGATCCGCGGCGTCCACCGCCACCGGCGGCGACGCCCTGATGGGCCTCGGCATGGCGGTGATGGCGGTCCCGACCGCCGTCCTCGACACCAGACCCTGGGGGGCCGCCGCGTTCGCGGTCGTCTTCGGGGCGGCCGGTCTGCGCTCGCTCCTGGTGGCACGCGGCCGCACGGACGGCCCGCATCTGCACCACGCGATCGGCGCGCTCGCCATGGTCTACATGGCACTGGCCATGGCGGGCACCCCGATGAGCAGCCACAGCGGACACAGCGGGACCGGGCACACGGCCGGCGGCCACATCCCGGCGGGAACACCCTTGCTGACGGGCCTGCTGCTGATGTACTTCGCCGTGTACGTCGTACGGTCGGTGGCGGCCCTGGTGCCGGTCGTCTCCGTGACCGCCGGGGAGGCCGTCTGGCCGGGCCGGCCGAACCTCACCAACGCCTGCAGGCTGTCGATGGGCATCGGCATGCTGGCGATGCTCCTCACTCTCTGACCGCTCTCCGAGGCCGCAGAGGACACGGCCCGTGGGATGCGTCACTTCGCACGCGGGACCGTACCCTCACGGAGCGTGGCGCTCATAGGCTGCCGCCATGATGGTCCCGCTCGCGCTGCTGCTTCTCGGCGGACTCGTCGCAACACTGGCGCCGCGCGTACTGACCCGCGCCGACTGGCCCGACCGCGAACCCGTCGTGGCCCTGTGGGTATGGCAATGCGCGGTGAGCACCGTACTGCTGTGCTGCGTCCTCGCCATGTCCCTCAGCGCTGCCGCGGCGTGGGAGGCGGTGCGCGGCCACGTGTTCGCGCTCGCTCCGAGCGGCGTCGTCGAGGCGTACGCCCTCGCCTCGTACCGGCCGTGGGCCGCGCCGCTGGCCGTGCTGCTGGCCTTCGGTGCCGTATGGACCGGGGCGATGCTGACGCGCGAGATCCGCCTCGCGCGGGCCCGCAGGCGGCGGCGCCGCGCCGAACTCCTCGTCCGTGCCCCGCAGTTGCCCGGCGAAGCGCCGGGCGCGGGGCGACTGGTGGTGCTGGAGGGCGAGCGGCCGGACGCCTGGTGGCTGCGCGGCCGCACGGCCCCGCGACTGGTCGTCACGACGGGCGCGCTGCGCCGCCTCTCGGACTCCCAGCTCGACGCGGTGCTGGCCCACGAGCAGGGCCACGCGCGGGCGCGGCACCACTGGCTGCTGCACTGTTCCTCGGCCCTGGCGACGGGTTTCCCCCAGGTGCCGGTGTTCGCCGCGTTCCGCGACCAGGTGCACCATCTCGTCGAGCTGGCGGCGGACGACGCGGCCTCGCGACGGTTCGGCCGCCTGACGACCGCACTGGCCCTGGTCGAACTCAACGAGGACCGCGGGGTCTTCGGCCCCTGTCCCACGCAGCTGTCGCAGGTGCCGGGCCGCGTGCACCGGCTGCTGGAGCCCGCGCCGCGGCTGACGGCGGCGCGGCGGCTGCGGCTGACGGCCGTCGCGGCACTGGTGCCCGCCGCGCCGCTGCTGGTGACGTTCGTCCCCGGGCTCAGCGCGCTGCGCTAGCCGCGCGCCTCCGGAAAGCCGGAAAGGTGGCGCGGCGGGGACGTCGTCCGTAAAGATCCGGCCATGCACGTTCCTACGCGTCCCGCCATGCCCGCCACGCCCGCCACGCCCGCCGCTCCGGGGCACATCGCCCGCCGCACCTGGCGGTGCGCTGCCGTCCTGTGCGCGCTGTTCGTCGTCCTGCTGGTGCTGGTCGCCTGCTCGTGGGGGCCGCTGATATCGCTCGACCGCCGGGTCGCGGACGGGCTGCATCCGTTGGCTGTCGGGCACCAGGGCTGGACGCGCGTGGTGCGCTGGCTGTCGGGGGTGCTGTGGGACCCGTGGACGATGCGCGCGGTGCTCGCCATCGCCGCGATCCGGCTCGCGCGGCGGCGGGAGTGGCTGCTCGTGGTCTGGATCGCGGTGACGTCCGCGCTGGGCACGGTGCTGCAGCAGACGCTCAAAGCCGCTGTCGGACGGAGCCGCCCGCGCTGGCCGGATCCGGTGGCCACCGCGTCCTACCAGGCGTTCCCTTCGGGCCACGCACTGACCGCCACCGTGACGTGCGGGCTGCTGGTGTGGCTGCTGTGGTTGCACCGCTCGCGTGCGGGAGTCATTCGCGTCACCTGGGCGGCGAGCGCGGTATCGGTGATCGGGGTGGGTTTCACACGGCTGTACCTGGGCGTGCACTGGCTGTCCGACGTAGTGGCCGGGTGGCTGCTGGGCGGGGCACTGGTGTCCGCGTCGGCCTGGGCGTACGAGGTGCTGGTACGGGGGCGCGCGGACGAACGCGGCTTGTGCATCACACGCATCACGCGCCTTACGCGTCGCACCCGGTGAAGGGGTGCGGCCAGGCGGCGCAGCCGGTTGTCCACAGGCCTGCCGCTCGGCGGCCTCCGCTGGCACAGTGCTGCCATGAGCAATCTCGATCTCCGGCCCGCCCCGGCCGTATGCGGCGGCCGCGCGGACGTCATGGCGCGGCCGGTACGCGACCTGTTGCCCGCGAAGACGGTCCCGCTCGGCGAGAGCACGGTCGTCCGGCGCCTGCTGCCCAGCCTGGGGCGGCGCATGGTGGGCGCGTGGTGCTTCGTCGACCACTACGGACCCGACAACATCGCCGACGAGCCGGGGATGCAGGTGCCGCCGCACCCGCACATGGGCCTCCAGACCGTCAGCTGGCTCCATGAGGGCGAGGTGCTGCACCGGGACAGCCTGGGCAGCCTCCGGACCCTGCGGCCGGGGCAGCTGGGTCTGATGACGGCGGGGCGCGCCATCGCGCACTCCGAGGAGTCGCCGCGCGGGCACCTGCCCCTGCTGCACGGCGCCCAGCTGTGGGTCGCGCTGCCGGATGCCCACCGGCACACAGCCCCGATGTGGGAGCACCATGCCGAGCTGCCACAGGTGACGGGCGGCGGGCTGCGCGCCACGGTCGTCATGGGCGAGCTCGACGGCACGGTCTCCCCCGCCACCACATTCAGCCCGCTGACAGGAGCGGACATCGCCCTTGCCGCGGGGGCCTCGGCGCGCCTCCCGGTCCGGCCGGACTTCGAGTACGCGGCGCTGACCATGTCCGGCGAGGCGGAGGTGGACGGCGTACGCCTCGCGCCGGGCTCCATGCTCTATCTGGGCTGCGGCCGCGCCGAACTCCCGGTCCGCGCCGATGTGGACAGCGCGTTCATGCTGCTCGGCGGAGAGCCGTTCGAGGAGCGCATTGTCATGTGGTGGAACTTCGTGGGGCGTACGGGAGAGGAGATCGCCGAGGCGCGCGAGGACTGGATGACAGGAACCCGTTTCGGGGAGGTGCGGGGCTACGACGGCCCCTCGCTGGCCGCGCCCGCGCTCCCGCCGGTGCCGCTCAAACCACGAGGAAGGGCGCGCTGACCCGCCTTGGGACGGAGGCGTCGTCACCACTGTCGGCCGCCCACCGTGGTACGGATCCGGTGTCCTGCGGCACAGCTCTGCCGCGCCGCGAGCGTGGGAGCCCCCGTCGGACGTGACAGGTCCCGGCGGGTCCCACGCTCGCGCCTTCCGCCCCGCTGACGACGCCTCGCCTCCCTGGCGTCGCCGGGTGGGCGGAGCGTCGGTGTATCAGTGCTGCTGGGGCTTGCTGCCGCCGGATCGGTCCTTGTCACCCGGTGGCGTGTCGTCCTGCGGAGTGCGCGGCTGGGGGATCCGTATGGCTCCCTTGCCGTGTGCGAGTTGCACCTCGCGCTGCACCTTGGGCATCGGCAGGCGCATCGCGAACGCCTGCACGCCGCCGATCTTCAGATACGGCATGACCCATCCCTCCAGGTCGACCCCCGCGAACAGCTTCCAGTCGGCGTCGGCCGCGGCCTTGCCCTCGGTCGACCCGCTGGCCCCGCCCTTGACCTCGGTGCGCACGTACGGCGCGGCGACGTCGCCCTTCACCCCCACGCTGCCGTAGAGGCCGAGGTTCGCCTCGGTGCCGAACCGGACCTTCGCGTTGACCGCGGCCGAGGCGCTGGCCTTCAGCGTCGCGGGGGTGAAGTTCGCCTTGGCCTCCGGCTGCCACCCCTCGCGCAGACCGAACGCGGAACCGAGGGCGAAGTCGCCCTTCACCGGGTCCTGCTGGACGTCCAGGCTCGCCTTGCCGTCGGCGTCGATCAGGACGTAGCAGGTGAGGTCGATGTTGACGGTCACCGGAAGTTCACCGATGTAGAAGGTCGGGTTGGCGTGCAGGACGACAAACGGCACCCGCACCGGTTTGCCGGTCGTGGGGGCCGTCCTCCCCTTGAAGTGGAATCCCGAGGACCAGTCGCCGCTCAGCCTCAGGCCCGCCCCGGAGGGGCCGTCGCCCGAACCGCGGCCGTAGTAGGTGAAGTCGATCTGTGGCGCGAGTTGGACGAAGCCCTTGAGCGATGCTTTGGTCGGACTGTCCGGCCCGTCCTTCTTGGCGTCCTTCTCCGTGTCGATCGTGGTGTCGACGTCGACGCGCAGGCTGCCGAAGGGCAGTTTGAGGCCCTCGGGTCCGGCGTGGACGTTACCTCGCTGGGCCCAGGAGAACTTCACCCCCGGGACGAGCGAATCGGCCTTGAAGCCGGACGGGTCGACGGGCAGCTTGCTCTTGACCTTGGCATCGCCCAGCACGGTGGAGAGATCGGCCGGGGCGGTACGGACCTCGGTGCCCTTCGAGGTCTTCTTCTCCACCTTCGTGACCTTGGCCAGGATGCCCTTGGGGGCGCCGGGCGCGGGCTTGCTGGCAATGATGTCGCCGACGGCGACGGGCTTGGGGGCCGTCGGTGTCGTCGGTGTAGCCGACGAACCCGGTGTGCCGGACGGACCGGGCGGGTTCGGGGTGACGTTCTGGGATATGACGGCGCGGCCGCTCTTCTCGTCGATCGAGTCGACCTTCACTGGAGGCTTCCGCGCCGTGACACCGCCTCCGGCCGGGACGGTGACGGCGCTGGGCGCGGCGTCCCCCGGGGCGGGTGTCACGAGCTTCAAGTCGGACTTGGAGGGTGTGGTGCCGGCTTCACTGGTGCTCACCGCTTCGTCCAGGGTCGGGCTGCTTTCGAACGGCGAGCAGCCGGCCAGGGCGAGTGAGAGGGAGGTGAGCAGCACCGGTGCCAGTGCCGCTCTTCTGCGGAGGTTGCGCATAGTGGGTCCTCGTGGATGGGTGTGAGGGAGGGGTCTGTTTTCTCGGCAAGAGTGGTGGCGGGCACATGTCACGTCAGGGCATGGGCGGAACCTCTCGTTCGGCAGGACTTGCGGGCCGGTGGGTCACTTCGCCCCCGCTGTCAGGGCTTCGAGGTGCACGGCCGCGGCCGCGGCGCCCCCTGCGGCGCGGAACGACGCGCGCACCCTCCCGGCTGCCTCGCGGTAGTCGGGTTCACGGAGGACGGTGTCCAGCGCCGCGCCCAGCGCTTCGGCGGTCGCCCGGTTGAACCGGACCCGTACGCCTGCCCCGGCATCCGTCACCTGGGCGGCGACGGCAGGCTGGTCGTCCCGGATGGGCGCGACGACCAGGGGGAGGCCGTTCCACAGCGCCTCGCACACGGTGTTGTGCCCGCCGTGGCAGATCACCGCGTCGCACCGTTCCAGCAGGGCGAGTTGGGGAACACGCGGCCGGACCAGCACCCGGTCGGCGAACTCCGGCACCGTGCCCGTCGGGTCGACGATCACCGCCTGCGTCCGGTCCGGCCGTCCGCGCACCGCCTCGGCGCACGCGGCGAGGAAGCGGGGCGCCACCTCGGCGTTGGCCGTGCCGAGGGTGATCAGCACGGTGGGCGTCCGGGGGTCGAGCCGGTGCCAGGGGAAGTCGTCCGCGGTCGGCCGGGCGGCGAGCGACGGACCGACGAACCGGACCTGTCCACCGGCGGACGGGACCGGCCCGGCCAGGGCCTCGGTGCTGAAGGCCAGCACCAGCCGGGCGGACAGCCGGGGGTCCGCGGTGCTCCAGGGGTCGCCGATCCGCCGCCGCAGCTCACCGATCAGCCCGGCGATCCAGGAGTCGACCTTCGGCAGGCCGGACAGCGAGGTGAAGCCTGCCGTGGTGGTCGCCGAGGTGGCCCACACCAGCCCCAGCCGCTCGGCCACGAGGCCACCGGCGACGGCCTGCTGGTCGGCCACCAGGACGTCCGGCCGGAACTCCCCGACGGCCGCCCGCACTCCGGGCGCCATGTCCTCGGCGAGCGGCCCGAGGAATCGCTCCCACAGGAACTTCAGCGCCGCCGGGCCGCGGAGCGAAGGCGGCCGCAGCAGGGCGGGGTCGGCCAGGTCCGGTGAGGAGCACCGGAACACGGTCGCGCCGTCGCCCACCAGCGGTCCCACGACCTCCGGCAGCCCGGCCCAGGCCACCTGATGCCCGCACCGGACCAGTTCGGCGGCGACGCCGACCGTGGGGTTGACGTGCCCGGCCAAGGGTGGCACCACGAAGAGGAAGCGGCTCACCGGATCACGTCCCCGGCCGCCGGAAGGGGCGTGTGCGCGCGGATCCACCCCAGGATCAGGTCACCGGTCAGCTCCGTGGCGCCGACCAGGACCCAGTGCTCCTGGTCCGGCACCACTACGGTGCAGCACTGCGGCAGCAGCGACCGCAGCCGGTCCGCCTGTGCGGCGAGTTCGGACTCGGCCCCGTAGAGGGCCAGCACCGGACAGTCCACCGCGCGGACGGCATCCTCGTCGAGGACCCGGCTGGCGGGGACGTCGCGCACTGTGGTGGTGGAGTGCAGCAGCCGGGCGGCCGACCGGACGCGTTTGGTCACGTGCTTGCCGTGCTTCTCGGTGAGTTCCTCGAAGAGGCCGTCGCGGGCGAGTTCCTCCGCCCCGCGCGCGAGGTTGGCCGCCATCTTGCGGGACCAGGCGGCGGTGGCCGGCTCCGACTCGATCAGCGAGACGCTGGCCACCCGGCCGGGGTGCCGCGCCGCGTGGCCGAACGCGATGGTGCCGCCGTAGGAGTTGCCCACCAGGTGCACGGGGCCCGCCGGGTCCAGCCGGTCGAGCAGGGCCTCCAGGTCGTCGAGGTGGTCCTCCAGCCGGTAGTCGGCCGACGGCCGTTCGCTGAGACCCTGCCCCCTCAGGTCGTACATGATCACGTCGAGCCCGGCGGCGGCGAACCTGGGCGCCAGGGTGAAGTAGTAGCTGATGAGGCTGTCGATGAGCATCCCGTGGACGAGCACCACGGTGGGCGGCGGGGCCGTGCCGTCCGTCGTCCGCGCGGGCATCCGTTCCACGTGTATCGCGAGGCCGTTGGCGTCGATCATGGCCATGGGTCACCGCTCCCCGGGGGCCCGCAGGCAGTCGGCGATGTGCTCGACGAGCTGTCCGACCGTCAGGCCGATGATCTCCTCAAGACCGAGCCCGGCCAGGTACTCGGCGAAGTTCACCCGCTCCCCGTACCGCGCCTGGAGGTGGCCGCCGAGGGTGACCAGGTCGATGCTCTCCAGGTCCAGGTCGTCGTGGAACCGGGTGTCCATGGTGATCCCGGCGTCGTCCACGTCCCCGTACGCGCCGAGGACAGCACGGAGCATGCCGCCCACCTCCTCGAACACGGCCTCCTCGAACGCAGCCTTCTCGAACACGGCCTCGGGGGTCGCGGCGGTCGACGCCATCTGATCGCTGTTCACTGCTGACTCTCCTGTCGTTCGTCTTCCGGCCGGGCGTCCCCGGGGGCCGGACCCGTGGTCCACGCGACCACGTACTCCCGCTCCGGCAGGCCCCGCGGGTTGGTGACGGTGCGGCAGCGCACCGGGTACCGGTGACCGCCCACGGCCACCACCAGGGCGTCCGCCCGCGCCTCGGTCACGGCGAAGTCCTTCGGCCGTCCCCGCAGCCCGGTGCCCCCGGCCTTGGCCACCGCCTCCTTCGCCGCCCAGAACCGGGTGAACCACAGCGGCTGCGGTTCACCGGTCCGGAAGCACAGCGCGACGAGGAGCTCGCGCTCGGCGGGACCGAGGGCGGCGGCCAGGGTCCCCGGTGGCCGTTGGGTCACCTCCTCGACGTCGATGCCGACCGGCGCCGGGCGCCCGTCCGTGCCGCGCGGCCGGACCAGGGCGACCGCGGCCTCGGCCCGGTGCGCCAGCGAGACGTCCAGGGCGGGGAGAACCCGGCCGTGCGCACCGGTCACCCGCGGCCGGCCGGACGCGTCGTTGTCCACCCGGATCTCGGCCGGGAAGACCGGCCCCTCGCCGTGCTCCCACAGCCACCGACGGACCGCGTCCTTGGCCGCGATCCGGCCGAGCAGCCACTGGCGGCGGCCGGCGGGCGGCCGCCTCTCGTGGTCCTCGCGCTCGGCGGTGCCCAGGTGCCGCCGCATCACGAGGTCGCGGGAGGCGAGGTCGTGGCACCCGTCGAACAGGAGCACCCAGCCGCCCGGCTGACCCGTGGAGAGGGTGTGCCGCCCGGGGAACCGTTCCTGCGCCTTGGTGTCCGTGCGGCTGTCGAACCGGTGGTCCTGCCAGCCGCCGATCTCCACCCGGACGCGACCGTCCACGAGCAGCTGTACGTCCGCCTCCACCGTGGCGTCGGTGACCGAGACGATCCTGATGAGGCACTCGACCCGGGTGCCGGGCGACGGGTGCGGGCCGAAGAACCGGATGTGCCGCATGCGCACGGGGAACACCAGGGTCCGCTCGGTCAGGGTGGTGAGGATCCAGTAGCCGAGCAGCTGCCCCACGTTGTCGAGCAGGGCACCCGGCGCGGACGGGGCGGTGAGCACGCCGCGCACATGCGCGTCGCCGACCGCCGTCAGCTCGGTGACGCCCTGGAACTCCGGGCCGTGGAACATCCAGCGGTCCCGGTACAGCTGCCCGGCCGTGATCCCGGGGGCCCGTTCCTCCTCGGGCGCCCACCGCCAGGGCCGGGGCGCGCCGCCCGGGTACCGGTCCGCGAGTTCCACCTCGCCATGCGCGTACGCGCCGAACGTCACACCGGCCCGGCCGGTCCCGCGCGCCTCGACGGTCACGGGCACGTCGACGGCGGGGGCCGCGGCCACCCAGCGGTTCAGCCGTACGTCGCGCACCGCCACCGAGATCGTCCCGGGCCGGGCCCGTTCGGCGTGCTCCATCATGTGGTGCACCATCGTCGTGGCCGGAACGACCGGCCACCTGTCGGCCTCGTCCGGCCAGCCGGGGCGCTGCGCGAAGAAGCAGTGGTCGCGCAGGTACGGCATGGCGTCCGTGGACACCCGCAGCACGGTGCGGACCGTGGCCGCCGCCGCGGCGCGGGACACCGCGACGGCCGTGTCGGCGGCGTCCTTCAACAGGGCCCGCAGCTCGGCGTCCAGCGCGGATCCGTCCGGGACACCCACAGCATCCGGAACGCTCCGGACGGTGAGCGCCGAGCGCACCGCGGCCACTGTCTCCCGGTCCAGGGACACCAGCTTCCCGCCCAGGTCCAGCCGCGAGGGCGGCATCCGGCGGGCGTGGCGGCCACCGTCCACCGGGACCCCGGCGGACGGGTCGCCGCCTGCCGTCCACAGGGCCGTGGCGACCCGGAGCAGCTGCGCCGTCCCGTCCCGGTGCGGGGAGTTGGCCGCCACCACCAGATGGGGGAGTCCGCGCAGGGTGTTCTCGACGAGCGAGCCCACCTGGCCCGTACCGGCCTGGACGAAGACCCGGAAACCGGCCGCGTACATGGCCTCGATCAGCGGGCGGAAGCGGACGGGCTCCAGCAGGTGGCGCACGAAGAGCTCCCGCACCTCGTCCTCGTCGCCCGGGTACTCCGCGGCGGTGGTCGCCGACCAGACGGGCACGGTCGGCGAGCGCAGCTCGAACAGGCCCGCGTAGTGCCGGATCTGACCGAGGTAGGGGGCAAGCATCGGGGTGTGGAATCCGGAACGGAACGGCAGGACCTGCCCGATGACGCCGCGTTCCCGGAAGTGCCTCACCAGGTCCTCCACTTGGCCGGGCGGGCCGCAGACCATCGACTGCTCCGGGGCGTTGTCGTGCGACAGCACCACATCGGGACGGTCGGCGAGTACGGCGGTGACCTGCTCGGCCGGTGCGCCCAGTACAGCGAAGGACAGCCCGGCCACCCGCACCTGGTCCGGGTCGAAGGAGCGGGTGAACTCGTCGACCGCGTCCCCGGCGTACAGCCCGGCGGTGGCCATGGCCGTCCACTCGCCGATGCTGTGGCCCGCGACGGCGTCGGGCACGATGCCCATCCGGCGCAGCGCGGCGTCCAGCACCCGCCCCACGGCGATGACTCCGGCCCCGTGCCGTCCGACGTCCGCCACATCGGCCCCGGGCCCGCCGAACCCCGTGGGCAGCAGCGCCGAGAGGCCGAACCGTTCGACGACGTCGCCGATCCGGGGCCGGAACTCGGCCTCCAGGCCGGGGAAGACGAAGGCCAGCTTCCCGCCCGCAGGGCCGCCGAGCAGCGGTTCCGGGGAGAACCACACATCGCCGCGCCCGCGCCAGGGAGCGCCCTTGGCCACCGCCTTCCGGGCCAGGGCGAGGCGCTGGGCGTCCGGGGCGACGATGCCCAGCCGGGCGTGTCCGTCGTGCGCGGACCGTCGTGCGCGGACGGCGGCGTCCTCGGCGTCCAGCAGCGTGGCGAGCTCCTCCGGGGTGTCGGCGGCCAGCCGCAGCACCTGTTCCGGTTCGCGGACCTCCACCGCCGGACGGTCCGGGCCGGGGGCGGCTTCGAGCACCACATGGGCGTTGATGCCGCCGAAGCCGAAGGCGTTGACGCCCGCCCGCCGGGTCCGCCCGTCGCCGGTCTCCCAGTCCCGCGCCGCGGCGATCGTCCGGAAGCGGGTACGGGCCAGGTCCGGGTGCGGCTCCTCACAGTGGAGGGTCGGCGGCAGTACGCCGTGGTGCACCGCGAGCGCGGCCTTGACGAGACCGGCCACGCCGGCGGCCGGCATGGTGTGCCCGATCATCGACTTCACCGACCCGAGCACCGGCCGGTCCCTGCCGTCGGACGGTCCGAACACCTCCGCCAGGGTGGCCAGTTCGGCCGCGTCCCCCGAGGGAGTGGCCGTCCCGTGCGCCTCCAGCAGCCCGACCGACCCCGGTGCGGCGGGATCCAGCCCCGCCTCGCGCCAGGCCGCCCGTACCGCCTTCACCTGGCCCGAGGGGTCGGGGTTGACGAGGCTGCCGCTGCGGCCGTCACTGGCCACGCCGGTGCCGCGGACGACGGCGTAGACACGGTCGCCGTCGCGCAGCGCGTCGGAGAGACGCTTGAGCGCCACCACACCGGTGCCCTCGCCGATCAGCAAGCCGTCCGCGTCCCGGTGGAACGGGCGGATCCGCTGGCTCGGCGACATCGCGCGCAGCCGGGAGAACAGGGACCACAGCGTGATGTCGTGACAGTGGTGCACCCCGCCCGCCAGCACCAGGTCGCAGCGGCCCGCGGCCAGTTCGCCGACCGCCTGGTCGACCGCGACCAGCGAGGACGCGCAGGCGGCGTCCACCGTGTACGCCGGGCCGCGCAGGTCGAGCCGGTTGGCCACCCGGGAGGCGGTCAGGTTGGGCACCAGGTTGATCGCCTGCTCAGGCTCGTCCGGTCCCAGCTGTGCCGTGTACGCCCGCCGGACCCGCTCCAGCAGGCCGGCGTCCAGCTCGGGCAGCAGCTCCGCCAGGGTGCGCACCAGTTGGTTGGACGTCTGGACGGACTGGGCGCCTCGCGCCATCCCGGGGGACAGATAGCCGCCCCGGCCCAGGATCACCCCGATCCGGTCCCGGTCCGGAAGCCACGCCTCGCCGCCCGCGTCGGCGATCGCCTCGGCGGCCACGTGCAGCGCGATGAGCTGTTCCGGTTCGGTGCCGGGCACCGAGTTGGGCATGATCCCGAACCGGGTCGCCTCCACCTCGGCCAGTTCGTCGACGAATCCGCCGCGGCGGCAGTACACCCGGTCCGAGCGGCCGCCCGCGGCCGCCGGGTCGTAGAAGGAGGGGTCCCAGCGCCCGGCCGGGACCTCGGTGATCGCGTCGGTTCCGGCCGTCAGATTGCGCCAGTACGTCGCGAGGTCCGGCGCCCCGGGGAAGAGGACCGCCATGCCGACGATGGCCACGGGGGGCCGGCCGGACGGCGTGTGAATCGTGCTCATCTTTTCCTTTACCAGCCCGATGCGGTGTAGACGACGGCGTCGGCCGATTCCTCGCCCCAGGCGAGCTCGCGCAGCAGGCACAGCGCCCCCTCCTCGGGGTCGATGAGTCCGATGCCGCGCCGCGTGTACTCCCGGGCGAGCTCGGGGGTCACCATGCCCGCGTGCTCCCCGTCCGGCGCCCAGGGCCCCCAGTGCACCGTCAGCGCGCGGGACGCGGACTTCTGCGCCCACCGGCTGCCGAGGGACTGCAGGGCGTCGTTGGCAGCCGCGTAGTCCGCCTGGCCGCGGTTGCCGAGGACGGCCGCGATGCTGCCGAAGAACACGGCGAACCGGGGAGTCCGCGGCAGCTCGTCCAGCGCCGCCAGCAGGGTGCGCGCGCCGTCGACCTTGGTGCCGTAGACCCGGCGGAAGGACTCCGGGGCCTTCTCGGCCAGGACCCGGTCCTCGATGATCCCGGCCGCGTACACCACGCCGTCCAGTCGGCCGTGTTCGGCGTGGACGTCCGCCACCAGGCGTCGCACGGCCTCGGGGTCCCGGACGTCCACCGTGTGGTAGCGCACCGGGCTGCCCAGGTCCCGCAGCGAGTCGAGAGTGTGGCGGACCTCCCGCCGGGCGAGGATCTTCGAGACCTCCCGTTCGATGCCGGCCGGGGAGCGCTCTCCCTTCGCGGCCAGGGCGGCCCGCAGTGCGGCCCGGTCCGGCGCGTCTTCGAGATCCTCGGCGGCGTCCGGCAGTTCGGTCCGGCCTGCCAGCTCGATCCGGCAGCGGGAGGCCGCCGCGAGCGTCGCTGCGATCCGCGCGGAGATGCCCCGGGCCCCGCCGATCAGCAGCACCACCGCGTCCCGGTCCAGGCCGATGGCGGCCGCCTCGGCCGTGCCGTCCCCGGCCGGGCCCGCGCCACGGTCGCCCAGGGCGCCCAGACCGGCGGCCGCGACTTCGAGGCCGGACCGGACGCCGTCCGGCGACCGCAGCACCACCGGGGCCGGTTCCTCGGCCGTCAACTCGCCCACCAGCGCGGCCGCCACCTCGTCGGCGGTCAGCTGCGGGGCGAGCTCGACGAACCGGGCGAGGGTGTCCGGGTACTCCCGCGCGACGGTCCGGAACAGGCCCCGCAGCCCGTCCGCCTGTCCGTCGAGCCCGGCGGGGACCTCCGTGTCCGCGGCGGGCGCGGCCGCGAGCAGCCAGCGCGGCCCGCGGCGCAGCGCGGCCTGGAACACCGGGAAGGACTCGGGCAGGAGCGGCCCGCCGCCGTGCTGCGACAGCGCCTCCAGATGGAACACCCCGTCCAGCGGGCCGTCCTCGTCCGTGAGCACGTGGTCCGGCGGCAGGACGACCGCCTCCGCGCCGTGGGAGCCCAGCCGGGCGGCCAGCGCGTCCGGCACCGGTCCGGCACCGCCCAGCAGGGCGAACCGGGTTCCCTCCAGTACCGCGAAGTCCCCGTCGGGGGACGGGAGGCTGACGCTGCGCAGGACCAGCCTGCCGGGCGCCTCGCCGGTGACGGCCGGGTCGGAGGGGTCCTCCGCAGGGGCGGGGATCCGCTGCGCGGAGGCCGCTCCCCCGCCGGGCAGCCGCTCCTCCAGCAGCTCGGCGATGCCGGATGCCGTACGGGCCTTGGAGACCGCCTCGAGCTCCGCGTCGTCGAGCCGGGGCAGCTGGGTCTCGCCGGCGCCGAAGCCCAGCCGTGCGGCCAGCTCGCCGACGATCTCGACCCGCTTGATCGAGTCGATGCTCAGGTCGGCCTCCAGGTCGAGACCGGGCTCGATCATGTCGAGGGGATAGCCGGTGCGTTCGCTGATGATGTCCAGGACGATCGCCAGCACGTGCACGTCCGTCGATACGGCGGACACGGCGGACACGGCGACAGGAGCGGGCTCCGGCACGGCCGACGGGAGCACGGCTGGCCGGAACGTTTCCGGGACCGGAACCGACACCGGCGCGACCGGCGGCACGTCCGCTGCCCCGCCGAGATACGTCAGCAGCACGTCGCGCTGTGCTGCGACCAGTTCCCTGCTGGTGCGCAGGAATTCATGGACCATCCGGTCACGGCCGTCCGCCGTGCCACCGTCCTGGGGCCGGGCCACTGTCATCTCCTCCATCGGAATGCGTCGGGCGGGTGCGAGCGAGCCCGGCAGCAGGCCACCGTCGCGCGTGCGTGTCAGTTGCCCGTTGACGATCCAGCCGGGTGCCGTGGGGCAGGTACCGGGGACGGCTTCGACGCTGTCGCGCCCCCGGTGCGTCCAGCCGGTACGGACGGGGACGCCGGCGACGGCGAGGCGGGCGAGCAGGGCCAGGAAGCCGCGCAGTCCGGGGTCTTCGGGCCCCTCGCACCCCACCGCGGTGTGCGGACGGTCGCCGAGGATCCGGCCCACCAGGCCCGTCAGCACCGAACCCGGTCCGGCCTCCACGAAGACCCGGACACCGGCCTCGTACATCCGCTCGATCTGCTGCGCGAAGCGCACGGGGGAACCGATCTGGTCCGCCAGCTCGGCCCGTATCCCGTCCGGCTGTCCGGGATAGACGGCGGCCGTCCGGTTCGCCCACACCGGTATCTCCGGTGCGGTCACGTGCCGGGTGGCGAGGACCTCGGCGAACCGCTCGCCGGCCGGGGCCACCAGGGGACTGTGGAAGGCGCACGCCACTGGCACGGTCTTGGCGCCCAGGCCCCGCTCGCGCAGGCGACGCACCGCTTCCCCGACCTCTTCGACAGGACCGGAGATCACGGTCTGTCGCGGTGCGTTGTGGTTCGCGACCACCACCCGATCGGCCAGCCCGGATGCCCGCAGCTCCTCGGCGACGTCCTGGTGCCCGGCCGCCACGGCGGCCATGGTTCCCGGCTCCGCGCCGGCGGCGGCCAGGATCGCCTCCGCGCGCGCCGCACTCAGCTCCAGCAGCGTCTCCGGGTCGAACGACCCGGCCGCGCACAGCGCGACCAGTTCGCCGTAGCTGTGCCCGGCCACCGCCGCGGGCCGGACGCCGGCCCGGCCCAGCAGCTCGCACACGGTCAGCCCCATGATGCCCAGCGCGGGCTGGGCGGTCCTGGTGTCGGTGACCCGTGCGCGCCGTGCCTCCTCGGCGGCGGGGGCGAAGGCGGTCGGCGGGAAGATGACGTCCGCCCACTCGCCGCCGGTCCGCAGATACCGCTGGACCTCCGGGAAGGCGATGAACAACTCGGCCAGCATGTCCGGCCGCTGGCTGCCCTGGCCGGGGAAGAGGAACGCCACCTCGCCGCCCGACACGCCCGACGCGTCCGCCCCGTCCGACTGGTCCCATCGGTCCGACCGGTCCGGCTCCGCGCCGAAGACCCCCGTCCGGGGATCGTGCTCGCCCTCCCGGGCCCGTCCCAGCAGCCCGGGCAGCTCGTCCACATCACGGGCCACGACCGCCGCCCAGGCCGGCTTCCCGGATGCGTCGGCGCGCCGGGCGGCGCTCAGCGCCAGGTCGCGCAGCCGCCAGGAACGGCCCTGCCGGTCGTTCTCCGCGACCAGCTCCAGCAGTCGGCCGATCTCCCGGGCGGCCTCCGCCCGGTCGGCGCCGTGGAAGACGAACAGCTCCGCCGGCCAGGCGTCGAGTCCGTGCCGGGGCGGAGGCCCCGCCTCGTGCCCGCGCAGCACCACGTGGAAATTGGTGCCGCCGAAGCCGAACGCGCTGACCCCGGCGACCCGTTCACCGGGCGCGGCCGCCCACGGGCGTGCGGCGGTGTGGAAGGCGAACGGGCTGCTCTCCGCCTCCCAGGCCGGGTTGGGCCGGGTCAGCTGTGCCGTGGGTGGCCTGACCCCGGTGTGCAGAGCCAGGGCCGCCTTGATCAGACCGGCCAGTCCGGCCGCGCACTTGGTGTGCCCGATCTGGGACTTCACCGAGCCGAGCGCGCATCCGCCCGGCGCCGCCCCGGCCTCGGTGAACACCTCCGTGAGCGTGGCGAGTTCGGTGCGGTCGCCGACCACCGTCCCGGTGCCGTGCGCCTCCAGCAGGCCCACCTCGGCCGGCGAGATCCCGGCATGGCGGTAGGCCCGTTCCAGCGCCGCCCGCTGGCCCTCCGGGCGGGGTGCCGTCAGCCCCAGGGACCTGCCGTCGCTCGAACTGCCGACGCCCTTGACGACCGCGTAGACGCGGTCGCCGTCCCGCTCGGCGTCCGCCAGCCGCTTGAGGACGACGCAGGCGACGCCCTCGCCGAGCGCGATACCGTCCGCCGCGCTGTCGAAGGTGCGGGAGCGGCCGGTCGGGGACAGCGCGTGCACCGAGGAGAACAGCACATAGTCGTTGATCCCGTTGTGCAGGTCCGCGCCTCCGCACAGGACGAGGTCACTGGTGCCGGCGGACAGTTCCTTGCAGGCCACATCCACCGCGGCCAGCGAGGAGGCGCAGGCCGCGTCCACGGTGAAGTTCGCGCCGCCGAGGTCGAGCCGGTTGGCGATCCGCCCGGCGATGACGTTGGCCAGCATGCCCGGGAACGAGTCCTCGGTCAGCCGCGGGAGTTGCTCGTCCAGCCCGGGCGGCAGTTCCCCTGTGTAGGCGGGGAGCACCGTACGCACAGTGGTGGCGCTCGACAAGTCGCTGCCCGCCTCGGCCCCGAACACGACCGAGGCCCTGGACCGGTCGAAGGGGCGCTCCTCGTAGCCGGCGTCGCGCAGTGCCCGCCGCGCGGCCTCCAGCGCGAGCAGCTGCACCGGCTCGATGCTGCCGAGCGAGGACGGCGGGATGCCGTAGCGCAGCGGGTCGAAGGGGATGTCCGGCAGGAAGCCGCCCCATTTCGACGCCGTGCGGGCGCCGTCCGCACCGGGTGCGCAGTGCAGCTCCGGGTCCCAGCGCTCCGGTGGCACCTCGCCGACCGCGTCGGTGCCTGCGACCACGTTCGCCCAGTAGGCAGCCAGGTCCGGCGCGCCGGGGAACATGCAGGCCATGCCGACCACGGCGATGTCGAGCGGGGCCGGGGCGGGCTCCGGGGCCTCCTGCGGGAACTCCTCGCGCAGCCGCCGGGCGCGCGCGGCGAAGAAACCGGCGGCCTCCGCGCTGACGGCGGCGTGCAGCTCGGGGACGGTGGTGACCGCGGACCGCAGCACGGCCACCTGACCGGCCATGAACATGCCTTCGGTCAGCTGCCGGGGCTCGTCCACCTCCGTGAGCGACTCGCCGGTCCGCTCCACACCCTTGCTGGCGATCCTCAGCCGCCCGACGTTGAGCTGTTCCAGCCGCTCCCACGCCTGCCGCTCCGGGACGCCCCGTTCCCGCAGCTCCTCTTTGGCGCCGCGGAACTCGTCCGTGAACGGGCTGCTCACGCAGCGCGTGGCGTGCCCTGGCGCGGTCTCCAGCAGTTCGGTCCGCCGTGCCGCCAGGACCTGCCGCTGGAACGACGGCCGCACGGCACCCCGGTCCACCGCCTCCTCGGTGAACAGGTACGCGGTGCCCATGAGCAGTCCGACAGCCACTCCGCGGGCGGTCAGCGGCGCGGCGAGCGCGGCCACCATCGCGGCCGACCGCTTGTCGTGCACGCCACCGGCGAAGAACACCCGCAGCTCCGCGGGGTCCGCACCCTCGACCGTGTCCAGGAACTCCTCCAGCACCTCGGCCTGCGCCTCCCACAGGGCGAAGCTGCTCCGCGGTCCGACGTGGCCGCCGCACTCAGAGCCTTCGAAGACGAACTTGCGCGCGCCCGCGTCCAGGAACTGCCGGAGCAGCCCGGGCGAGGGCACATGCAGGAAGGCGTCGATGCCTGCCGCCTCCAGCTCGGCCGCCTGCGCGGGCCGCCCGCCCGCGATGACGGCGCAGGAGGGCCTGATCTCCCGGACGAGCTCCAGCTGCGCCGTCTTGATCCGCACCGGTGCGAAGCCGAGGATGCCCACGCCCCAGGGGCGCCCGCCCAGTTCGTCGCGGGTCTGCTCCAGCAGGGTCCGGGTCTCCACCGGCCCGGCGAGGGCCAGCGCGAGGAACAGCAGCCCGCCGTGGCCGGCGACGGCGGCGGCGAACCCGGCCCGGTCGCTGACCCTGGTCATGGGCCCCTGGGCCACGGGCAGCGCGGTGCCCAGCGCGCGGCTCATCGGGGAGCCGCGAAGCAGCGCGTCCGCGGCGGCGTCGTCGCGCACGGCCTCCCGGATGGCGGTGGCGACACCGCGGACGGCCGTGCCCACATCGCCCCAGCGCCGCGCGAACGAGGAGGCCAGGAAGCCGTCCTGGCCCACGGGGAGCAGCCGGGTCCGGGGATCGTCCGCGACCGGCGGCAGGGCGGCTTCGCCGGGCTCGTCCGGCAGGGGCGGCGCGTCCGGCCCCCGGCGGCGCAGCACCCGTCGGCCGGCGGCCACCACGGTCTCCGAGCCGTCCATGGTCCGGATGGCGGCCGCCGCTTCCTCCGGGGCGTCGGATTCGTCGAGCAGCGCGAGCTGGGTGTCCAGGACGACCCCTGCCGCACCGCCGACGACGGCGGCCGCGGCGGTGTACGGCCCGATGCCGCCCCAGGCCCAGACCGGCAGGCCGAGTTCCGGGTCCGCCACCAGCTGCTGGAGGAGAACGAAGGTGCTCAGCTCGCCGACCCGCCCGCCGGCCTCGTTCCCCCGGGCGACGAGACCGTGCGCCCCGGCGCGCACGGCCGCCAGGGCCGCCTCACGGTCGGTGACCTCGACCAGGACGCGGTGCAGGCCGTCAGCGAGGTCGCCCGGGGCCGGCTCGGCGTCCGTGCTGAGCAGTACGGTGTGCACGCCCCCGTCGGCCGCCAGGTCGTCCGGCCCGAGCGCGCATCCCGCCCCGACACGTACCCCGAAGGGGCCCGGCACCCATTGCCGCACCAGCCGGAGGGCCGCGCTGGCCGCGCGGCGTCGGCCCCTTCCGAGGTCGAGCACGCCCAGACCGCCGGCACGGCAGACCGCCGCCACCAGGCGCGGATCGGGTTCGCCGAACGGGCTGACGCCCAGGATGGTTTCTGTGGACACGAGCACTCCGGGAGGCGAGAGGGGCGTTCGGAAGCACCGGGAACGCGGGGGCGTCGGACGCCCCGGGCCGCCGGAGGGACGGTGCGCGATCGGTGCCGATGGGCTGGGCCGATGAGCTGGGCCGATGGGCTGGTCGATGAGCCGGGTCGAGAGGTGCGCGACGGTCGACAGCCCGACGGAGGGCTCGTTGGAGCAGAGGACCGATCCGTCGGGGGTCGTCACGGAGAGAACGCGGCCCGCTTCTCCGGCGGGCCTGGCCGGATCATTGCACAGCGGGGTACGAATGGAACACCCGGTTCAGCAATATCCTGCGAATGTTGTACATCACATCCATGATGCGATCGGCGTCGATTGCGGGAAACCCGCAAGAGAATTGCGGCAAGCCCGCAGCGGGTGCGGAATTACCGCAAGATTAGTCCGTACCAGCCGCAGTGGCAGGCTCAACCCTGCCGGAAATCAAGATAATTGACTGTACGTCAGCCGCGATGCCGAATTCCGTCAGGAAATTTTCCCCGCACCAGGGTTGCCATTCCGGATCTTTGTGCGAGGATCCTGCTGCCCGGCCAGAAAAGGGGCCGGACGAAGAAAGGTGCTCCGTGAAATCATTGACGCTCAGATCTGCTGCCGGGGTGGTCTCCGCCCTCGCGGTGTCGGCCGCGCTGGTGCCGGCGTCCACAGCGGGAGCGGAGACCCGGCCCGGGAGCGTGGACAGGACGACGGCCGAGTCCTTCGGCCGTATCGCGGGTGTCGTGCTCACCGACCGGACGGCGGCGATCGTCGACGGCAAGGTGGAAGGGCACGCCACCGCGCCGTCCACGAAGAAGGCGCGCGTCTCGTCCGCGACGGCGCGTTCGGAGCGGTCCGTCGTGGCCTCGCTGCGCGAGCGCAAGGCGAAGCTCAAGGCCCTGGGCGAGGCGTACTCCGCCGGCGACACCCGGGTCGCGGTGGACCGGACCGGCGTCGACGGCAAGAAGGCCACGGTGCGGGTGACCGAGACCACACAGCTGACGTACCAGAAGATCCGCGGTGACGAGCCGGGCACCACCGGCTTCCAGGCCCACCACGAGCTGAGCTTCACCGCCGCCGGCAACGGGGCGTGGGAGCTGACCGGCATCAAGAATCTGGACGAGATACCGCAGATCAACGCACCCGCGCCGACAGCGCCCGAGGTGAAGGCCGCGGCGGGCGCGGGCGACATGCCGAACGCCCCCGAGGCGAGTGTCTGGCCGTTCCCCAAGCGGCTGCCGAAGGACACGAAGACCGGCCTCGACTACAAGGCGATGGCCGACTACGCCGAGAAGTACTGGAAGAACTACAACCCGGACTACCGGGCGTACCCGCTGGGGACCGGCGGCGACTGCACGAACTTCGTCAGCCAGGCGCTGAAGGCCGGCGGCTGGAAGCACGCCCCCGGCAAGGCCGGCGACTACACGAAGTGGTGGTACGGGTCCGACACCCAGTCGGATTCCTGGACCGGCGTCAACGAGTGGTCCTGGTTCGCGCTGAACTCGAACCGGGTGAAGCCGCTGAAGTACGTCTACCAGATGGAGGTCGGGGACGTCCTCCAGGCGGACTTCGACCGTGACGGGTCCAAGGACCACACCATGCTGGTGACGTACCGCGACAGTCTCGGCACCCCATATCTGACGTACCACTCCTTCGACACCTACCGGCGGTCGATGCTGAGCCTCTCGGTGACACTTCCGTTCACCAAGTGGTACGCGTACCGCACCTGATGCGTACGGCACGCGGTGCGGTGGTCCTGGTGACCGGGACCGCCCTCGTGCTCGGGCTGCTGTCGGGCTGCGGATCCGGTGGGGACGGGGAGAGGGCTGCGCGCTCTCCCTCCGCCCGCCCCTCGTCCGCTCC
>NZ_JAINFC010000030.1 GCF_020740835.1 Streptomyces sp. UNOC14_S4
GGATGGGCCCGCAGCAGCGTCCGCTCGTGGGCGAGGAACGCCGCCGTCTCCGCGGAGATCGCCCGGCACACGTGGGCCAGCGCCGCGTCCCGGCCGAGCCCGCGGGGTGCGCCCACCGGGCTGCCACTTGCGCTCCGCGCGCGGCCGCAGGTCCGGTGGGGGCTGGTCGCGCAGTTCCCCGCGCCCCTACGGGGCGCGGCCCTTACGGGCCGCGGCCCCCGGCATGAGGGACGGTTCCAGGTACTCGTCCGGGGCTGCGCGGTCCGCGCGCGTCGCGGGGTGGTAGCGCGCCGTGCGCGCCGACCAGTCGAGGTTGCCGCGCATCCAGGAGCGCATCCCCGCGAGGTACGGAGCCAGCACCGCCGCGTGCGCGGGATGGGCCCGCAGCAGCGTCCGCTCGTGGGCGAGGAACGCCGCCGTCTCCGCGGAGATCGCCCGGCACACGTGGGCCAGCGCCGCGTCCCGGCCGAGCCCGCGGTGGTGGCCCACGACGTGCACCAGGTTGTGCGTCTCGCCCAGCGAGCGCTCCTTCTCCAGCGAGAACACGTCGTTGGTCCAGCACACGACGTTGCACGCCGCGTCCAGCGCCGCCGTGAACTCGGGGCCGCCGTGCACCGCCTCGGGGACGTCGACGCGCTCCACGACGTCGATGAGGTCCATGCAGACGTAGATCGCCCCGGTGTGCCTGCGGTTGACGACGTACGTCTCCTCGTCGGGGACGACGCCCGCGGCCCGGTTCCCCGCCTCCCAGGTGGACGTCGTGGCCAGGTACGCGCCGAGGTGGCGCGCGAAGCGGCGGCGCCAGTGCGGCGTGGTGCCCGCGGCTGTGCGGGCCCACAGGTCGGCGAGCGAGCGCAGCGCGGGCGGCGCGTCCGGACCGGCCCCGCCGCCCGGGGCCTTGAGGAGCGCGCGCATGTCCTCCACCGCCTTCCGGGCCGACGCGGGGGTCCGGCCGACGGCGCCGTCGTCCAGCTGGTCGTCGACGAGGAACAGCCACGCGATCCAGTCCGCCGTCAGCTCCAGGCGCGGCCCGTCCGCCGTGGGGTACACCACCGCCGCGAGCCGGCCGAAGTCCGCCCGCTCGAACCGCTTCCCGGCGACTTCCCGCGTCACCAGGCCCGTGCGCCGCGTCCACGCGGACAGGTGCCGCCGTGCCCGCCCGGCCCGCGGATTGACCCGGTGCGGGAAGGGACAGAAGATCTCCCCGGGCCCCGCGCCCGCGCCCGTCACCGGCGGCGCTCCAGGCGCAGCCGCACCCCGCCCTTCGGGCGCAGCGTGATCCGGGCCTCCGGCTCGACGGCGGGCGCGCCCTCGGGCAGCACCAGGCGGTGGCCACGGGCGACGGAGGCCAGCACGAGCGCCAGCTCCGTCAGCGCGAAGTGCTTGCCGATGCACACGCGCGGGCCGCTGCCGAACGGCACATAGGCGTGCCGGGGGCGCTTCGCGACCTCCTCCGGGGCGAAGCGATCGGGGTCGAAACGCTCCGGGTCGTCCCAGAAGTCCGGGTGCCGGTGCAGCAGATAGCTGTTGATGACCATGTTGGACCCGGCCGGGACGCGGAACCCGGCGAGCTCGTCCTCCTCCCGCGCCCGGCGCATGGTCTGGAACGCGGGCGAGTGGATGCGCAGCGACTCGTCGATGACCCTCCGGGTGTGGACCAGCCGCTCCAGGTCCTCGAAGACGGGGAGTCGGCCGCCCAGCACCGCGTCCACCTCGGCGTGCAGCTTCTCCTCGGCCTCGGGGTGCCGTGCCAGGAGGGCGAAGGTCCAGGAGAGGCCGCAGGTGGTGGTCTCGAAGGCGCCCACGCACAGGTTGAGCACCTCGTGGTGGAGCTGCTCCAGGCCCATGCCCGTGCCGCTCTCCTCGTCCACGGAGTGCAGCAGCAGGGAGAGCAGGTCGGCCCCGTCGTCGTCCGCCTCCCCGCTCAGCCGCTTGCGGACGAACAGGGAGACGAACGCGTCCATGTCGTCGATGGCCCGGCGCAGCCGCCGGTGGGACGGCGTCGGCACCGACAGCGGCGGGAAGGGGAAGCGGAGGAAGTCCCCGAGGACGCCGTTCGCCACCCCGAAGGCCCGCTCGAAGGCCAGGGCGGCGTCGCCCACCGCCGCGCTGAACAGCGAGCGGTTCACGATGCGCAGGGCCAGCTGGCCGAACTCCTCGGTGAGTTCGAGGACCCCGTCCGCGTCCGCCCGGGCCTTCTCTTCCCAGCGGCGCAGCGCCTGTTCGGTCTCGTCGGTCATGTTGTGGACGAAGGAGGCGACCGCGCGCGGCGTGAAGTGGGGCGCCATCATGTGGCGCTGCCGCCGCCACCGGTCCATGTCCGCGACGGGTATGAGGCCGTCGCGCAGCATCGGCCGGACCGCCTTGAAGATGAAGGCGTCCTTGTCGTAGTTGGCGCTGTGGTCGACGAGGATGCGCTGGACGTGGTCCGGGTGGTTCACCAGCACCATGGGGATGCCCAGGGCCCTGAACCGGAAGATGTCGCCGTGCCGCGCGATGCCGCCCGCCAGGAAGGCCAGCGGGTCGCGTTTGAAGGCCAGGGTGCCGCCGATCCGGTCGCGCGCCGTGACCGCGGGGAGCTCGCGGAGCCGGTGCCGGGAGCCGGTGCCGCCCGTCGTGCCGTCCGTCGTTCCGTGCGAAGTCGAAGTCTCGGACATGCCAACCTCATATGCCGGTGATGGACCGTGCGGAGGTGGTGCGGAGGTGGAGCGACTGTCTGTCGTTCTGATGCCCAGGCGCCGGAAGTTGACCCACGGGAGGGTGAACTTGCTTATGAGAAAGGTGTGTTCATCCGATACCGTGCTGAGCGGAAGGTGCGGACGGTGCCGTTCCACTGGCTTTGGCCATGGCTCGGTCCGCACTGACCGGCCGGTGCCGGGGCGCCGGACATCCGGAGCGAGGGTACGGATGGCCCGGCGTCACGGTCCCGCGCGCGTCGCTCAGGCCGGGGGCCGCGGCGCCGTGATCGTACGGTAGGCGAGGTCGGCCAGCTGCCGCTGTCCGGTCTTGCTGGGGTGGAACCAGTCCCACTTGCTCAGCTCCTCGCCCGTGAAGCCGTACGAGGACACCGCGCCGTCGAAGCGGCAGAGGCGGTCCCGGGAGCAGACGTCCTTCAGGACGGCGTTGTACTCGCCGACCCGTTTCTCCACCGCGGCCCGCCGCTGCTCCGCCGTCGCGTCCTCGGCCTCGGAGTCCCGCAGCATCGAGGGGCAGACGCCCAGCTTCCACACCGTCTTCGCGAAGCCGTTCGTCCGGCCCTGCGACCACAGCCGCTTCAGGTCCGGGATGCCCGCCACGTACAGCTGGGACTTCGGCAGGGCGGAGCGCAGCTCCCGCACCGACGTCTCGAAGTCCGTGCGGAAGGCGTCCACCGACGTCATCTCGTCCACCTCGGGGCGGCACGCGTCGTTGGCGCCGAGGAGAACCGTCACGAGCTGCGGCCTGTCCGTCACGGCCTGCCGCATCTGGCCGGGCAGGTCGGCCATCCGGGCCCCCGTCCTCGCGTGGTTCCAGCTGCTCGTCCCCGGTGAGGCCAGCAGCCTGCGGGCGAGGCTGTCGACCTGGGTGCCGGTGGCCCAGGAGGCCCCGGGGCAGTCGGAGAGGACGGAGCAGGCGTTGAAGCCACGGGTGATGGAGTCGCCGAGGGAGGCGATGGAAGCGGGTCTGGTGTTCCACTCGGGGGTGGGGGAGGCGCTCGGCTTCCGCTCCGGTTCGGCCTTGGCGCCGCCCTTCGCGCCGTCACAGCCAGTGACGAGGAGGGCCGCCGTCACCAGGGCCGCGGCGGCCCGTACGGCCGTGCGCGCCCTCCGTCCCGCGCTGTCACGCATCGCTCTTCCCTCTCCGGCCGGGTGATATCGGTTCGGGTCCGACGGTACGTCACCGGAGGGGTGCCGCCGCACGGTAGCTTTGCCCCGGGGGCGGCCGGGCAGGCTCCCGGCGGCGTTCGCGCTTCGGCACCACCGAAAAAGCAACACGTCATATCCTGTCCATTTTCAGGAGAATTGCTCCCGATGGTGTTTACTGTTGGTAACCTCGCGAGCTGGTGCGGGAGTGGCCATTGGGGCAGAATGTCTGCTGCTGTCCCAGGCGGGACCGGTCCGGGTGCGAGGCCGCTGGGGAAGGCGAACCTCGAACCGCACTGGAGGTCCCGGTGACGACACGTGGAGTTCTCTACGTGCACTCCGCGCCGCGCGCGCTGTGCCCGCACGTCGAATGGGCCGTCGCGGGCGTGCTCGGTGTGCGCGTCACGCTCGACTGGATCAGACAACCGGCCGCCCCCGGCACCTGGCGCGCCGAGTTCTCCTGGCAGGGCCGGGTCGGCACCGCCTCCAAACTCGCCTCCGCGCTGCGCGGCTGGCACCTCCTGCGCTTCGAGGTGACCGCGGAGCCCTGCGCCACCGCCGAGGGCGAGCGCTACAGCTCGACCCCCGAGCTCGGCATCTTCCACGCCGTCACCGGCATCCACGGCGACATCCTCATCCCCGAGGACCGGCTGCGGGCCGCGCTCGCCCGTGCCGGGCGCGGCGAGACCAACCTGGCCGCCGAGGTCGCCAAGCTGCTCGGCAAGCCCTGGGACGACGAACTGGAGCCCTTCCGCTACGCGGGCGAGGGCGCCCCGGTCCGCTGGCTGCACCAGGTGGTCTGAGAGCACACGAAAACGGCCCCGTTTGAAAAACGGGGCCGTTTTCGCATTGCAGGGCAGGGCGCGCCCCGGCAGGGGCGCGGGGAACTGCGCGACCAGCCACAAACGGCCCGCAGTCGCCGACCGGCCTCAGCCGCTACGGCGACTGGGCGCCAAAGCCGGCTCAGACAGAGCGAAACGCAAGCACGACGTTGTGCCCACCGAACCCGAACGAGTTGTTGATCGCCGCGATCGGCCCCTCCGGCAGGGCGCGCGGCTCGTCGCGGACGATGTCCGCGTCGATGTCGTCGTCCAGGTCGTCGACGTTGATCGTCGGCGGGGCCGTGCGGTGGTGGAGGGCGAGCACGGTGGCGACCGTCTCGATGCCGCCGGCGCCGCCCAGCAGGTGGCCCGTCATCGACTTGGTCGCGGAGACCGCGACGTGGTCGAGGTCGTCGCCGAGGACCTTGCGCAGGGCCTTGATCTCGGCGGCGTCGCCCTGCGGGGTGGAGGTGGCGTGCGCGTTGAGGTGCACGACCTCCGAAGGCTTCAGGTCGCTGGAGTCCAGCAGGTTCTGCAGCGCGGCGGCGATGCCGCGGCCCGTCGGCTCCGGCTGCGCGATGTGGTGGCTGTCCGCGGACAGGCCCTGGCCCAGCACCTCGCAGTAGACGCGGGCACCGCGCTTGGCGGCGTGCTCCGCGGACTCCAGGATCACGACACCGGCGCCCTCGCCGAGCACGAAGCCGTCACGGCCCTTGTCGTACGGGCGGGAGGCCTTGGTGGGCTCGTCGTTGTTCTTGGACATCGCCATCATGTTGGCGAAGGCCACGATGGGCAGCGGGTGGATGGCCGCCTCGGTGCCACCGGCGACGACGACGTCGGCGCGGCCGGTACGGATCATCTCGACGGCGTAGCCGATGGCCTCGGCGCCGGACGCGCAGGCGCTGACCGGGGTGTGCACGCCCGCCTGGGCGTTCACCTCCAGGCCGACGTTGGCGGACGGGCCGTTCGGCATCAGCATCGGCACGGTGTGCGGGGAGACGCGGCGTACGCCCTTCTCCTTGAGCACGTCGTACTGGTCGAGCAGGGTGGTCACGCCGCCGATGCCGGAGGCGATGACGGTGCCCAGGCGCTCGGGGGCGACGGCGGGGTCCTCCCCGGCCTTGGCGGTGAAGCCCGCGTCGGCCCACGCCTCACGGGCCGCGATCAGCGCGAACTGCGCGGAACGGTCCGTCTTGCGGGTCAGCGGACGGGGCAGGACGTCCTCGGGGTCCACGGCGGCACGGGCCGCGATGCGGACGGGGAGGTCGGCGAAGCGCTCGCCGTCGAGCTGCCGGACGCCGGAGCGCCCCGCGAGCATGGCCTCCCAGGTCGATGCGCTGTCGCCACCCAGCGGTGTGGTTGCGCCGATACCGGTGACGACCACGGTGCGATTGGTCGGGTTCATCGGGATTCTGTCTCCACGTGTAGAGGTGCTGGTTCCGCCACCGCCGGGGTGGCGACGAACGCTCAGGTCAGGCCTGGTGCTTCAGGATGTAGCCGGCGGCGTCGCCGACCGTCTTCAGGTTCTTGACGTCCTCGTCGGGGATCTTGACGTCGAAGCGCTCCTCGGCGGCCACGACGACCTCGACCATGGACAGCGAGTCGACGTCCAGGTCGTCGGTGAAGGACTTGTCCAGCTTGACGTCCTCAACGGGGATACCGGCGATCTCGTTGACGATCTCGGCGAGACCCTCGACGATCTGCTCCTGGGTGTGAGCCATTGCGGCGCTCCTTTTGTTCTGTGCGATGTAACTACGTGGGTAAAGAACTGCTGGGCAGGGCCGGTGCGGCGGGTGCCGCGCCGATCTCGCCTAGGGGAGGGTAACGACCGTCGCGGCGTAGACGAGACCCGCCCCGAAACCGATGACGAGCGCGGTGTCCCCGCTCTTCGCCGCTCCCGTCGCCAGGAGGCGCTCCATGGCCAGCGGGATGGAGGCCGCGGAGGTGTTCCCCGTGGTCTCCACGTCGCGGGCCACCGTGACGCTCTCCGGCAGCTTGAGAGTCTTCACCATCGAGTCGATGATCCGCATATTGGCCTGGTGCGGGATGAAGACGTCCAGGTCCTCGGGGCTGACACCCGCGTCGTCCAGCGCCTGCTGGGCGACCTTGGCCATCTCGAAGACGGCCCAGCGGAAGACCGCCTGGCCCTCCTGGGTGATCGCCGGGAAACGGATCTCGTCCAGGGGCGTACGGGCCTCGGGGAGCTCGATGTCCCCGCCGGGCCGGTCCGACCTGCGGTAGACGTCCCACCCGCGGGTCTGCTTGATCGTCTGGGCCTTGTCGCCCTCCGAACCCCAGACCGTCGGGCCCATGGCGGGCTCCTGCGACGGGCCGACGACCACGGCGCCCGCGCCGTCGCCGAACAGGAAGGCCGTCGCGCGGTCCTCCAGGTCCGTCAGGTCCGACAGCCGCTCCACGCCGATGACCACGACATACTCCGCCGTGCCCTCGACGACCAGGCCCTTGGCCAGGGTCAGGCCGTAGCCGAAGCCGGCGCAGCCCGCGGAGATGTCGAAGGCGGCGGGCTTGCCCGCGCCGATGCGGTGCGCGATCTCGGTGGCGATCGCCGGGGTCTGGTGGAAGTGCGAGACGGTGGCGACGATCACGGCGCCGACCTGCTCGGGGCTGATCCCGGCGGCGGCGATGGCCTTGCCCGCGGCCTCGACCGACATCGCCGAGACCGTCTCCTCCGGGCTCGCCCAGTGCCGCGTGGCGATGCCGGACCGGGAGCGGATCCACTCGTCGGACGAGTCGATGTGCTTGAGGATCTCCTCGTTGGGCACCACCCGCGTGGGGCGGTAGCCGCCCACGCCGAGGATGCGCGCGTACGGGCTGCCCTTGCTGGGCCTGATCTTCGCGGTCATGCGCGCGGGGCTCCTTCGGTGGCGTACTCGGCGATCAGCTCACGGGCCGCGTCGAGGTCGGCCGGGGTCTTGAGCGCGAGCGTCCGGACACCGGGCAGGGCGCGCTTGGCGATGCCCACCAGGGTGCCGCCGGGCGCGAGCTCGATGATCGCGGTGACGCCGAGCTCCTGGAAGGTCTCCATGCAGCGGTCCCAGCGGACCGGGTTGGCCACCTGGCCGACCAGCCGCGCGACGACGTCCTTGCCGCTGTCGACGACGGCGCCGTCCTTGTTGGAGACGTAACGGGTGTGCGGGTCCGCGGGGGCCAGCTCCTCGACGGCGGTCCCCAGCACGGTGACGGCCGGGGCCATGTGCTCGGTGTGGAAGGCGCCCGCGACCTTCAGCGGGACGACCCGGCGGGTGCCCTCCGGCTTGTCCTCGGCGAGCGCCGCGAGCTGCTCGGCGGTGCCCGCGGCGACGATCTGGCCCGCGCCGTTGACGTTCGCGGGGGTCAGCCCCAGCTTCTCCAGGTGCGGCAGGACGACCTCGGCGTCGCCGCCCAGCAGCGCGGCCATGCCGGTCTCGGTCACGGCCGCCGCCTCCGCCATCGCGAGGCCGCGCTTGCGCACCAGCTCCATCGCGTCCTGCTCGGAGAGCACGCCGGAGAGCGCGGCGGCGGCGAGCTCGCCCACGCTGTGACCGGCGGTGGCACCCACGAGCCGGGCGAAGTCCTCCCCCGTGGGGAACAGCTGCCGGGCCGACACGAGCGCGGCGGCCACCAGCAGCGGCTGGGCCACGGCGGTGTCGCGGATCTCGTCCGCGTCGGCGTCCGTGCCGTAGTGGACCAGGTCCAGGTCGATGGCTGCCGACCACTCACGGAGTCGGTCTTCGACACCGGGGAGGTCGAGCCAGGGGGTCAGGAAGCCGGGCGTCTGAGCGCCCTGGCCGGGGGCGACGAGTACGAGCACCCTCACACTCTCTCTCGTGGACGGTGATGGCGACCCGTGGGGACAGGGACCAAGAACCGTCAGGGGAATTGTTGATGTCCAACAAAAGCCTAGAGCGGGGACTCCGCGTCTGCCAGGCGCCCCAGAATCAGCGCCACCCGCAGCGTGAAAGCCGAGCGGACATCGGACGGTGACCACCCGGTGACGTCCGTCACACGTCGGAGGCGGTATCTCACGGTGTTCGGGTGGACGAACAGCATCCGTGCCGCGCCTTCCAGGCTACTCGCCTGCTCCAGATAGACACTCAGCGTCTCCAGCAGTGCCGAGCCCGCTTCCTCCAGCGGTCTGTAGATCTCCTCCACCAGCTGGTCACGCGCGGTGGCATCACCGGCCATCGCGCGCTCCGGGAGGAGATCGTCCGCCAGCACGGGCCGGGGGGCGTCCGGCCAGGCCGCGCACGCTTTCAGCCCGGCCGCCGCGGACTGCGCGGAGCGCGTCGCCGACAGCAGGTCCGCCACCACGGGACCGGCCACCACCGGGCCCGCCGCGAACGGCCCGATCAGGGCCTTCGCCGCCTGGAGCGGATTGTCCGAGCCGCCCGCGATCACCACCAGGCGGTCCCCGAGCACCCCCGTGAGCACCTGGAGCTTCGCGTGCCGGGCCGCACGCCGGATGGCCTCCACCGTCAGCTCGCTGTCCCCGTTGGGGGCCGTCCCCAGCACCACCGAGACGTTCGCGGGCGCGTTCCAGCCCAGCGCGGCGGCCCGCGACAGGGCGCCCTCGTCGGCCTCGCCCGACAGCACCGCGTTCACCACGAGCGACTCCAGCCGGGCGTCCCACGCGCCGCGGGCCTCCGCGGCCTGCGCGTACACCTGGGCGGTGGCGAAGGCGATCTCCCGGGCGTACACGAGCAGCGCCTCGCGCAGCACCGACTCGTCGCCCGGCGCGGCCACGTCGTCGATCGCCGACTCCATGACCTCGATGGTCGTACGGACCATCTCCACCGTCTGGCGCAGGGTGATCGCCCGGGTCAGCTCGCGCGGCGCCGTGCCGAACACGTCCGTGCTGATGGCCTGCGGGGTCTCCGGATGCCGGAACCACTCCGTGAAGGCCGCGATGCCCGCCTGTGCGACCAGGCCGATCCACGAGCGGTTCTCCGGGGGCATCGCCCGGTACCACGGCAGCTGGGCGTCCATCCGGGCGATGGCGGCGGCCGCCAGCGTGCCGGAGGACTTCTCCAGGCGCCGCAGGGTGGCGCTGTGGGGATGCGGGGTGTGAGCGGAGGGTTCAGGCACGGGGACAAGCCTGCCTTATCCGGGTGTCGAGCGGGGCCGCCGGGCTACGGTAGCCCGATGACGCACGTGCGACGCGCCGTACAACGCGCAGGCGAACGCTTCCGGGGCGGCGACCCCGAGGCCGGGATCCGGACCTGGCACGCGTTCTCCTTCTCCGGCTTCTACGACCCCGACAACGTCCGCTTCGGCCCGCTCGCCGCCTGCAACGAGGAGAACCTCGCGCCCGGCGCGGGCTTCGCGGAGCACCCGCACCGCGACGTCGAGATCGTCACCTGGGTGATCGAGGGCGAGCTCACCCACGAGGACTCCGCCGGGCACCGCACGGTCGTCCGCGCCGGGGACCTCCAGCGGCTCAGCGCGGGCGAGGGCGTACGCCACGCGGAACGCAACCTGGGGCACGCGCCCCTGCGCTTCGTCCAGATGTGGCTCACCCCGTCCGAATGGGGCGGCGAACCGTCGTACGAGGTCGTGCGCGACGTCCCCCCGGGCCACCGCTACCCGCTGGCGCGGGCGGAGGCGGTCCTGCACGTCTTCCGCTCGGGGCGGCCGGGGGAGCGGGTGTCCGTGCCGGACGCGCCGTGGATCTACGTCCACGTCGCGCGCGGCGCGGTCCGGATCGGCGAGGACGAGTTGCGGGAGGGCGACGCGGTGCGGCTTTTCGAGGCGAGCGGGGTGACCGTGGAGGTGGTGGCTTCTGCGGAGTGGCTTGTGTGGGAGATGCACGCGGAACCCCGGTGGGGCTGACCGGTGCGCCCATTGGGCTGCCGCTCGATGCCGGTGCGCGTCTGCGGGCCGTGTGTGGTCGGCCGCGCAGTTCCCCGCGCCCCTGATGGGGTGCCCCTGCGTCCTACCTTTCCGGTTGTGGGCAGGCGTTCCGCAGGGCGGAACGGGTGGGCACAACCGGACCACCGGCCGCACCCACCACGGGGTCCGGGGGCGGAGCCCCCGGCAACGGGGTCAGGCCGACAGTTCGGCCAGGATCGCGTCCGTCAGCGGCGGCCACGCCGCGACGGCCCACGGGCCGAACGCGCGGTCGGCCAGGGCGACGCACGCCGCGCCCGCCTCCGGGTCCACCCACAGGAACGTCCCGGACTGCCCGAAGTGGCCGAACGTGCGCGGCGAGGACGCGGCACCCGTCCAGTGCGGCGACTTCCCGTCGCGGATCTCGAAGCCGAGGCCCCAGTCGTTGGGGCGCTGGTGCCCGTAGCCCGGGAGGACACCGGTCAGGCCGGGGAAGGCCACCGACGTCGCCTCGTCCAGCGTCTGCCGCGACAGCAGCCGCGGGGCCTGCAGCTCCGCCGCGAAGCGGGCCAGATCGTCGACGGTGGACACGCCGTCCTTGGCCGGTGACCCCGGCAGGTCGGTCGCGGTCATGCCGAGCGGCTCCAGCACCGCCTGCCGCAGGTACTCCGCGAAGGGGATGTCCGTCGCCTTGGTGATGTGGTCGCCGAGCGCCTCGAAGCCCGCGTTCGAGTACAGCCGCCGCGTCCCCGGCTCCGCCATCGCGCGGTGTTCGTCGAAGGCCAGCCCCGAGGTGTGGGCCAGCAGGTGACGGACCGTGGAGCCCGCGGGCCCCGCCGGCTCGTCCAGCTCGATCGCGCCCTCCTCGACGGCCAGCAGCGCGGCGTACGCGGTGAGCGGTTTGGTCACGGAGGCCAGCGGGAAACGATGCGCGGTCGGCCCGTGGGCCCCCGCGATACTGCCGTCGGCCCGTACGGCTGCCGCAGCAGCGGTTCCCACCGGCCAGTTCTCGATCATCCGCAGGCTCTCCATGGGACTGAGCCTAACGGGTCAGGATTTCCCCAAGATCCGGCTTGCTTGGAGTGCACTCCAGCTCTCTAGCGTTGACGACATCGCGAGGGCTTTTCGACAGCGAACGGCCCGCGACGCGAGGGGGAACCGTATGTCCGTCCTGGAGCACGCGCCCGCACCGGTCTGCGCGCCGCTGCCGCGGCGCCCGGAGGGCGAGCGCTACACGATCAGCGAGGTCGCGGAGTACACCGGCCTCTCGGCGCACACCCTGCGCTGGTACGAGCGGATCGGGCTGATGCCCCACGTGGACCGCTCGCACACGGGACAGCGCCGCTACACCGGCCGGGACCTGGACTGGCTGGACCTGGTCGGCCGGCTCCGGCTGACCGGCATGCCGGTCGCCGACATGGTGCGCTACGCCCAGATGGTGCGCGAGGGGGAGCACACCTTCGCCGCGCGGGAAAAGCTCCTGAGCGCGCACCGGGACGACGTACGCCGTCGCATCGAGGAGCTGCGGAGCACGCTCGACGTGCTCGACCACAAGATCGGTATCTACGCAGACGCCCGCCGGGCGTCCGAAAGGGTCTGACACCGCATGGGCACCAACGAAAAGATCGCCACCACCGCGCTCGGCACCGGCGGCCCCGAGGTCGGCGTGCAGGGGCTCGGCTGCATGGGCATGAGCTTCGCCTACGGCCCGACCGACGAGACGGAGGCGCGCGCCACCCTGGAGCGCGCCCTGGAACTGGGCGTCACCCTCTTCGACACGGCCGACATCTACGCCTTCGGCCGCAACGAGGAGTTCATCGCGCCCTTCGTCAAGGCCAACCGGGACCGCATCACGCTGGCCACCAAGTACGCCATCGTGCGCCGCGAGGACGACCCGTTGTACCAGGCCATCCGCAACGACCGTGCCTACATCCGCGAGTCCGTCGAGGGCAGCCTGCGCCGCCTCGGCGTCGAGCGGATCGACCTCTACTACATGCACCGCCGCAATGTGGAGGTGCCGCTGGAGGAGAGCATCGGCGCCATGGCCGAGCTCGTCGCCGAGGGCAAGGTGGCCCACCTGGGCCTGAGCGAGGTCACCGGCGCCGAGCTGCGCCAGGCCCACGCCATCCACCCGATCGCGGCCGTGCAGTCGGAGTGGTCGCTCTTCAGCCGTGACATCGAGCGGCACGTGGTGCCCACGGCCGCGGAACTGGGCGTCGCGCTCGTGCCGTACTCGCCGCTCGGCCGCGGCTTCCTCACCGGCTCCTTCGTCCACGCGGACACCGAGCTCACCACCGACGACTGGCGGCGCACGCAGCCGCGCTTCACCGGAGCGAACGCGGCCGCCAACGCCGAACTGCTGGCTCCGGTCCGCGCGATCGCCGAGGCGCACGGGGCCTCGCTCGCGCAGATCGCCCTGGCCTGGGTGCAACAGCGCGCGCAGGCGCACGGCCTGGCCGTCGTCCCCATCCCGGGCACCCGCAAGCGCTCCCGCCTGGAGGAGAACACCGCGGCCACCCGGATCACCCTCACGGAGGACGAGCTCGCGTCCCTGGAACCCATCGCCGCCAAGGTGTCGGGCGACCGCTACCCGGACATGACCTTCACGTCGGCAGGCCGGGAGTAGTACCTGCGCCCCCGTAAGGGGCGCGGGGAACTGCGCGACCAGTCACAACGCACCCGCAGTCGCCGGACGACAGACCGTGGCAGCCCCTCAGGCGCCCCGGTCCCCAGGAGTCACAAGCCCCGACTCGTACGCGAAAACAACCGCCTGCGCGCGGTCGCGCAGTCCGAGCTTCGCCAGCACCCGCCCGATATGGGTCTTGACGGTCTGCTCGGCCAACACGAGAGACGCCGCAATCTCCTGGTTGGAAAGACCGCGCGCGATCAGCTCCAACACCTCCGTCTCACGCGGCGTCAGACCCTTGAGCCGCAGCGAGCGGTCCCGCCGGGGCGCGGGCCGCTGCTGGGCGAAGTCCGCGATGAGGCGCCGGGTGACGGACGGGGCGAGCAGCGCCTCGCCCGCCGCCACCACCCGTACCGCCGAGATCAGGTCGGCGGGCGGCGCGTCCTTGAGCAGGAAGCCGGAGGCCCCCGCGCGCAGCGCCTCGTAGACGTAGTCGTCGACGTCGAACGTGGTCAGCATCAGCACCTTCGGGCGGTGCACCACGCCGGGCGGGGGGTCCAGGATCTGCCGGGCGGCCTCCAGGCCGTCCATCTCCGGCATGCGGACGTCCATCAGCACCACGTCCGGGTGCGCGCGGCGGCTGAGCTCCACGCCCTGGCGGCCGTCGGGCGCGTCGCCCACGACGTCGATGTCGGACTGCGCGGCGAGCAGCGCGGCGAAGCCCGCCCGCACCATGGCCTGGTCGTCGACGATGATCACCTTGATGGTCATGCGGTGGGGGATTCCCTCTCGGACGGGTCGGACGGGCCGGACGAGTCTGACAGGTTCGAGGCCCGGGAGCCCGGGCCCGGGTCCGGGCCCTCCGCGAACGGCAGCCGGGCCGCGACCCGGTAACCGCCCTCCGGCAGCGGCCCGGTGTCCAGCGAGCCGCCGACCAGGCGGACGCGCTCCCGCATGCCGACGAGGCCGTGGCCGGTGCCGGACGACTCCAGCGGGGCGGCTGGCCCCGCCACCGGTTCGTTGACGACCAGCACCGTCAGGCCCGTACGGTCCGCGGACAGCGAGACCCGGGTCGCCGCGCCCGGCGCGTGCCGTACGACATTGGCCAGCGCCTCCTGGACGATGCGGTACGCCGAGAGGTCCACCGCTTGCGGCAGCCGCGCCGCGTCCACCCCGGGGCCGACCGTGAGCTCGACCGGCTGCCCGGACCGCACGGTGGACTCGACGAGCTGCGGGACGCGGGTGACACCCGGCTGCGGCGCCAGCTCGCCGCTCCGCCCGGTGCCGCCGTTCTCGCCGTTCTCCTCGCTGCGCAGGACGCCCAGCAGGCGCCGCATCTCCGTCAGCGACTCGCGGGCGGCCGTCGCGATCGACCCGAACTCCTCGACCGCCTCGGGCGGCATGCCGGGGATGCGGTACGGGGCGCTGTCCGCCTGCACCGTGATCATCGACATGTGGTGGGCCACCACGTCGTGCAGCTCGCGGGCGATCCGGGCGCGCTCCTCCAGCAGGGTGCGGCGGGCCCGCTCGGCCTCGCTGATCGTCTCCTGCTCGGCGAGCGCCCGCCGGGCGTCGCCCCGCGACCGCAGCGCGAAGACGATCAGCATCAGCACCGCGCCGATCACCTGGACCGTGACCCAGACGGGGGTGCTGCGCTCGTGCGAGGACGCCTGGAGGAGGAATGCCGTCGCGCCCGTCACGCCCCAGACGACGACCAGGGTGCGCGGCCGCTCGCGCATCGCCAGCGCGACGTACAGCACCAGGAGCCCGATGGCCGCCATCGGGGTCCACGGCCACTGGAGGCCCGCGTGCCGTGGCACGCCCAGATACGCGAGGGCGGCCACGGCATCGGCGGTGAAGACGACGAACCAGGCCAGCAGCGTCCTGCGCACGGCCAGCAGCAGGGCCAGCTGGCAGACGCCGAGCACCGCGGCCAGGTCGGAGTTCAGACCGTAGTCCTTGCCCAGGCTGACGCCGGTGGTCGGGGCCAGGATCGCGGTGAACATCAGCGCCACGGCGTACGGGACGAGGCGTACCCAGCGTCTCTTCGCATGGCCGAGGATCGGCTCGTGGGGGCGGAGGAGCCGCTGAACGGGGCGGGGGAACGATTGGATCATGACGCTTTCCAGCCTAGGCACCCGCCTTCCCGGAACACGTCACACCAGGGTCCCGATTCCGGAGTCGTACCCCGGTATCACCCGGGCTAGAGCTCGGCCAGGAGCTGCGCCTTCTTCGAGCTGAACTCGTCGTCGGTCAGCAACCCCGCGTCGTGCAGCGCGCCGAGGTGACGGATGCGGTCCGCGATGCCGCCCGGGTCCGGGCGGGCCGCCGCGGCCCGTACGGCGGCGGCCGCCCCGGGGGAGCGCACGGCGGCCAGGACCGCGGCCGCGAACGGGAGCGACTCGTGCACCAGCCCGTATCCCACGCCGAAGACGACCGCCGCGGGGTCCTGGTCGGCGGCGGTCGTGTGCTCCCCGGGCGCCTGACCGTGCCGGAGGAGCCGCAGGGCGCCGCCCGGACCGTCGGGGGAGTGCCACTCGACGCCCGATAGCTCGTCCACGGGGAAGCGCTGGTCGCCCGCCTTCCACTTGGCCGACGAGGCGCCCGTCCAGAACCAGCGGAAGGCGACGGCCGTGCCGTCGAAGGACGCCTTGCCGTCGTAGGCCTTGAAGGACAGCGGCGGCGCGGGCGCGGCCACCAGGTGCCGCTCGGCGGGCTCGGCCGCGTACGGGCCGAGGGCCGCCCGTATCTCGTCGGCGTAGTACCCGGCGAGCGCGTCGCGCTCGGCGGGCAGCACCAGCCGGTACGGGTCGCAGCTCTCCTTGAGGCCGCCCGCGGCCACGTCCACCAGCGGGTCGGCGCCCGGTCTCGGCACCGCGCGCAGCACCACCGTGCCGCGCTTCCCCGGAGCCAGCTCCACGCCCGCGAGCGCTTCGTAGGGGATGCGCCGCTCGCCGAGAGCCTGGAACAGCTTCGGTGTGCGGATCCCCCGTTCGAAGCGGATGAGCACGGAGTCGGTGCCGAACTCCCAGGCGGCGTGGAAACCGGCCAGCACATCACCCATACGGCTCATCGTATGCGGCGGGTGCCGCGCGTCCCACCCCCGAGCCACCCCTGGTACTACGCGCGTAAAAGTGACGTGCTCGCGTCCGTTACCGCGCGTTCGCCCGTCCGCCGGGACGGACGCCGTGTCCGGTACGCGGTCCGGTACGTGGCGCCCGGCGCCGGGAGCCCGGCGTCAGGCCAGGTCGTCCGCGCAGCCGCTCGACGCCTTGGCGCAGGTCACGGCCGACGGCAGACCCACCCCGATGCCCGCGAAGTTGGCGAGGCTCGTGGTGCCCGGGGCGAAGTAGCCCGCGTGGCCCTGCGCGCCGTCGGCGGACAGCAGCCGCGCCCCGAAGCCCGCGGAGACCGGGTCCGCGCCGTGGCCCAGGCCGCCGACCTCCAGGTGGGGGACGCCCTGGATCCAGTCGTCGGTGTCCCGCATCGCCCATATCCGGGCGCTGGTGTGCAGCTCGGAGACGCGGTCGGCACGCATGCCGGGGCTGCCCGCGACGGCGACGTCCGTGACCCGGGGCGACATGTCGCGCACGGCCACGCCGCACACCACCGAGCCGTAGCTGTGGCAGAACAGCGAGACGGGGGCGGCGCCGGGCAGCGCCCGGACGAGCGCGCGCAGCCGCAGCGCGCCCTCCGCGGCGAGCTTGCCCGTGGCGGCGTCCATGCCGACCCCGGCGGGCGTGGTGTAGTCGGCCCAGGCGATGACGGCCGTCCTGGTGCCGGGGCTCGCCTTCCGCTCGGCGGCGTAGAGGGACCGGGCCATGCCCACCGGCGCGCTGTAGGCACGCTGGGTGCGCTCGAAGGTCAGGACGTTGGTGTCCACGCCGGGCACCACGACGGAGACGCGCTCGGCGCGCTCCAGGTCGCCGGTGACCTCCGCGACGCGCCCGGCGCCTGTGGGATCGAAGGCGAGGATCTGCCGGCCGTCCTCCAGCAGCGATTCGAAGCGGTGCATCCGGCGCTCCGCGTCCCGGCGGCCGACCGGGGTCAGGTCGCTCTCGCGCATCCGGTGCTTCTCGACGCGCCGGGCCTCGTCCAGGGCGATCCGGTTGGCCCGGTAGCGCAGGTCGATCGGGGCGCCGTTGAGGTTGCCGACGACGAGGGGGTAGCGCGCGGCCAGCAGGTCGCGCTGCGCGCCGGTGAGCGTCCCGAAGAAGCGGGCCAGCGTCCCGGGAGCCGCGGCGGGGTCGGGGAGCGCGCGGCCCGCTATCGAACCGTGCATCCAGGCGCTCAGGCTCGCCGCGCGGGCGTCACCGCTCGCCTTGTGGCTTCTGACGGCCGTCCAGCCGGTGGTGGCGAGCATGACGAAGACCACGGCCAGGGCGAGCAGCGCGCGCCACACGGTGGCCGTGGTCGTCCACGGGGCTGAGGGGGAGCCGAGCTCCGGGAAGGAAGTCACCGCCGAACACCCTAGGAGAAACCCGGCGGTGACCGTGAAGTCAGTGAGCCATCTCACGTTTGAAACGAGGGTGATTGTGCACTCGTTGACGTTTCTTGCTCGGGTCCGGCACGGGTCCCGACCGCTTCGGGAACGGCGGCCGGGAACGTCGGCCAGGAACATCGGCCGAGGACGCTCAGGAGCGCCAGTCCTCCGCCAGCGCCGGGCCGAGCTGCGCGAGGTAGGCGGTGGTGAGGTCGCGGAGCTCCTCCAGGCTCGCGCACCCGCGGCGGCTCCAGAGCTTTCCGGTGACCCGCATCACCCCGCCGAACGCGGCGACCAGCACCTGGGGCCGGGGGTCGGTCCGTACGTCCAGGCCCGTGCGGCGGGCGATCTCCTGCGCGAGCTCGTCCTCCAGCTCCGCGAGCCGGTGCAGATGGGCGGCGAACAGCTGCGGGGTCGACTCGATCATCCGGTACGTGCGCAGGTGCAGCTCCAGCGGCACCACGGCCTCGATGACCTGGCTCGCGGTGTCCCAGCAGGCGAACACCGCGTTGCCGAGCGCGGTCAGCGGGGGCTCGGCGGCGGGCCGCTCCCGGAGTGCGGCGAGGAAGTGCGCCTCCAGGGAGTCCTGCATCGCGAGGGCGACCTCCTCCTTGTTCGCGAAGTAGCGGAAGAAGGTGCGCGGGGAGACGTCGGCGGCCTCCGAGATCTCGTCGACGGTCGTCCGTTCGTAGCCCTTCAGTGCGAACAGCTCCAGAGCCGAACGGATCAGGCTGTCCCGGGTGCGGCGCTTCTTGCGCTCGCGCAGCCCGGGTGACGCCGCGCGGTCCGTCACGCCTTCGATCGTACGCATCGACGTCTCTCCTCACACAGCGTTTCCGCTGCTCAGGATAGCTGTGACCAAGATGGCAGCCGCCGCCTCATGGAATCCTTTGTCAATTGTCAGCCACTGCCATAATCTCGTGATATGACGTCTCAGACCACCGTCGCGGACGCGACGCCCGACCTCGGGCCCCGAAAGGGCTTACGTGGTCATCCCTGGCTGACACTGCTCTCCGTCGCGATCGGCGTGATGATGGTCACGCTCGACGGCACCATCGTCGCTGTCGCGAATCCCGCCATCCAGAAGGACCTCGGCGCCTCGCTGGCCGACGTCCAATGGATCACCAACGCCTATCTCCTCGCCCTCGCGGTCGCCCTGATCACCGCGGGCAAGCTGGGTGACCGCTTCGGCCACCGGCTGACCTTCCTCGTCGGCACCACCGGCTTCGCCGTCGCCTCCGGTGCCATCGCCCTCTCCGACACCGTCCCGGCGATCGTCGGCTTCCGTGTGCTCCAGGGCCTCTGCGGCGCCCTGCTGATGCCCGCCGCCCTCGGCCTGCTGCGGGCCACCTTCCCGGCCGAGAAGCTCAACATGGCCATCGGCCTCTGGGGCATGGTCATCGGCGTCTCCACCGCGGGCGGCCCCATCCTCGGCGGTGTGCTCGTCGAGCACGTCAACTGGCAGTCGGTCTTCTACGTCAACGTGCCGGTCGGCGCCGTCGCCCTGATCCTCGGCGTGATCATCCTCAAGGACCACCGCCTGGAGAACGCGCCCAAGTCCTTCGACCCGCTGGGCATCGCGCTGCTCTCGGCGGCGATGTTCTGCCTGGTCTGGGCGGTCATCAAGGCGCCGTCCTGGAGCTGGGGGAGCAGCAGGACGCTGATCTTCCTGGGCGCCTCGCTCGTGGCCTTCATCGCCTTCGCGGCCTGGCAGACGAGGATCCGCGAACCCCTGCTGCCGCTCGGCCTGTTCCGTTCCGTGCCCCTGTCGGCGGGCACGGTCCTGATGCTCCTGATGGCCTTCACGTTCATCGGGGGGCTGTTCTTCGTCACCTTCTATCTGCAGAACGTGCATGGGATGTCCCCGGTGAACAGCGGTCTGCACCTGCTGCCGCTCACCGGCATGATCATCATCGGCTCCCCGACGGCGGGCGCGATCATCACCCGCGTCGGGCCGCGCATCCCGCTGGTCGTCGGCATGCTCCTCGCCGCCGCCGCCTCCTTCGGCACCGCCACACTGGACGCCGACTCCGGCACGGGCGTGATGTCGCTGTGGTTCGCGCTCTTCGGCCTCGGACTCTCGCCGGTCATGGTCGGCGCCACCGAAGTCATCGTCGGCAACGCCCCCTTGCAGCACGCCGGTATCGCCGGTGGCCTCCAGCAGGCCGCGATGCAGGTGGGCGGCGCCCTCGGCACGGCGGTCCTGGGCGCCGTCATGGCCGCCCGCGTCGACCACCTGCTGCCGGGCAAATGGGCGGACCAGGGCCTGCCGCCCCTCCCGCACGACCAGTTGTCGGGGGCCTCCGACGCGGTCGCGGTCGGTATCGCCCCCGTGCCGCAGCAGACACCGGGCCCGGTCGCGGAGAAAATCATCACCGCTTCGCATGACACGTTCGTGTCGGGCATGAGCCTGTCGTTCACGGTCGCCGGTGTCGTCGCGCTGGCCGCGGCCGCCGTCGCCCTGTTCACCAAGCGCGGCGAGAACGCGGGCGCGGCGGGCGCGGCCGCCCTCTGACGCCGCTTCCCCTATCAGGGCCCCGCACCGCGGGGCCCTCTTGGCAGCGCGTGATCATCACGGCCAGGATCGGAGCCAGCCGACACAGGGAGTGATGTTCATGCGCACCATCCGTATCGCCGCCCTGGCCGTGGGCGCCGCCGCGGGCCTGGCCCTCGCCGTCGCCCCGGCCGCGACCGCGGACACCGCGTCCCGGCCGGGCGGCTGCGCGGCCGGGCAGCTCTGCTTCTGGCCCAAGTCCGACTACCGAGGGGCCCGCACCACCGCCGAACTCGCGCACACCGACATCGAGAGCTGCGTGACCTTACCGGCAGGCGCGGCCTCCTTCGTCAACCGCACGGGCCGCCCCGTCACCACCTACCAGAGCGCCACCTGCGGGGAAACGGGCGAGTTCGCCACGTACCCCTCGGGCACCTGGGTCCCGGAGTCCCCGTACGTCGTGAGGGCGTACAAGATCTGGGAGAACTAGCAGCAGACAAAAAAGAACCCCGCGCCCCTGAAAGGGGCGCGGGGCAGCTACATCATGCGGCTCCGCCGCGTGGGCGCGCTCAGCCGAAGCGGACCCGCAGCCGCCGAACTGCCTCAGCCACTACGGCGACCAGGCGCCGAAGCGGCCGAAGCCAGCGCAGCGCTCAGGCGTCGCCACCCGCCGCACCCGGGTCCGCCGCCGCGACGTCGAGCAGCTGGTACCGGTCGATCGCCTGCTTCAGCGCCGAGCGGTCGATCTTGCCCTCCTTGGCGAGCTCGGTGAGCACGCCGAGGACGATCGACTGGGCGTCGATGTGGAAGAAGCGACGGGCCGCGCCACGCGTGTCCGCGAAGCCGAAGCCGTCCGCACCCAGCGACTGGTACGTGCCGGGCACCCAGCGCGCGATCTGGTCCGGAACGGCGCGCATCCAGTCGGACACGGCGACCTTCGGGCCCTCGGCACCGGCGAGCTTCCGCGTCACGTACGGGACGCGCTGCTCCTCCTCCGGGTGGAGCAGGTTGTACTCCTCCACCTTGACGGCCTCGTTGCGCAGCTCGTTCCAGGAGGTCGCCGACCAGACGTCCGCCTTGACGTTCCACTCCTCGGCGAGGATGCGCTGGGCCTCCAGGGCCCACGGCACGGCCACACCGGAGGCCAGGATCTGCGCCGGGACGGCGCCCGCCTCACCCTGCTTGAAGCGGTACAGACCCTTGAGGATGCCCTCGGCGTCCACGTTCTCCGGCTCGGCCGGGTGCTGGATCGGCTCGTTGTAGACGGTCATGTAGTAGAAGATGTTCTCGGCGTTCTCGCCGTACATCCTCCGCAGACCGTCCTTGACGATGTGCGCGATCTCGTAGCCGAACGCCGGGTCGTACGCGACGACGCCCGGGTTGGTCGAGGCCAGCAGGTGCGAGTGGCCGTCGGCGTGCTGCAGACCCTCACCCGTCAGGGTGGTGCGGCCCGCGGTGGCGCCGAGCACGAAGCCGCGCGCGAGCTGGTCGGCCATCTGCCAGAACTGGTCGCCCGTGCGCTGGAACCCGAACATCGAGTAGAAGACGTAGATCGGGATCAGCGGCTCGCCGTGCGTGGCGTAGGCGGAACCGGCGGCGATCAGCGAGGCGGTGCAGCCCGCCTCGGAGATGCCGTCGTGCAGCATCTGACCGGTCGGGGACTCCTTGTACGCGAGCAGCAGCTCGCGGTCCACGGCCTCGTACTGCTGGCCCAGCGGGTTGTAGATCTTCGCCGACGGGAACAGCGAGTCCATGCCGAAGGTGCGGTACTCGTCGGGCGCGATCGGCACGAAGCGCTTGCCGATCTCCTTGTCCCGCATGAGGTCCTTCAGCAGGCGGACGAAGGCCATGGTGGTGGCGATCGACTGCTGGCCCGAGCCCTTGCGGGTCGGCGCGTAGGCCTTGTCGCCCGGCAGGACGAGCGGCTTGGAGCGGTCCACACGGGTGGGGACGTAGCCGCCCAGCGCCTTGCGCCGGTCGTGCATGTACTGGATCTCCTCCGAGTCGCGACCCGGGTGGTAGTACGGCGGCAGGCCGGACTCCAGCTCCTTGTCGGCGATCGGGATGTGGAGACGGTCGCGGAAGCGCTTGAGGTCCTCGACCGTGAGCTTCTTCATCTGGTGGGTCGCGTTGCGGCCCTCGAAGTTCGGGCCGAGCGTCCAGCCCTTGACCGTCTGCGCGAGGATCACGGTCGGCTGGCCCTTGTGGGCCTTGGCCGCCGCGTAGGCCGCGTAGATCTTCTTGTGGTCGTGACCGCCGCGGCCCAGGTGCAGGATCTGGTCGTCGGTCATGCCCTCGACCATCTTGCGGAGGCGCTGGTCGCCGCCGAAGAAGTGCTCGCGGATGTACGCGCCGGTCTCGGTGGCGTACGTCTGGAACTGGCCGTCGGGGGTGCTGTTGAGCTTGTTGACCAGGATGCCGTCGCGGTCCTGCGCGAGCAGCGGGTCCCAGGAGCGGTCCCACACCAGCTTGATCACGTTCCAGCCGGCGCCGCGGAACTGCGACTCCAGCTCCTGCATGATCTTGCCGTTGCCGCGGACCGGGCCGTCGAGGCGCTGCAGGTTGCAGTTGACGACGAAGGTCAGGTTGTCCAGGCCCTCACGGGCGGCCAGGGACAGCTGGCCGAGCGACTCGGGCTCGTCCATCTCGCCGTCGCCCAGGTACGCCCACACGTGCGACTTGGAGGTGTCGGCGATGCCGCGGGCCTCCATGTAGCGGTTCATACGGGCCTGGTAGATCGCGCCGAGCGGGCCGAGGCCCATCGAGACGGTCGGGAACTCCCAGAAGTCCGGCATCAGGCGCGGGTGCGGGTACGACGACAGGCCGTAGGGGGCCTTCGACTTCTCCTGGCGGAAGGCGTCGAGCTGCTGCTCGGACAGTCGGTCCAGCAGGAAGGCGCGGGCGTAGACGCCGGGGGAGGCGTGGCCCTGGAAGAAGATCTGGTCGCCGCCGTCGCCGCCGTCCTTGCCCCGGAAGAAGTGGTTGAAGCCCACGTCGTAGAGGGAGGCGGAGGAGGCGAAGGTGGCGATGTGGCCGCCGACGCCGATACCCGGGCGCTGGGCGCGCGAGACCATGACGGCCGCGTTCCACCGGGTCGCGTTCAGGACCTTGCGCTCGATCTCCTCGTTGCCGGGGAAGAACGGCTCGTCCTTGGTGGCGATGGTGTTGACGTAGTCCGTGCTGCGCATCTCGGGCACGGCCACGTTCTTCTCGCGGGCGCGCTCGATCAGGCGGAGCATGAGGTAGCGGGCACGTTCCCGGCCTCGCTCATCGACGGCTGCGTCGAGCGAGTCGAGCCACTCCTGGGTCTCTTCGGGATCGAAGTCCGGGACCTGGCTGGGAAGGCCGCCAATGATGATCGGGTTGCGATCGGATCCGGAAGCCACGCTGTTCCTTCGGTGTTCTCGGGTCGTGCTCGGCACGCGGTCTACTACGGTCTGCTGCTGTGTCGCGTCGGCTCCCATCGTGGACCGCGGCGACGGAAACGTCATCTCTACCGGGCGGTAACCACCATGGGTCGAGGCGACGTGTCAAGAGGTGGCCGAACGGGGGCGGCCAAATCGCAACCATACGCTCCCTTTGGGAGTCCTCCGCGTACGGCCGTTCGGTCCTGTACGCCGTATTCGCACGGGGCAACTTCACAAACCAGGCAGAATGATGTGTCATGAATCACCCGCCTGCGGTCTTCCGTGACGGCGGAAGCGGTGGGAGGGGCACTTCCGTCACCGTTTCGGCGGTCTCGGCGGCCGGGTACTTGCGCGAACCGTCCGGCACGTGTGGACTACGCCCAATGACTCGCGTATGCGGGGATCATCAAGACACTTTCTCGAAAGATGACAGGAGGCAATAAGTGAGCGCGACCGCGGACCACGCGGAGGAGCGGACCAACCCTGCCGCCAGGCTGGGTTTCCAGCCCGGACAGGTGGTCCAGGAGATCGGCTACGACGAAGACGTCGATCAGGAGCTCCGCGAGGCCATTGAGGAAATCACCGGCCAGGATCTGGTCGACGAGGACTACGACGACGTGGCCGATGCCGTCGTCCTGTGGTTCCGCGACGAGGACGGCGACCTGACGGACGCGCTCGTGGACGCCATTGGCATGCTCGAGGACGGCGGGGACATCTGGCTGATGACCCCGAAGACCGGCCGCGACGGCTACATCGAGCCGAGCGACATCAACGAGGCGTCGCAGACCGCGGGTCTGAGCCAGACCAAGAGCGTCAGCGTGGCCAAGGACTGGACCGGCACCCGCATGGTCGCCCCCAAGCGCTAGCGCCGGCCTCCACGGCACCGCACCGCACCGCGCCCCCCGGCAGCACCCGCTGCCGGGGGGCGCGGTGCGTCCGCGGGGGGCGCGGTGACAGACTGGCCGCACCACCGCCGGTGGCCAGGGTCACCGAGGGGTGAGGCCCGGCACCGGCCACGTCGAGAGAAGGATGCGAATCATGGCGATCGAGGTCGGCACCAAGGCTCCGGACTTCGCCCTGAAGAACCAGCACGGCGAGACCGTCCGGCTCTCCGACTTCCGCGGTGAGAAGAACGTCGTCCTGCTCTTCTACCCCTTCGCCTTCACCGGCGTCTGCACCGGCGAGCTGTGCGCCCTGCGCGACGAGCTGCCGACGTTCGTCAACGACGACGTCCAGCTGCTCGCCGTCTCCAACGACTCGCCGTTCTCCCTGCGCGTCTTCGCCGAGCAGGAGGGCCTCACGTACCCGCTGCTGTCCGACTTCTGGCCGCACGGCGAGGCCAGCCGCGCCTACGGCGTCTTCGACGAGGAGAAGGGCTGCGCCGTCCGCGGCACCTTCGTCATCGACAAGGAGGGCGTCGTGCGCTGGACCGTCGTCAACGGCCTGCCGGACGCGCGCGACCTGAACGAGTACGCCGAGGCGCTCAAGGCGCTCTGAGGTACTCCGCCGAACAAAGAATCCGGACCCGGGAACCGATCACAGGTTCCCGGCCGTTGATCCGGTTGCCATCGCACGACGAGGGCGCGGGCCTCGGATCACGAGCCTTCCGGCCCCTCGCTGCTCGAATCAATTGCTCGAACCAATGGAGGACTCGTGGGAGTCAGTCTCAGCAAGGGCGGCAACGTCTCGCTGACCAAGGCGGCCCCCAACCTGACCGCGGTCATCGTCGGTCTCGGCTGGGACGCCCGTACCACGACGGGTACGGACTTCGACCTGGACGCCAGCGCGCTGCTGACCAACGACCAGGGCAAGGTCGCCAACGACCAGAACTTCGTCTTCTTCAACAACCTCAAGAGCCCCGACGGCTCGGTCGAGCACCAGGGTGACAACCTCACCGGTGAGGGCGAGGGCGACGACGAGGTCATCAAGGTCAACCTGGCCGGTGTCCCGGCCGATGTCGCCAAGATCGTCTTCCCCGTCTCGATCTACGAGGCGGAGAGCCGTCAGCAGAGCTTCGGCCAGGTGCGGAACGCCTACATCCGCGTGGTGAACCAGGCCGACAACACCGAGCTGGCGCGCTACGACCTCAGCGAGGACGCCTCGACCGAGACCGCCATGGTCTTCGGCGAGCTCTACCGCAATGGCGCGGAGTGGAAGTTCCGCGCGATCGGTCAGGGGTATGCCTCGGGTCTGCGCGGTATCGCGCAGGACTTCGGCGTCAACGTCTGACGGGGAACTGCTGTACGGCGTCCGGCGCCGCACGCCCCGCCCCTCCCGGGCGGCGGCGTGCGGCGCCGGACGTGCAATCGGGCGGTTTCCGGCACTTTCGCCGGACATCTTCATCAGGCACCTTCAACGAGCACCTTCGTCGGGCACCTTCGCCGGACGTCTTCGTCGGACATCTTCATCGGGGAGGAAGCAAGAACATGGGCGTCACGCTCGCCAAGGGAGGCAACGTCTCCCTCTCCAAGGCCGCACCCAACCTCACCAACATCACCGTCGGCCTCGGCTGGGACGCGCGCTCCACCACCGGGGCCCCCTTCGACCTGGACGCCAGTGCCCTGCTCTGCGCCGCGGGCCGGGTCCTCGGGGACGAGTACTTCGTCTTCTACAACAACCTCAAGAGCCCCGAAGGCTCCGTCGAGCACACCGGTGACAACCTCACCGGTGAGGGCGAGGGCGACGACGAGTCGATCCTGGTCGACCTCGCCGCGGTCCCGGCCGCCTGCGACAAGATCGTCTTCCCCGTCTCCATCCATGAGGCCGATCTCCGCGGGCAGAGTTTCGGCCAGGTCAGCAACGCCTACATCCGCGTGGTCAACCAGGCCGACGGCAGCGAGCTCGCGCGCTACGACCTCAGCGAGGACGCCTCGGCCGAGACCGCGATGATCTTCGGCGAGGTCTACCGCTACGGCGGCGAATGGAAATTCCGTGCGGTCGGACAGGGGTACGCTTCGGGCCTCCGCGGGATCGCCCTAGACTTCGGGGTCAACGTTTCGTAAAGCCGGGTCTGGCGTGGCGCAAAGCTGCGCACGACGCGGGGGAACCCCTAAGCGAAGGATTGGGTAGCGGTGCTCCTGAAAACCTTTGGCTGGTCGTTCGCCATCACGGCGGCGGGTCTGGCCTTGGCGGGCGTCCTCTGGGGGTGGCAGGGGCTGGCGGTCGTCGCGATCCTGTCCATCCTGGAGATCTCGCTCTCGTTCGACAACGCGGTCATCAACGCCGGAATCCTCCGGAAGATGAACCCGTTCTGGCAGAAGATGTTCCTGACGCTGGGCATCCTCATCGCCGTGTTCGGCATGCGGCTGGTCTTCCCGGTCGTCATCGTCGCGATCACGGCGAAGCTCGGGCCCATCGAGGCGGTCAAGGTCGCCCTCCAGGACCACGAGCGCTATGAACAGCTGGTCACCAGCGCCCACCCGGCCATCGCGGCCTTCGGTGGCATGTTCCTGCTGATGATCTTCCTGGACTTCCTCTTCGAGGACCGGGACATCAAGTGGCTGGAGTGGCTGGAGCGGCCGCTCGCCCGGCTGGGCAAGCTGGAGACGCTCTCCATCGTCGTCGCGCTGGTCGCCCTGCTGATCACGGCCACCACGCTCGCCGGTTCGGTGCCCGTCCACGGTGGCGAGGGCACGGTCGACAAGACCGCCACGGTGCTGCTGGCCGGCGTCGGCGGCCTGGTCACCTATCTGATCGTCGGCGGCATCTCCGGCTTCTTCGAGGACCGCCTGGAGGAGGACGAGGACGGCGACGCGTCGGACGAGCCGGCCGACGCGACCCCCGGGGCGCCCGCGAAGAAGGGCGGCAACGCCGCGGTCGTGGGGCTCGCCGGCAAGGCGGCCTTCTTCATGTTCCTCTACCTGGAGGTCATCGACGCGTCGTTCTCGTTCGACGGCGTCATCGGCGCCTTCGCCATCACCAACGACATCTTCGAGATGGCGCTGGGCCTCGGCATCGGTGCGATGTACATCCGTTCGCTGACGGTCTTCCTCGTCCGCAAGGGGACCCTGGACGACTACGTCTACCTGGAGCACGGCGCGCACTACGCGATCGGCGCGCTCGCCGTGATCCTGCTCGTCACCATCAAGCATGAGATCAATGAGGTCATCACCGGCCTCATCGGCGTGGTGCTCATCGGGGTGGCCTTCTGGTCCTCCGTCGTGCGCAACCGCCGCTCGGCCGCGCTGGAGGACGGTGCCGGGAACAAGGCGGAGGTCTCGTCCGGGGTGTGACCCTGGCACATTTGAGGAACGCTCTGACCGGGGCGGTCGTGGAGGTCACCACCTCCCGGCCGCCCCGCGGCATTTCGGCACACACCGGTGGGGGTCAGGGCAATGGCGATCTGGGACAGGTTCTTCGGCAACTGGGGGCGGGCGAGCGAGCAGCAGCTCGACTTCCACGGCGCCAACGGCGCGGTCGAGCTGACCAAGCGGCACCCCACGTTCTCGCTCACCAAGATGGGGGCGGTGACCGGAAACCTCCGGGTCAACCTCTCCTGGCGGATGCGCACGACCTCGCAGTTCGACGAGAGGGCGCCGTTCGGCGACAGCCTGCGGCACCCGCTGAAGAAGTTCCGGCCCGAGATGGTGCAGGCGCAGGGCCAGGCGTTCGTCAACGTCGACCTCGACCTCGCATGCATGTACGAGCTCCAGGACGGCTCCAAGGGGGTGGTCCAGCCCCTCGGCAACATACTGGGCAGCCTCAACAGCCCGCCGTACGTCCAGCTCAGCGGCGACGACCGGTTCGGCTCCGGGTCGGGCGAGACGATCTACATCAACATGGACCACCGCGACCAGATCAAGCGGCTGCTGGTCTTCGTCTACATCTACGACGGCACACCCGCGTTCGATCGTACGCACGCGCTCGTCACGCTCTACCCGGGCAACGGCCCCCGGATCGAGATCCCCCTCCACGAACGCGCCCCCGAGGCGCGGTCGTGCGCGGTCGTACTCCTGGAGAACAACAAGGGGGAGATCACGCTGCGACGCGAGATGAAGTACGTGTACGGCTTCCAGGCGGAGCTGGACCGCCTGTACGGGTGGGGCCTGCAGTGGGGGAGGGGCTACAAGTCGAAGGTGTGAGCCCCTTTGGAGCGCCCCAAAGGGGCGCGGGGCTGTGTTGTATTTGCGGCTCCGCCGCGTGGGCGCGACCAGCCACAACGGACCGGCGGCCGCGCGCCAAGCGCAAGAGGCACCCCAATAGGCGCACCGGAAGGGATCAGCGCGCCGACTGGAACTGAGGCCCCTGCGGCGGCAGCCGAAACCCCGGATCGGGCGCCGGAACCACCTGCGGATACCCGTACGCCGGAGGAGCCGCAGGAGGCTCACTCGGCGGCGGAGGATAGCCATACCCACCCTGCACCGGAGCCGCGGCCGGCTCCGGCTCGGGCTCCGGCGCAGCCGCGTCGTCCTCCTCCACCGAGATCCCGAACTCCGTCGCCAGCCCGACG
>NZ_JAINFC010000300.1 GCF_020740835.1 Streptomyces sp. UNOC14_S4
GAGGACGGGGGCGGCGGGCCGGGCAGCGGCATCGACGCGGCGTAGTCCGCCGGGTCCCGGTACGCGGCACAGGGCGTGATCCGCTCGCCGTCCAGCCGTGCGGGATGGGTGACGCAGGCCGTCTCCACGACGCCGGGCGGCACGGTCCGCGTGTCGTACGGGCAGATCATCCACACCGGCAGCGCGGCCAGCAGCAGGTTCAGGCCCGACTCCATGCGCTGCCACTCGGCGGTCTGCCGGGCGGATCTGCCCTGCCACAACGGCTCGGCGATCATCCGCGTCCGTACACCGCTCCGGGCCCGGCGGCCGTGGTAGCCCAGGAAGGCGGCGACCCGCTCGACGGGCCTGCGGCCGAAATAGGCGGTCTCGGCGGTGTCCAGCGCGTGGGCGTGCCGTCCGAGCGCGGCGCGCAGCAGCTCGATGTTGGCGGGCGTGGTCGCGGCCAGGACGGGCTCCCCCGCGGCGAGCCCGGCGCGGACGAAGGGCACGGCCATCGCCAGGAACTCCGCGTCGCTGCCGTAGAGGCAGGCGTGGTGGACGAAGCCCGTCGGCTCGCCGGGGGCGGCCGGCCCCGCGCGGTCAGCAGGCATGCGCGGCCCCCAGCCGGAGACCCGGCGTGCGGTCCCAGCCGATGAGCGTGATGACGTGCAGCAGGTGCGAGGGCACCCCGGCCAGTTCGACGGTGCAGTGGCGGGCGGCGCGCGCCCTGGCGAAGGTCATCAGCAGCCTGAGCCCGGCCAGGTCGAGGAACTCCACCCCGGACATCTCCAGACGGACGTCGCCCCGTACGGAGGCGACGGACTGGAGGGCGTCCCGCAGGTGCCGGTGCGAGGCGGTGTCGACCACGCCTTCGATGCGCAGGCCCGGCGGGTCGAAGGTACGGACGACGACGAGTTCGGCGGTGCGGACGAGTGGATCCACTTCGACGCTCCTGGGATGAACCGATGCGAAGGCGTCCAGGGCCGCGGTGTCGCACCGGCGGGCGTCGTACTGGCAGACCGCCAGCGTCCCGCCGTGGTCGAACTCCTCGGCCAGCAGGGCCTCGTAGCGCAGCAGCCGGGAGGCGTCCCGGCCGTCGCACAGAGCGGTGCACAGATCCCCCGTGACGCGCAGCGCGCGGTAACCCTCGCCACGGGCCCGTTCGGCGGCGGCCCGCAGCGAGCCGAGTAACGCGGCCGGGTCACGCGGACCCGCGGAGGCCAACCGGCCCGCAGGGGCCAACTCGCCGGACGGCTGGGCGAGGTCGGCGGGCCGGAGCACCTGCAACTGCCCTTCGGAGGCCCCGGGCAGGCCGGTGAGCCCGCACTCCGCCAGCAGTTCGCCCGGCCCGTCGGGCCCGTCCGCGTGCACGAGGTAGAGGATCTTGTGCTCCTCGGCCACACCGCCCAGCAGGAAGCCCCGCAGGACCGCGGCCCGTTCCTCGTCCGAGGCGTGGAGCAGGGCCACGTGATCGCCCGGGCGGAGCTCACCGACGGGGATACGGCTGCCCCCGCCTCGCGCGCCGTCGGTATGGGCCATGCGTGGATTATCGGGCCCGGTACGTGCCCATGGAAGGCCACACGAAAAAATGCCCCCCGCTCATGCGGGAGGCATCTTTCCTCAGGTGTACCCCCGACCGGATTCGAACCGGCGCTACCGCCTTGAGAGGGCGGCGTGCTAGGCCGCTACACAACGGGGGCCTGCATTGCTGCAAGTTGCAGAGCAAAAAGCTCTCTGCGCTGGGGTACCAGGACTCGAACCTAGACTAAGGGAACCAGAAACCCTCGTGCTGCCAATTACACCATACCCCATGGTGATTAACCGTACCCCCGACCGGATTCGAACCGGCGCTACCGCCTTGAGAGGGCGGCGTGCTAGGCCGCTACACAACGGGGGCCCTAGCGATCCCATCCCCGCCTCCGGGACTTGACGTCCGGATGGTGAAGAATTCTGGATCAGTACCCCCGACCGGATTCGAACCGGCGCTACCGCCTTGAGAGGGCGGCGTGCTAGGCCGCTACACAACGGGGGCTTGCACTTCGCTTTTTTATTTGTTTTCCTAGGCCGCGTTTCCGCGGCTTTCGGTGTTTCCTACTTTACCAGAAGATTTTCGACCGTTTTTCGCTCGAATTTCTTTTGGCTGGGGTACCAGGACTCGAACCTAGACTAAAGGAACCAGAAACCTTCGTGCTGCCAATTACACCATACCCCACCAGAACTCCACCCCTTTGAAGGGGTCTTGCTCGGGCTTGCCCCGCTTCGTTCCGGCCTCTTGGCCTTCCCGGGCGGCGCAGGAAGAACATTACCCGAAGGTGGAGGGTGCTCCAAAACCGATAAGCCGGGGCAGCAGCCCGGGCAGCTCACCGAGGTGCGCGATGCGCCGCACGCCATCCGGAACGACGGCCTCCGCAGGGCCCGTACGGTCCAGCCAGATGCCGTGCAGACCGGCATCACGGGCCCCTACGGCATCACACTCCAGCTGGTCCCCCACATAGGCCACCTCGCCGGGCGGCAGCCCCAGCAGGGCGCAGGCGGCGTGAAAGGCACGGGGATCGGGCTTGGCGCAGCCGATGCGGTCGGCACACACCATCTGCTCGAACCGCCCGTCCACCCCGAGGGTGCGCAGCTTGCGCTCCTGGCTGGCCGTGGCAGCGTTGGAGAGCACCGCCTGACGGAACCGGGGCCCGAGGGCCTCCAGGGCCGGCAGGGCGTCCGGGAAGAGCGTCCAGGCGGCCTCGTAGTGGCGCACGTAGCGGGCGAACCAGGCGTCGGCCTCGGAATCCTCCACAGGGACGCCCAGGAAGGCCCGTACGCGCTCACGGCGGTGCTCCTGGAAGCCGAGCTCGCCCGCGACGAAGCGGGCGAACTGCGTCTCCATCACGGCACGCCAAAGGCCGAGGGCCTGCTCCGCGGACTCGTACCGCGAGAGCAGGCCCTCGGCCTGAAGGTGGCGCAGCGCCCCGGCCCGGTCGGAACCGGAGTAGTCGAAGAGGGTGTCATCGACGTCCCAGAGGACTGCGCGAATCGCCATACGACGACCGTAACCCGGCCCCGGCTGGGGGTTCGGGGGTTACCCCCCGAAGAGCACAGTGTCGACGTCCCAGAGGACTGCGCGGATCGCCATACGACGACCGTAACCCGGTGGGCCGTAACCCAGTAGGTCCGTTACACGGTCCGTTACGCCGCCAGCTTCGCCAGCGCCGCGTCGATGCGGGCCAGCGTGCGCTCGCGGCCCAGGATCTCCAGGGACTCGAAGAGCGGCAGGCCGACCGTGCGGCCGGTGACGGCGACGCGGACCGGGGCCTGCGCCTTGCCGAGCTTGAGGCCGTGCACCTCACCGGCGGCCAGGACGGCCTCCTTGAGCGACTCGGGGCTCGACCAGTCGGCGGCCTCCAGCTTCTCGCGTGCGGTGCGCAGCAGGGCGTCGGAACCCTCCTTCATCGCCTTGTTCCAGGACGCCTCGTCCTGGACCGGCCGGTCCAGGAAGAGGAAGTCCACGTTGGCGGTGATGTCGGAGAGGACGGTGAGCCGGGTCTGGGCGTGCGGGGCGATGGCCTCCCACGCGGCCTGGTCGAAGTCCTCGGGCGCCCAGTTGGCGTGCGGGGCCTTCAGCCACGGGGCGCACGCGTCGGCGAACGTCTTCACGTCGAGCCGACGGATGTGGTCCGCGTTGATCGACTCGGCCTTCTTCAGGTCGAAGCGGGCCGGGTTGGAGTTGACGTCGGCGAGGTCGAACTTGGCGACCATCTCCTCGATGGAGAAGACGTCCTGGTCGGCGGAGAAGGACCAGCCCAGCAGGGAGAGGTAGTTGAGCAGGCCCTCGGGGAGGAAACCGCGCTCCCGGTAGAGGTTGAGGGAGGCCTGCGGGTCGCGCTTGGAGAGCTTCTTGTTGCCCTCGCCCATGACGTACGGCAGGTGGCCGAACTGCGGGATCGCCTTGGCGACGCCCAGCTCGATCAGGGCCTTGTAGAGCGCGATCTGGCGGGGGGTGGAGGAGAGCAGGTCCTCGCCGCGCAGGACGTGGGTGATCTCCATCAGGGCGTCGTCGACCGGGTTGACCAGCGTGTACAGCGGGGCGCCGTTGGCGCGGACGATGCCGTAGTCGGTGACGTTCTCCGGCTGGACGGTGATCTCGCCGCGGACCAGGTCCGTGTACGTGGTGGCCTCGTCCGGCATACGGAAGCGGACGATGTGGCTGCGGCCCTCGGCCTCGTACGCCTGCTTCTGCTCGGCGGTCAGCGTGCGGCACGTGCCGTCGTAGCCGGACGGCTTGCCGGCCGCGCGGGCGGCCTCGCGGCGGGCGTCGAGCTCCTCGGTCGTGCAGTAGCAGGGGTAGGCGTAGCCCGCGTCCAGCAGCTTCCGCGCGATGTCCTGGTAGATGTCCATGCGCTGCGACTGGCGGTACGGGGCGTGCGGGCCGCCGATCTCGGGGCCCTCGTCCCAGTCGAAGCCCAGCCAGCGCATGGCGTCCAGCAGCTGCTCGTAGGACTCCTCGGAGTCACGGGCCGCGTCGGTGTCCTCGATGCGGAAGACGAAGGTGCCGCCGTGGTGGCGGGCGAAGGCCCAGTTGAACAGGGCGGTGCGGACCAGGCCCACGTGGGGGTTGCCGGTCGGCGAGGGACAGAAACGTACGCGTACAGGAGTTGCGCTAGCCACGCTTGATCACCTTGTTGGTGAGAGTGCCGATGCCTTCGATGGTGACGGCGACCTCGTCGCCGACATTGAGCGGTCCGACACCGGCCGGGGTGCCGGTGAGCACGACGTCGCCGGGGAGCAGCGTCATCGCCTCGGTGATGTGGACGATCAGGTCCTCGATGGAGCGCACCATGTCGCTCGTGCGGCCCAGCTGACGCTGCTCGCCGTTGACGGTGCACATGATCCCGAGGTCGCTCGGGTCGAGCTCGGTCTCCATCCAGGGGCCGAGGGGGCAGGAGCCGTCGAAGCCCTTGGCCCGGGCCCACTGCTGCTCGCGCTTCTGGGCGTCGCGCGCGGTGACGTCGTTGGCACAGGTGTAGCCGAGGATGACGTCCCTCACGCGCTCGCGGGGGACCTCGCGGCACATCCGCCCGATGACCACGGCCAGCTCGGCCTCGTGGTGCACCTCCTGGGAGAAGGAGGGGTACGGGATGGCGTCGCCGGGGCCGATGACCGCGGTGGACGGCTTGAGGAAGGTGACGGGCGCGTCGGGCAGTTCGTTGCCCAGCTCGGCGGCGTGCTCCGCGTAGTTGCGGCCGATGGCCACGACCTTGTTGGGCAGCACGGGCGGCAGGAGCCGCACCTTGTCGAGAGGGATCCTGTGTCCCGAGCGCTCGAATTCGGCGAACGGGTGTCCCTTGATGATGTCGAGGACGGGGCCGCCTTCTGTCGAGGCGTCCCCCTCCACGACGCCGAAGGCGACGTTGCCGTCGATGGAGAACCTGGCGATGCGCACGGGAAGCTCGTGCCCCTATCTGATCCGGCCGGAGTCTGACACCTGAAGGCTATCGCGGGGGACGCGCGCGGCCCGTGCGCCGCCGGGGGCCGCCGCCCCCGGGACGCCCTCCGGGGCCGGTCCTGCGGGACGGTGGCGGCCGGCACCGAACCGTGGCGGCCGGGGCCGATCCCGTGCCAGTCCTGCGTCAGTCCTGCGGGACGGAGGCTGCCGGGGCGGTCATGAGGGTCGTACGGCGCGGGTTGGCCGTGACCGAGGGCAGCTCCACGGCGTGCTCGCGGGCCTCGATACGCATCGCGTCGGTGCCGTCGAGGTGGGCGAGGGTCGTACGGCGCGGGTTGGCGGTCCGGCGCGGCACCAGCGTCGTCGTGGTCTTGTTCTTCTTCGTCGTCGTCTGCGGCGTCTGCTGCTGCACTTGCTGCCTCGCGGTGTCGGGGTGCCCTCGGTGGCACGCGTACGGGGATGCGCGGTGTCGTCGTCGCGCGGATCGGTCGCCGCGTCGCCGCCGCGTCGTCTCCGCGGTGTGCGGTCTCCGCGGTTTGCGCAAACAACCAGGCTAGGCGCGCCTATCCCCCGTCGGCCGTAGGAGAACTCATGACATCCTTGTGAGTTTGCTCACGAACTCGCCGAAAAATGCCGCATAGCGGGCGGCTGCCACGCCGTCACGAAACGGACATTGCATGGCTGAACCTGACGTTCCGCTCCCGATCATGGCGACTGGGACACGTACCGGCAGGTGAGGCCGTCCGAGCGAATTGAGAGGTATCGACCGATATAAAGACACCTCTCCTCTACGGCCAGTGACCGCTTTCGGCACTGAGCGTCACGCACCGCACGGAGGCATGCACCGGCCTTGTTGGGAGATCCGGCACTGTGCTGGAATTCCACGGACCGCCAGGGGGCAACCGCGGTCCCCCCACGACTCGACACCGCCCCGCCGCTCGACCGGTGGGGCGCCTGGTCCAGAGGTTGCGACGCTAGTGCAGGGACGTTTCAAGAGGGAAGGCAGCGCTGCGGCGGAGCCGGAGCCGCGCGGTGCGACCGACCGCGGCACGTCCGCCGACGCGCCGACCGGTGGCGAATCCGCCGAACGGTCGAAGTCCAAGGCAAAGGTGAAGGCGAAGGCGAAGGCGAAGGCCAAGGGGTCCAGGAAGGGTGCCGCCAAGGGCGCTTCCAAGGGCGCCGACGCACCCGCCGGGCCGGGCTCACGAATAGCCCTGCGCAACTGGCGCATCTCCACCCGACTCGTCTCCCTGCTGGCCCTCCCCGTCGTCGCCGCGACGACGCTGGGTGCCCTGCGTATCGACAGCTCCCTCGAGAACGTCGACCAGCTCGACCACATGAAGCTCCTCACCGACATGACGGGCAAGGCCACCCAGCTGGCCAGCGCCCTTCAGGAGGAGCGGGACAAGAGCGCCGGCCCGATCTCCGACGCCACCGGCGGCCGCCCCGACGACGACCGGATCGTCTCCACCCGGCAGCGCTCCGACAAGGCCATCCAGGCGTTCCAGGACGCCACCGGAGCCGTCAAGCCGAACGACTCGACGATGGTCGGCGTGCAGACCACCCTGGTCGACATCACCCGCCAGCTCGCGAAGATCAAGAACATCCGCGAGAACGCGTACAAGAACCCGGACTTCATCGCGCAGACCGTCAGCGGCTACGACTCGCTGATCAACTCGCTGCTCGCGCTGTCGCAGGACATGGCCCAGGCCACCAACAACAGCGACATGATCACGTCGACCCGAGCGCTGGCGACGTTCTCCTCCGCCAAGGAGTACGCGTCCGTCCAGCGCGCCGTGATCACCTCGGCCCTGGCCAGGAAGAAGCTCACCGACAACGACCGCCAGTACGCCGACGAGGCGCGGCAGTCGGAGAACGAAGCGATCAAGCGCTTCACCGCCATCCGCTCGGACGACGCGAAGTCGCTCCTCCAGGCCCTCAACGGCGGCGTCGCCGACGTCACCTCGGCCAACGCCTTCGCCGAGCGCGTGCTCAGCAGGTCGGACGGCATCAAGGACCCCCAGCTGACGTGGATGGACTGGTCCGACCAGTCCGGCACGAAGCTCTCGGAGATGTCCAAGGTCGAGACCACGCTGCTCAACCAGATGGAGCAGAAGGCGCGCGAGCTGCGCGACGAGGCCCAGCAGGAAGCCATCCTCAACGGTGTCCTGATCGTGCTCGTCCTCGGCATCTCGCTCGTCGGCGCGTTCGTCGTGGCCCGCTCCATGGTGCGCTCGCTGCGCCGCCTCCAGGACACCGCCCAGAAGGTCGCCCAGGAGCGCCTGCCCGAGCTCGTCAAGCAGCTGTCCGAGACCGACCCGCAGGACGTCGACACGTCCGTGGAGTCCGTCGGTGTGCACAGCACGGACGAGATCGGCAAGGTGGCCTCGGCCTTCGACGACGTGCACCGCGAGGCGGTCCGCCTCGCCGCCGAGCAGGCTCTGCTCCGTGGCAACGTCAACGCGATGTTCACCAACCTCTCGCGCCGGAGCCAGGGCCTCATCCAGCGTCAGCTGTCCCTCATCTCCGAGCTGGAGAGCCGCGAGGCCGACCCCGACCAGCTGTCCTCGCTGTTCAAGCTCGACCACCTCGCGACCCGCATGCGCCGTAACGGCGAGAACCTCCTCGTCCTCGCGGGTGAGGAGCCGGGCCGCCGGTGGACCCGGCCCGTCCCGCTCGTCGACGTCCTCCGCGCCGCCGCGTCCGAGGTGGAGCAGTACGAGCGCATCGAACTCAGCGGCGTGCCGCCGACGGAGATCGCCGGCCGCGTCGTCAACGACCTCGTGCACCTCCTCGCCGAGCTGCTGGAGAACGCGACCTCGTTCTCCTCGCCGCAGACCAAGGTGAAGGTGACCGGCCACGCGCTGCCGGACGGCCGCGTGCTGGTCGAGATCCACGACACCGGCATCGGTCTCTCCCCCGAGGACCTCGCCTCCATCAACGAGCGGCTCGCCAGCCCGCCGACCGTGGACGTGTCGGTCTCCCGGCGCATGGGTCTGTTCGTGGTCGGCCGCCTGTCCCTGCGACACGGCGTCCGCATCCAGCTCCGTCCGTCCGACTCGGGCGGTACGACCGCGCTCGTCATGCTGCCGGTCGACGTCGCCCAGGGCGGCAAGCGGCCGATGCCGGGCGCCGCGGGCGCCCCCGGCCAGGGCGGCGCGCCCTCCGCCCCCGGCGGCAAGGGCAGCCCCGGCCTCATGGGTCAGATGGGCCAAATGGGCCAGATGAGCCAGATGAGCCAGATGCAGCGCCGTCAGACGCCCCCGGCGGGCCCTGGCGGTGCCAACGGCGCGGGCAACCCCCCGCGCCCCGCGTTCGGCGACAGCCGCCCGGCCACGCCGCAGAACGGTCTGGCACAGAACGGCCTGGCACAGAACGGCCTGCCGCAGAACGGCCTGTCACGGAACAGCGCGCCGCGGAGCGGGCCGACGCAGAACGGCCTGCCGCAGCGCCCCGCCGCCACGCAGAACGGTCTGCCCCAGCGCCCTGCCACCACACAGAGCGGACTGCCGCAGCGTCCCACCACGACGCAGAGCGGACTGCCGACGCGCAACCCGGGTGCCGCGGCTCCCGGTGCGCCTGCCTCCTCCGGCGGCGGCAGCGTCTTCGACGCCGCTCCGCGCGGCGGTGCGAACGGCAAGGGCGACGGCTCGTCGAACCGCGGCGCCGTCGACCCGGCCGTCATCCCCCCGGCGAGCGAGAACGTCCGCCGCCCGCAGATGCCCCGGCGTCGCGGCAGCGGTCCCGTCACCCCGCCGGGTGCCAAGCCCGACCTGCCGACCCGCAAGACCCCGAGCTGGGGCAGCCAGGAGCAGGCGACCCCGAAGCCGCAGGTCGACGACTGGCCGACGCCGTCCGCCGACCGCGTCGCGCAGGACGCCCCGCGCGGCCACCAGGACCCCGCGACGGCCGCGCCGAACGCGTCCGCCACGTCGGGCGGGTTCGCGCTGCCCGCGGGTGACCGGCAGAGCGACGGTCCCGGCGCGACCGCGCAGTTCCCGGCGGTCACGCCCCCGGCCGGGCCGACGGGTGCCCCGG
>NZ_JAINFC010000301.1 GCF_020740835.1 Streptomyces sp. UNOC14_S4
ATCCGCACCCGCGCCCGGCTGCTCGACACCCTGGCGGACACCGACGCGCTGCTCCTGGGCACCCACTTCCCACAGCCCACGGCCGGCACCGTCCGCCAGGGTGTCGAGCAGCCGGGCGCGGGTGCGGATGGCCTGGGCGGGGTCGATATCGACGCAGCTGTGCACGTGGGGGTGGGAGAGCTGCACGGGGTGGTGGATGCTGTCGCCGGTGATCAGCGCGTGGCGGTCGCTGCCGCGCAGTTCGACGGCAACCTGTCCCGGTGTGTGGCCCGGGGCAGGGATGAGCAGGACGCCCGGCGCGACCTCGTGCCCCTGCTCGGGCACGTCCACGAGGTCGTACTGTCCGGCGTCGCGTACGGGGGTGACGGAGTCGCGGAACATCTGGCGTCGGGCCTCGTCCAGGTCGGTGGCGGCCCAGTGGTCCCATTCGGTGCGGCTGGTGAGGTAGCGGGCGTTGGGGAAGGTGGGAACCCAGTCGTCACTGGAGAGACGGGTGTTCCAGCCGACGTGGTCGGTGTGCAGGTGCGTGGTGATCACGAGGTCCACGGACTCGGGCGGGAAACCGGCCGCCGCCAGGCGCCGCAGGAAGTCGGTGTCGAGTCCGTTCCAGGCCGGGTTGGCGCGCGGCTTGGCGTTGCCGATGCCGGTGTCCACGACGATCCGCAGCCCGGCCGCCTCTACCGCGAAGCTGTGGCTCGCCAGACGGGGGACGTCGGCGTCGGCGAAGTCCGGGCGCAGCCACGGCGCCTCGTCCAGCACCTCTTTGGTGGCGTCCGGCAGCAGCCAGGGTCCGGTCCGGCGCGGCAGTTCGATCTCGTCGACACGGCGTACCGCGATGTCGCCGAGGCTCCATCCCGTGCGTGCGGGTGAAGTGGTCTGACGGGGCGTGGTGGTGCTCATCGATGGGTCCTTTCGGACGGCGCGGCGCGGTGCGGGACGGCGGGATCCGGTCAGCCGGTGGTCGGCTGCCGCACGGAGCGGACGAGGCCGGTCAGGGTCAGCAGGATGACGTCGCGGCGTAGAGGAAGACCGCGGTTCGCAGGCCGTAGCGGTTGGTCAGGAGGCCGACGAGGACGGCGGGGATGCTCATGGCCAGGTAGCTGAGGACGTAGCAGGCGGCAAGGGTGCCGACGCGTTCGTCCGGGGCGGCCGGGGCCAGCAGCATCGCGGCGGCCTCCGCGAGCAGCGCACCGATCAGGACGGGGCGCCGGCCGAGGTGGTCCGAGAGAGTGCCCGCCGTCAGCAGGGCGCCGAGCAGGGTGAGTGCGTAGGCGCTGAACACGACGGTGACGGTCAGCGCCGAGAAGTGCCATTCGGCCTGGTAGAGGGCGTAGAGGAGGGTCGGCGCACTGGAGGCGGCCAGCAGGGCGACCAGGATGGAGGCGTGAAGGGGGAAGGCGCTGCGGCGGCCCGGAACGGGCAGGCGGCGGGAAGGGGACGGCGGGGCCAGGACGCTGAGCACGGAGCACCTCACACCTAAAGGCAAATGTTTTGCGTTAGGCAGATTAGGCTCCGCGCGCCCCAAAACGCAAACCTTTAGCTTTTAGCTGCCGGAGGGAGCGGAGCGGCGCCCCGGCCGAGCGCCGACGCCACAAGCCAGTCGGTGTAGGCCTCCGACAGATCCGAGGGGCGGAACAGAACGCGGTACATGAGGGGGGCGACGAGGGTGTCCAGCAGGGTCTCCACATCGGGCACGCCCTCCCCACGCCCGGCCGCGCGCACCCCGATGGCCTTCAGCTGCTCGGCGGCGTAATCGGAGCAGCGAACCGCGTTGCCCTGCTCGGGGTCGCCCAGCAGGGCGTCGCGGATGTACGTACGCCCCGCCGTCGAGGCCATCTCCTCCGCGAACTGCACCGCCCACGCCTCCAGGTCCGCCCGCAGGCTGCCGTGGTCGGCCGGCGGACCGTCGGGACGCAGCCGCTCGACAGCGACATCGGACAGCAGTTCCCGCAGGTCCCCCCAGCGCCGGTAGACGGTGGACGGCGTCACCCCCGCGCGGGCGGCGATCAGCGGCACGGTCAGCGCGTCCCGCCCCACCTCCGCCTCCAGATCACGGACGGCCTGATGCACGGACTGCTGGACGCGGGCGCTGCGCCCGCCGGGGCGTGTGGTCGCTCGGGTACTCATGCGTCCACCTTAATGCGAAAAAATTGCGCCCGGCCGATTGAACCTCCGAAAACTCCGCCCGTGCAGAACGCGGCAGAGCCAGGGCCAGGGCCACTCTGCCGACACATCACCGCCCCGGGCCGGGCACCGGGTACGGCCGAACGCCCGCCCCGTTCCCGAGCGGCGCGCAACAGGCCTGCTGACCGCCCTGGGGACGTTGGGCAGCCGCCCAGTTCCGCAGGCTGGCCAGCACCCGGCCTGTCACCGCCTTCGGAGGCCTCGTCACCACACGCCCCACCTCATCAATTGCGAACAGCATGGCGTGATCCTCCAACACGCCTCCGGCATCGACCTGGTGAGCAAGTGGGGGGACCTGGTCATCATTGGCGGGTGAAGACATGGATGCGCTGTTGTTGGGACGAGGAAGATCTCTGGCTCTGCTTCGAGGTCGACGCTCAAGGCCGGGTGACCCGGCAGATCGAGTGGGCTCCATGCGCCCCCCTGTGATGTGCGGGGCCTTGCGTTACAGACCCGCTGACCCCCACCAGCAGCAATGCGAGAAATCCTGGGATACAAAACGCCGGAGGCGCTCAGGAACGCTCCTTCGCCCGGAAGGTGCCGGGCGTCATGTTCGTTTCCCGGGCGAAGAACTTCCCGAAATTGGTCGGTTCGCTGAACCCGACAGCGCGGCCGACCGCGGCGATGGCCAGATCGGTGTGCACGAGCAGACGTTTCGCCTCCAGCGCGACTCGCGCGTCCAGGAACTGTTTGGCAGTTCTGCCGGTCGCCGCGAGGCAGGCGCGTGTGAGCGTCCTCGGCGCATATCCGAGCCGGGCGGCGTAGTCCTGTACATCCCGAGTGGCCGCGAAGGAGCGTTCAACCTCACGCCGGAAGGCGCGGAAGACCTGGTTCACCCCGGCCGGGCCGGCCCCGGACGGGCACGGCAGCCGCGCGATGCGAAGGAGCAGCACTCCCAGCAACTGGCGGAGCAGTTCGGCCGAAAGTCTCGTGGCGGTCTCGTCGCGTGTGCCGAGGAGCCGGTATTCGGCCTCGAGTTCCGCCGCGGCCTGGTGAAGCCCTTCGCGTTCGCTGACCGGCGCTGCCAGCGCCGTCGGCCCGAACTCGAGGTCGAGCAGCGAGGTCACGCGGGACATGTGCGGCGCGAAGTCCGCGGTGAACAGCAGGACGATCGCGTCCAGGCCGGCCAGGCGTCCGTCCGGTCTTGCGGGCAACCGCTGGACCTGGCCGGGCCGTATGTGCAGCACGGTTCCGGGCCGGCAGTCCTGGGGGACGAAATCGATCATCGCGGTGCCTCGGCCGGAGCGGATCACGGTGAGCTGGTGGAAGTCCGCGCGGATCGGTGACGAGGCGACTCGTGCTCTCGTGCGGGAGCGCAGTTGCGCGAAGGTCATCACCTCCAGCCCCAGGCGTGGCCGGTCCGGGTTCTCGTACCCGAGGTCGACGATCTCGATGTGTCCAGAATTGATCATGGCGGGACCAGACCTTACCTCGTACCCGAGGGGGCCGGTGCCTGATGCTGTTCTGCGGCGGCGCCGATCGACCATCGCGGCCGCCTCCCGGAATCCAAGCCAAGGAATGAGCAAGCCATGAACACGCAGGTGCTCGAGCCCGCCCGTCTTCCGTTCGCGTTCGAGGACGCGCTCAACGCCGGGGACGTCGACGCCGTCCTCGCGCTGTTCAGCCCGGACGCGACGATGCGCACCCCCGCCGGCGAGGTCCTCACCGGCCCGGAGGAACTCCGCGCGGAAATCGTCCGTACGGTCGCGGCCGGGGCGCGCCTGGCCAACACGGCCAGGTTCTGCCTGACCGGGGACGACACGGCGCTGATCGTCGTCGACTGGGCCCTCGAAGCGACCGCGCCGGACGGAACCCGGGCCACGCCCACGGGAACGACGGCGAACGTCGCCCGCCGGTCCGCCGACGGGGCCTGGCAGTTCACCGTCCTCAACCCGCTGGGCACCGCGTGAGCCACCCGCTCGACTCGCCAGTTACCCGAAGGAGCGGCCCTGCAGCAGCTTCATGTCGGCCAGGACTCGGGGGCGAGGCGTTTCCTTTCCCCGCAGGAGGCGGCGCGTGCCCGCGAGTCGATGGCCTGCTCTCGGGTCAACGCCTCCACCAGCGGCGGCTGAGCCTCATCGACGGGCACGCGCACGGGTCGGTGCACCACCTCCCCGCCGCCCCGAGAACGAGAAGGTCCCGTCCGGTCTCCGGCGTCAACGAGCGTTGACACACTGGAGCTGTCAACATACATTGACACCATGGCCGGAACGCATGCGAAAGACGCGGTCGGTACCACCGAGGCCGCCATGAACGCCGACCCCCGCGTGGGGCTGCGTGCCGTCGCCGCGCTGCGGCGGCTCGTCGAGCGACTGGAGGTCCTGCAGGTCGACAACGCGCGCACGCAGGGCTGGTCCTGGGAGGAGATCGGGGCCGCCCTGGGGGTCAGCAGGCAGGCAGTGCACAAGAAACACGCCAGGAGGTAGGCATGTTCGAGCGGTTCACCAAAGAAGCCCGCACCGTCGTCGTCCTCGCGCAGGAGGAGACGCGGATGCTGAACCACTCGTGGATCGGCAGCGAGCACCTGCTGCTCGGCATCGCCTCCTGCACGGGGGTACCCGGCGCGGCCACGCTGGAGCGGCTCGGCGTGACGGCCGCGGCGTGCCGGGCCGCGATCGCGTCGGCCGGGGCGGGTGAGCTCGGCGCACAGGACGCGGCCGCGCTCAGCGCGATCGGCATCGACCTGGATGCCGTACGGGACCGGGCCGAGGAGGTGTTCGGTCCGGGGGCACTGGACCACACTGCAACACCCGAGCAGACACGGGGGCGTTGGCGCAGGGCCACGAAGGGCGCACCGAAGGGGCACATCCCCTTCACGCCCCTGGCGAAGGAGGTGCTGAAGCGTTCGCTACGAGAAGCGCTGGCCCGCAAGGACAACGTCATCGGCACCCAGCACGTGCTGCTCGGGATCCTGGACCCGGGGGACGAGCCGACCGCCGAGCTGCTGGTCAGGCTGGGCACGGACATGGAGGCCGTACGGGCGGGCCTGCTGGCGGAGCTGGAGCAGGCCGCCTGAGCGGTAGCCCTCTTACGGGGCGCTACCGCAGGCTGCGCCACACTGTCCCTCGGCCGCTGGGCGGCTTCCCGGGCGGCGAGCTCGCAGTCGTCGCAGCGCACGTTGTCCGTGGCCCGTCCCAGGATCAGACGGCGGCAGCGCTGGGTGCGGCAGGCAGGACTCGCCGCACACCCGTAGCCATGCCCCCCCACCAGCAGAAGGACCCGCTTCCATGAGCACCGGAGCCCCGCGGCCCACGATCGCCGTCGTCGTCCTGACGATGAACGACCGCCCCGAGGAGTTCCCCCGGGCCATGGCCTCGCTCCTCGCCCAGGAAGGTGTGGATCTCGACGCTGTCGTGAGTGCCCGTCAGAGCCCCGCCACGTCAGCGGGTGGGGTCCTCCCTCAGCTCGCCGGTGCCGAAGGGCAGCCAGGAGAGCCCGTGCGTGCTCGGCGTGGTGCCGGCACGGGCGACGGTGACGGTGGCGCCCCGGGGGACGACGGCGGTGAGCCTGCTCCCGGGGTCGCCGGGCGCCCGTTCCGTGACGCGGGACTGGACGCCGGTGACGCGCGCGGTGCCGCCCGCGCTGACCGTGACGGTCAGGGTGGGCGGCGGGTCCTCGGCCTCGGGCACCTCCTGGTCGGCGCGTACGTGGCCCACGAGGAAACCGTCGGTCTCGGCGGTGTACACGCGCTCCGGCGCGTCACCGAGGTCGAAACCGGCGGGGAAGTGGGTGAGCGTGGTGTTCCCGTTCACGGTCAGGTCGTTCACGACCAGGTCGGGGCGGGCGACGGTGACCAGGGTCGTCATCGCGTACTCGGCGGTGTTCCCGGCCTCCGTCACCTCCACGACGAGGGCGAACGCGGTGTCGCGGTGCAGGAGGGGCGATTCCCAGTAGCGGACGTTCGTGACGTCGCACGGGTCGCCGTCGTGCAGCATCGTGTACGTGGCCCCGGGGCGGGAGTCCCCCCGCCAGGTGAGCTCGGCGGGCTTGCCGCTCTGCACGAGGATCCGTTCGGGCCGGAAGTCGCCGGTGGTGAAGCCCGCCGGGACCTTGGCCAGGGGCCAGGTCTCGCTGCCGGGCTCCTCGTTCTTGACGGCCTCCTCGACGGTCAGCCTGCTGGTGCCGACCGTCGCGTTGATCTCGATGTGGGCCAGGGTGAGTTCCAGTTGTTCGCCACCGCTGAGGGTGGCGGACCGCTTGGGGGTGAGCACGGCCGAGCCCGGGCGCTCCTCGTCCAGCTCGAACCGCCAGAACTTGTCGTTGTCCACCTGCGGCTCGGCACTGCCCGGGTTGTTGCTCAGCTCCTCCGGCCCGGTGCCCACGGGGAACGAGAAGCGGACGGACTCCACCTGGACGGCGCTCTGCCGGTGATTGGTGACGGTGATGTACAGCGTCGCCTTCTTCGGCGTCGAGCCGAGGGAGACCTGGATGGGGGCCGGGTCGCTCCCCACGTCGTAGGTGAGGACGCAGGTGCTGTCCTCGGGGCGTCGCGGTGTCATTCCGTCACCCCCAGGCGGGGGCGACGGAGAGGAACGCGTCATTGCCCAGCGACGCGCCCAGGGCGAACTCCGTGACGGGGTCACCGCCGGACGCCGGCAGTTTCTGCACGGAGTCGGCGTTTTCGGAGGTGACGTAAAGGTGCTGCCCGTCCAGGGACACGGCGACCGCGTTCGTACGGTCGCGCGGCGTCCGTACGGGGCCGACCTCACGGACGGCCTGGACGTCGATCACCTTGACCTCGTGGCCGCGGTTGGCGACGTAGACGAGCAGGGAGTCCGGCGACGCGGCGAGTTGTTCGGGCGTCTGCCCCACCCCGACGAGGGGAGGTTCGCCCGTGCCCCCGGTCCTGGCGACGGCGACCCTGTCGACACCGTTGGGCGTGCCGAAGCACAGGACCTCGCCGTCAGGGGTCAGCGCCGCGCACCTCGCGGTGATCGTGCCGCCGAAGCGCCGGACGACCGTGTTCGTCGCGGTGTCCACGACCGCCACCACAGGATCCCCGTCGGTGGCGACGTAGACGCGGGTGCCGTCGGGCGAGGCCACGACGCCCTCGGGCGCACGCCCGACGTCGATGGCCCGGGCGGCACCGGTGACGAGGTCGATCGCGTGCGCGGTGTCCCGGGTGGGGTTGGTGACGTACGCGGCGGAGCCGTCCGACAGGGCCGCCACCCGGTACGGCCAGACGCCCGCCCCCACCGTCCGGAGGGAGCCCGAGGTGATGTCGAGGAGCGAGAGGCTGCCCTCGCCCTCGCCCTTGGCGGTCGCGAGGACCCGGAAGCCGTCGGGGGAGATCACGGCGCCACCGGCCTCCGGGCTGGTCTGGGTCTGCCGGATCGGCTGGCCGCCGTCGGCGTCGAAGACCCACAGCCTGCCGTCGCGTCCGTCGAGCACGCTCAGGAACGTGCGGTACGGCCACCGGTCCCGGAGCGTCTTCGCGGCGGACGTGACGCGGTGCTCGTCCGGGTCGGTGTCGCACTCGACGTAGCGCTTCCCGCCCGGCGGGACCAGGTAGCCGTTGCGCGTGGCGGGGTGGTTGAAGGCGGCCACCACGCCGCCGTAGACCTCGGATCCGGGGAAGGCGTCGTTCGCCCAGTCCTTCTCCAGCGTGCCCTGCTCCAGTACCCGGTTGGTCTCGAGGTCGTAGTTGACGAACTGGCCACCGCGGAACAGGTACACCGTGCCGTCGGAGGCCGCCATGCCCGCGTCCACGCCCTGGGTGAAATCGGGCGCGCTGGTGCGCAGGCCCGGGAGCCTGTCGCCGATCTGCGCCGGGGTGCCGCCGCCCACCGGCCTGTTCTCCGCGATGTCGTACAGCACGCAGGTCGAGCCCTTGAAGAAGTAGACGTGCTGTGTGTCCGTGGAGCAGGTGGCGTCGATGCCGCTGAAGTAGGTGGGCGGCAGCTGGGGCCACAGTTCGCGCAGCGTGTTCCCGCGCCGTGGCGGCGCGGTCGCGGCCGCGTCGTGGTGGACGGCCCAGCCGCCCCGGATCATGTAGACGGCGGCCGGGGCGTCGCCCGAGTCGGGGACGCTGAACGCGGCGTCGATGCCGTTGGGGGTGAGGTCGGTCATCGCTGGGGCCTCCTGGGCGGGGAGTTGTCGGAACGGTCGTGGGCGGGACGGCGGGGCTACGGTTCGAGTACCTGCAGCGGCCCCGTACCGAACGGGAACCATGTCAGGCCGGCGGTGAGATAACCGCTGGGGCCGCTCTGCACCACCCGCACCGTCGAGCCCCGGGGCACCGGGACCAGCAGGCTCGCCTCCTGGTTGTCGGTGCCGCCCCGCGCGTCCCAGGACTGCGTGGCGAACTTCTGCTGCCTCACGTCAGGGGGCGTGACGAAGACGTTGAGCGTGGCGGGCGCGTCACTGCGGTTGGTCTTGATGTAGCCGGTGATCACGCCGTCGGTGGCGGCGGTGTACATCCATGTCCCGCTCTCCGTGCCTCCGGCGATCTCCTGGGGCTGCCCGAACAGCCGGACCACGCCGTTGGCGTCGAGGCTGCCGATCTCCAGGTCGGGCACGTCGACGGTCACGGCGGTGGTCAGGCCGTAGGTGACTTGCGAGCCGTCCTGCTCCGTGGAGCCGAGCAGCATGAACGCGGTCGCCGTGTGCAGGGGCGGGGACTTCCACTCGCCGTTGCCGTCGGTGATGCAGCGGTTGACGACCTCGCGCTGGTCGGCGTAGAAGAGCTCGTAGTCCGGGCCCTCCACGCATTTCCAGGTCAGTGTGACGGTCTCGCCGTTGGGCACGATGGTGCAGTCGGGCCGGAAGTCCTCCAGCATCGCCTCGGCGGGCGCCTTGACCAGCTTCCTGCCGCCCGCCGCGCGCTCGCGCAGCGTCCCGGCCGCGTCGGCCGCCGTCTCGCCGATGCCGAGCACGGCCGTGCCGACCGCCTGGTTGACCGTGATGTCCGCGAGTGTGACCACAAGCCGTTCGCCCGGCTTGAGTTCGGTGCCGGGCGCGGTGGGGCGTACGTGGAAGACTCCGCCGCCTCCGTGTTCGGCCCGCCAGCCGGTGGCGCCCTCCACCCGTGCAGTGATCGTCTCCGGGGTGGCCGTCAGGGCGTCGGGGGCCTCGCCTGCCGGCACCGTGACGGTGATCGCCGCGCAGGTGACGGACTCGGGCCCGGGGTTGACGGCGGTGACGCGCAGTTCGGCACGGCCGTCGGCCGCGTCCGTGCCGGCCCGCAGCACATAGCCGTCTCGGTCCATGCCCTCGTCTCGGGAGAACTCCCGCGGCTTCCCGAAGCTGACG
>NZ_JAINFC010000302.1 GCF_020740835.1 Streptomyces sp. UNOC14_S4
GCTGGGGACGCCGCGTCGCCCTCGGCACCGCGCTGGCGGTCCTGGGCGCCGGTGGCGTGGGGCACGCGGTCATGCGCGGGATCGACGCGCGCATCGACCGGATCGACGCCTTCGGGGGGCTCTCCCACCGGCCGCCGCGCGTGGGCCAGGGCACGAACCTCCTCCTCGTCGGCACCGACAGGCGCGACACGATCACGGAGGACGAGCGCAGGCGCTGGCGCCTGGGCGGCGCGCCCTGTCACTGCACGGACACGGTGATGCTGGTGCACCTGTCCGCCGCCCGCGACCGGGCCACCGTGGTCAGCCTGCCGCGCGACACCTACACCGTGCTCCCCGCCCGGCGGGACGCGGCCGGGCGCCCGCACCCCGCGCACGTCCAGAAGCTGAACGCGGCCTACGCCGAGGGCGGGCCGAGCCTGTCCGTCCGGTCCGTGGAGCGCCTGACCGGAGTGCACGTCGATCACTACCTGGAGGTCGACTTCGCCGGTTTCATGCGGACCGTCGATCTGCTGGGCGGCGTGCGGGTCTGCACGGACCGCCCGCTCCACGACTCCTCCAGCGGCCTCGACCTGCCGGTGGGCGCCAGCACGCTCAACGGCGGCCAGGCCCTGCAGTACGTGCGCGCCCGCCACCTGGACCAGGTCTCCGACCTCGGGCGGATGCAGCGGCAGCAGCGCTTCCTCGCGGCCCTGCTGCACGGAGCGGGCGGCAGCGGGGTGCTGCTGAACCCGGTGAAGTTCCAGAAGGTCGCCACCACGCTGCTGGACTCGATGCGGGCCGATCCCGGCTTCGGCAGCGGCGAGCTGATCGCCCTGGGGCGGGCCGTGAAGAACCTGACGCCCGCCACCACCGAGTTCGTCTCGGTGCCGGTGTCCTCCGTGAACTACGTCGTGCCGAACGTCGGCTCGACGGTGAGGTGGAACGAGGCGGCCGCCGCCAGGATCTTCCAGGCCCTGCGCGAGGACCGCCCGCTGACCACGGCCCGCGGCACGGCGTCCGCGTACGCGGCACGGTCACAAGCCCCGACCCCGGTCGAGGTGGCGCCCGCGCAGGTGCGGGTCCAGGTCTTCAACGGCACCGACCGCTACGGGCTCGCCCGCACCACGGACCAGGCCCTGCGGGCGGCGGGCTTCAGCACGACGGGCCTGCCGGCGGACGCGCACTATCCGGCGCCGCAGCCGCGCACCGTGATCCACTACGACCCGCGCTGGGACCGCTCCGTCCGCACCCTGGCCGCAGCCCTCCCCCTCGCCTACCTCCACCCCGTCCAGGGCCAGGGCCCCCTGATGAAGGTCACGGTCGGCACGGACTTCACGACCGTCCACCGCGTCCGCGTCCAGGACCCGGTCCTGGCCGCGTCCGACGCGGTCACGGGTGACCGCGTCGTGTGCCGGTAGCCCCCCGGCGGGGGGGCGGGGCCGGGCTGCTGTGGTCGGCGAGTTTTTCCAGGGGCTCCGCCCCCGGGCCCCCGCGCCCACCGGGGTGCCTCTTGCGCTCGGCGCGCGGCTGCGGGTCCAGTGGGGGCTGGTCGCGCAGTTCCCCGCGCCCCTGACGGGGCGCGCCTCAGTCGGTCAAGCCCTCCGCCACGCGGGACTCCCGCAGTTCCTTGATCGCTCGGCGGCGTGCCAAGCGATGCGTACGGCGGATCTGCGCCTCCTGATGCCGCCGCCGGTCCTTCTCCGTCTCCGGAACCACTCGCGGCACGAGCCGCGGCTTCCCCTCCCCGTCCACCGCCGCGAAGACCAGGTACGCGCTGCCCACCTGCACCGCGGGCCGGGACTCGTTCCAGCGTTCGGCCATCACGCGCACGCCGATCTCCATGGAGCTGCGGCCGGTCCAGTTGCACTGGGCCTGCACATGCACCAGGTCGCCAACCTTGACCGGCTCCAGGAAGGCCATCTCGTCCATGGAGGCCGTGACCGCGGGACCACCGGAGTGGCGTCCGGCGACCGCGCCCGCGACGTCGTCCACCAGCTTCATGATCACGCCACCGTGGACGGTACCGAGCAGATTGGTGTCGTTCGCGGTCATGATGTGGGAGAGGGTCGTGCGCGATGCGGACGTCGGCTTCTCCGGTATTTCCGGCTCCTGGGCCGGGTCCTGGATGGTCATGTCCACCACTGTATGCCGGGCCGCCGAAAAGAACCGGCCACGGTCCCCGCCACGGACCGGCCGCGCGGCAGCGGTGTGCAGCGGCATGCGGCGGCGTGCATCAGCTCTGCAACAGCCCTGCCCCGATCCTGCTCCGGCCCGCCTGTCGGCCGCCTCGCTGGGCACACTCGGTGGCATGAGCGATTGGCCCGAAGAGCCCCAGAGCCCCCGTTACGGGCGGGGCAGCACCGGCGCGGACCCGGAGGGTGCCCGTGCCATGCCGCACGTCCGGCGCGAGGCCCCGCCGCGTCCGTACCCGCCGGTGCCCGGCCAGAGCACCGGTGGCCGGAACGGTGCCGGTACGGGCGCTCCCCCGCCGCCCCGGCGTGACGACGGTTACAACACGGGGCAGGTCTACGGGCACGGCGGCGCCCCGGTCGGTCCGGGCGGCAGCGGCACCGGCGGAGGCCGGGGCGGAGGAGGCGACGGCCAGGGCCCCGGCGGGCGGGCGCCCCGCACGCGCCGCCCGAACTGGCGGAAGAGGATCACCATCGGCCTCGTCGCGTTCGTCGCCCTGCTGCTGGCGGTGTCCGTGAGCACGTACTTCTGGGCGGACTCCAAGCTGCGCCGCGAGGTCGACCTGAGCAAGGTGAAGGACCGGCCGGAGAGCGGCAAGGGCACGAACTACCTGATCGTCGGCTCCGACAGCCGCGAGGGCCTGTCGGATCAGGAGAAGAAGGACCTGCACACCGGCTCGGCCGACGGCAAGCGCACCGACTCGATGATGATCCTGCACACGGGCGACAACGGCACGACGATGCTGAGCCTGCCCCGCGACTCGTACGTGACGATCCCGGCGTTCACCGGCCCGACGACGGGCAAGCAGTTCCCGGCGTCGACACACAAGCTCAACGAGGCGTACGCGGACGGCGGCGCGGAGCTGCTGGCGCAGACGATCGAGTACAACACCGGGCTGCGCATCGACCACTACGCGGAGATCGGCTTCGGCGGCTTCCGCAATCTGGTGGACGCGCTCGGCGGGGTGGAGATGTGCCTGGACAAGCCGGTCAAGGACAAGGACTCGGGCGCGGACTTCAAGGCGGGCTGCCAGACCTTCGACGGCCGCCAGTCGCTCGCGTTCGTCCGCCAGCGCCACCAGGAGGCCGACCAGGACCTGGGCCGCATGCGCAACCAGCAGAAGTTCCTGAACACGCTGGCCAAGCAGGCGGCTTCGCCCTCTACGGTCCTCAATCCCTTCCGGCTCTACCCGGTGATCGGCTCGGGGCTCGACACCCTGGTCGTCGACAAGGACATGGGGCTGACGGACCTGATGTCGATGTTCTGGGCGATGAAGGGCGTCACGGGCGGCGGCGGACAGCAGCTGACCGTACCCATCTCCAACCCGAACCTGCCCACGCGGAGCGACGGCGTGGCGGTCAAGTGGGACACCGAGAAGGCCAAGCAGCTCTTCGGCCAGCTCAAGAACGACGAGAAGGTCACCGTCGCCGCGACGACGTGACGCGAGTCCCGTTCAGGCAGTGGGCTCCGGCTCCTTCGTCTTGATGACGGCGAAGATCCCGCCCTGCGGGTCCTGCACGACGGCCATGCGGCCCGCCATCATGTCGAACGGCGGCTTGAGGACGTTGCCGTTCGCGCGGACGAGGGCGTCGACGGTGCTGTCGGTGTCGTCCACGGCGAAGTACGGCAGCCAGTTCGGGGGCGTGTCCGGCGGGAGCTGGTCGAGGCTCAGCATCCCGCCGACGGGGCGGCCGTCGACGTTGAGCGCGTAGTAGCCGCCGTCCGTGCCCTCCATGGGCTCCGCCGTGATGCCGAGGGTGGTGGAGAGGAAGTCGGTGGAGGCCTTGATGTCGCGGGTGACGAGCTCGTTCCAGATCAGCGCGCCGGGTTCGTTGACGACGCCCGCGCCGGGGAAGTCCATGGCCTGCCACAGCCCGAAGACCGCGCCGTCGGGCCCGGTGACGACGGCCATCCGGCCGAGCGTCATCACGTCCATGCCGGGCATCAGCACCTGACCGCCCGCAGCGGTGATCCTGTCCTGGGTGTCGTCCACATTGGCAGTGGCGATATAGGTCGTCCACACGGTGGGCGGGGTGGGCTGGTCCTCCTGCCCCTGGGCGCTCATGATCCCGGCGACCGGCTTGCCGCGCAGCGTGCACACCGCGTACCCACCGGTCTCCGGCGGCCCGACCTCCCCCTGCCAGCCGAAGAGATCACGGTAGAAGTCGAGGGCGGCCTGCTGGTCGGGCACCGTCAGGTCGATCCAGCAGGGGGTGCCGGGGGCGTAGGGCTCGGTGACGTCGGGCATGGGAAGGCCTCCAAGGCGCACGTGTCCGTCCCCCCACCCTCCGCGCCCCGGCACCGGGCCGCCACCGGCACTCACCCGTCCGGGGGCCGTCCGGGGTGACCCCGTACGGATCACCCCGGAACCGCCGTCAGACCTCCAGCCGCACCCCGTACCGCTTCAGCCACGCGTTCCACTGGAGCACCGACTCGACCGGGAAGCGGTCCCACTCTCCTGTGAGGGTGTCCGTGCGGCCGGCTTCCGCGAGGGCGCGGTCGCGGTCGAGGAAGGGGGCGATGGGGGCGTCCGGGTCGGCGAGGAGTGCGCGGAGTTCCTTGCGGACCGCCTGCGTGTAGGTGGGGTCCTGCGTCACCGGGTACGGGCTCTTCTTGCGGTCGACGACCGAGCGGGGCAGGACGTGGGAGGCCGCGGCGCGCAAGAGGCTCTTCTCGCGGCCGTCGAAGGTCTTCATCGACCAGGGGGTGTTGAAGACGTACTCGACCAGGCGGTGGTCGCAGAAGGGCACGCGCACCTCCAGGCCGCTGGCCATGCTCATGCGGTCCTTGCGGTCGAGGAGCCAGGCCACCATCCGCGTGAGGTGCAGATGCCCGATCTCGCGCATGCGGCGCTCCAGCCCCGTCTCGCCCTCCAGGCGCGGCACTTCCGCCAGGGCCTCGGCGTAGCGCTGCCGTACGTAGCCGGGTACGTCGATCTTCTCCATGAACGCCCGGTCCAGGAGGCCGCCCTCGCCGCGCGCGTTGGGGCCCATCACGACCAGCCACGGGAAGGTGCCGGCGTGCACGGCGTCCTCGTCGTGGAACCAGCGGTAGCCGCCGAAGAGCTCGTCCGCGGCCTCGCCGGACAGGGCGACCGTGGAGCGCTCGCGCACCGCGCGGAAGAGGAGGTAGAGGGAGGTGTCGAGATCGCCGACGCTCAGGGGCAGGTCGCGGGCGCGCAGCACGGCGGACCGTACGTCGGTGTCCATCAGGTCCCCGGTGTCCAGGACGAGGCTGACGTGGTCGTTGCCGAGGTGCCGTACGACATCGGCGACGTAGGGGGCGTCGGACGAGGACCGCATCGTGCTGGGCGTGAAGTTCTCGGTGTAGCCGGCGAAGTCGACGTCGTAGGACCGGATGGGGCCCTGGGCCGCCGCGAGGCCGGTGACCGCGCTGGAGTCGAGGCCGCCGGAGAGCAGGGTGGACAGCGGCACGTCGGAGACGAGCTGCCGCTTGACGGTGTCGGTGAGGAGTTCGCGTACGGTGGCGATCGTCGTGGCGAGGTCGTCCGTGTGGGGGCGCGCCTCCAGGGCCCAATAGCGCTGCGGAGCAACACCATTTCGGTGTACACGCACGATATGGCCGGGCCGTACCTCGTGAATGTCGCGGAAGACCGCGTGCGTGGGTGTCTTGACGACGCTGAGCGCCTCGGCGATTCCCTCCACCGTGACGACGGGTTCGACGAGACCGCTCTCCAGAATGGCCTTCGGCTCGGAACCGAAGAGGACGCCGGAGGGGGTTTCGGCGTAATAGAGCGGCTTGACGCCCAAGCGGTCGCGGACGAGGAGGAGTTCCTCCTTCCGGGCGTCCCAGACGGCGAAGGCGTACATGCCGTTGAGCCGCTCGGCGCACGCGGCGCCCCACTCCAGATAGGCGCGCAGCACGACCTCGGTGTCGCTGCGCGTACGGAAGAGGTGGCCGCGGCCCTCCAGCTCGGTGCGCAGCTCGCGGAAGTTGTAGACCTCGCCGCTGTAGGTGAGGGCTGCCAGGACGTGCCCGTCCTCCTCCGCCACCATCGGCTGGGCGCCGCCCACGAGGTCGATGACGGCGAGCCTGCGGTGCCCGAGGGCCACATGCTGCTCCAGCCACATCCCCTCGGCGTCCGGGCCGCGGCATCCCATGGTGTCGACCGCCCGCCGGAAATCCGCCCACTCGCTCCTCAGGTCGCGGTCGAAATCCACCCGGCCCACTATTCCGCACATACGGCATACCTCCTGTGCTGTCGGTGGCGCAGCGCCGGGAACCCACCACCCCGGCCTGTGGAGGCCGATCGGAGGGGCGGAGTCCAGCACGCTCGATATTTTGAATGGCACTACCACCTACCGTCGAGAGTGGCATTTCGGCCAACCGCCGCCAGCCTTTCAACCGGCGCTTTTCGAGCCACGGTTGGAGCACCCTTCGACCACGACCGGGGTGGCTCGATCGCTTCCTTGTGGATCACGAGTGCGACTGCCTAGCGTTGATCGGGCATCGGCGGAGAGTCACCCTCGCGCCACGTACACCCCCCTGCCCCTCCCCCGCGGGAAGCCCGCACGACCTCAAGGAGTCAGCGCATGCCCGGTGCCACCGAGCCCATCGAGCCGTCCCCGTTCGTCCGGACCCGCAACCAGGAGGTCATCAACACGATCCCGCCCACACCCGGGGACTTCGAGGACGCCAACCGAGGGCTCATGGCCGTGCCGAAGCGCTCCGCGATCCTGGCCAAGGGCAGCAAGGACACCGTGGTCTGGGACTTCACGGCCTACGACTTCCTGCAGGACGGCGAACTCGCCGACTGTCCCCCCTCGGTCAACCCGAGCCTGTGGCGGCAGGGCCTGCTGACAGCCGTCGCCGGGCTCTTCCACGTCGGCGGCGACGGCCGCCACACCATCTACCAGGTGCGCGGCTACGACCTCTCCAACATGACGATCATCACCGGCGACAGCGGCCTGATCGTCATCGACCCGCTCGCCTCGTACGAGACCGCGCAGGCCGCCCTTGAGCTCTTCCGTGAGGCCACCGAGAACACCGCCCCTGTCAAGCACCTCATCTACACCCACAGCCACGTCGACCACTTCGGCGGCTCCCGCGGCCTGTTCGCCGAGAACGGCGGCAACGCGCCCGAGGGCCTGCGCGTCTACGCGCCGGTCGGCTTCCAGGAGCACGCGATCAGCGAGAACGTCCTCGCGGGTCCGGCCATGGCGCGCCGCGCGGAGTACATGTACGCCGCCCGGCTCGACAAGAGCCCCTATGGGCAGGTCGGCGCCGGTCTCGGCCTGACGATCTCCACGGGCGAGGTCACGCTCGTCCCGCCGACCGACTACATCGGCGGCCGGCTGATCCAGCCCACGCACGAGGACAAGTGGTCCCAGGACTACGTGATCCCGTGGCGGCCGGGGCTGTACGCACTGAAGATCGACGGTGTCGACGTCATCTTCCAGCTCACGCCCGGCACCGAGGCCCCGGCGGAGATGAACTTCTACTTCCCGCAACTCAGGGCCCTGTGCATGGCGGAGAACGCCACCCACACCATGCACAACATCCTCAGCCTGCGCGGCGCCCAGGTCCGCGACCCGCACGCCTGGTCGAAGTACCTCACCGAGGCCATCCAGACCTTCGGCTCGGACCCCGAGCACATCGACGTCGAGTTCGCCTCGCACCACTGGCCGCGCTGGCGCCAGGAGGACGACAGGACCAACATCATCGAGTTCCTGTCCAACCAGCGCGACATGTACGCCTTCCTCAACGACCAGGCGCTGCGCCTGATCGACACGGGCCACACCGGCGTCGAGATCGCCGAGAAGCTCCGGAAGCTGCCGCGCGGGCTGGCCGAGCACTGGTACGACCAGGGCTACTACGGCTCCCTCAGCCACAACCTCAAGGCGGTCTACCAGCGCTACATCGGCTGGTTCGACGGCAACCCCGCCCATCTGTGGAGCCTGCCGCCAGTGGAGGCGGGCGTGCAGTACACGACCGCGATCGGCGGCCCGGAGGCCGTGGTCCGCGTGGCCGAGAACGCGCTGGCGGCCGACCCGCCGCAGTACCGGTGGGCGGCCGAGCTGCTCAACCACGTCATCTTCGCCTCCGGTGACAAATGCTTCGCCATCACCGAGGAGACGCTGGCGAAGGCCAAGCAGCTCCAGGCGCAGACGTTCACCCAGCTCGGCTACGGCGCCGAGAACGGCACGTGGCGCAACTTCTACCTCACCGGTGCCTGGGAAGTCCTCGCCGGCCCGCAGAAGGCCATCTCGCACGGGGCCTCGGACCTGGTGCGGAGCATGACCCTGGAGCAGTTCTTCGAGGCCATGGCCAAGAGCGTCAACGGGCCGAAGGCGGCGGAGGAGCAGCCGACGCCCATCGTCCTGCGCTGGCAGCTGGGCGTGCAGGAGTGCACGACCACCCTGCGCAACGGCGTGCTCATCTACGTCGAGGGCCGGGACCTCCTCGCGGGCAAGCCCACCGCCACCATCACCCTCACCCGCGAGGCCCTGAACGAACTCGCCCTGGCGGGCCACCGCTTCACACAGAACTTCAACGAACAGGTGGTCAATGGCACGATCCAGGTCGACGACCAGGCCGCCGCGGACACCGTCTTCGGCTACCTCGTCTTCCCCGACCCCCGCTTCCCGATCGTCACTCCCCGGCGCTTCTGAACTTCCCTGAACTGCGTGAAATATGGGTCCATCTAGACCCATAGGGTGTCATGCCTGTACAACCATGAGTGGTGGTGGTCGCTCCCCCGGGAGCGGCCACGGGGCTGCCAGGAGGGGCTGCGCCGAGCCGTCCGCGTCCGTGCGGGCGACCCGTACAGGAGGAGCACTCATGGCACGAGGATTCATGCACCTGATCGCGGGCGTGGGGATGGCGGCCGTCCTCGCGGGGGGCGTGGTCGGCCTCACTCCGGAGACGGCGAGCGCGGCGGGCCGGGCCGACTGCGAGAGAGGCGACCGCAACGCGATCGACGGCTTGCCCGAGCCGGAGATCGTGGGCCGTTGGTGCCGCGTCGAGGGCCGGGACGACCGCCGCCGGGACGACCGGGATCGCCGCGACGACCGCCGCCAGGACGACCGGGAGGGCCGTGACGGCCCCTACTCCGTCCACTTCGACAGCCTCACGCGGCACGAGCGTTCCACCGACCCCCGCGGCGAGCTCGAGCGGGGCCACGACATGCGGGTGACGAACGTGACGGTGGAGTGCCGCGAGTTCCGCTACGACCGCGACGGGCGAACCGTCTTCCGCGGCTGCGGCCGGGCGCGCTGACGCCTGCGTCTTGTGGGTGCGGG
>NZ_JAINFC010000303.1 GCF_020740835.1 Streptomyces sp. UNOC14_S4
GATACGGACCGACCTCGGGCGGCACCGCCTCGTCACCCTCCTCGGGCCGGGCGGGGCCGGGAAGACCCGGCTGTCGCAGGAGGCGGCCGAGACCGCCGCGGCGGGGGGCGGCGACTGGCCCGACGGCGTCTGGTTCGCCGAGCTCGCGCCCCTGGACGACCCCGCGACCGTGCCCGAGGCGGTGCTCACCGCACTGGGCGCCCGCGAGACCGTCGTCGTGCGCAGCGCCGCCGCCGAGGGCATGCGGGAGGCCGCCGGGCTCGACCCGCTCGACCGGCTCGCCGAGCACTGCGCGCCCCGGCGCATGCTGCTCGTGCTCGACAACTGCGAGCACGTCGTCGACGCCGCCGCCCGGCTCGCCGAGACGCTGCTCGCCCACTGCCCGCACGTCACCGTGCTCGCCACCAGCCGGGAGCCGCTCGCCGTGCCGGGCGAGCTGGTGCGGCCCGTGGAGCCGCTGCCCGACCCCGTGGCGCTGCGGCTGCTGGCCGAGCGGGGCGCTGCGGCCCGCCCCGGCTTCCGCGTCGAGGACGACCCCGAGGCGTGCGCCGAGATCTGCCGACGGCTGGACGGGCTGCCGCTGGCCATCGAACTCGCCGCCGCCCGGCTGCGGATGCTCACCCCCCGCGGCCTCGCCGACCGCCTCGACGACCGCTTCCGGCTGCTGACCTCCGGCAGCCGTACCGTCCTGCCCCGGCAGCAGACCCTGCGCGCCGTCGTCGACTGGTCCTGGGACCTGCTCGACGAGGCCGAACGCGCCGTCCTGCGGCGGCTGTCCGTCTTCGCGGGCGGCTGCGACCTCCCGATGGCCGAGGAGGTGTGCGCGGGCGACGGGGTGGCCGCGCGGGACGTCGCCGTGCTGCTGGGCTCGCTGGTCGACAAGTCGCTCGTCGTGGCGGCGCCCGCCGACGGCGGCGAGATGCGCTACCGGCTGCTGGAGACCGTGGGGGAGTACGCCGCCGAGCGGCTGGACGAGGCCGGGGACCGGGCCGCCGCCGAGCGCCGTCACCTCGTCGCCTACCGCGAACTGGCCCGTACCACCGAGCCGTTGCTGCGCGGGCCCCGGCAGCGGGCGACCCTGGACCTGTTCGAGCGGGAGCACGACAACCTCCGCACCGCCCTGCGGCGAGCCGTCGCCGCGGGCGACGAGCAGGAGGCGCTGTGCCTGGTGCTGTCCGTGGCCTGGTTCTGGTCGCTGCGGGACCACCGCAGTGACGCCTCCGCCTGGTCGGAGGTGGTCGCGGCGCTGGGCCCCGACCCCTTCGTGGAGCCCGTGGAGGAGGCTGTGCCCCTCCATACGAGCTGCATCGAGGCCCCGCCGCCGATGGCACCGGAGGTCCTCGCCGAGGCCCGGCGCGGGGTGCGGATGATCGCCATCGCCACCGTCGAGAACAACATGCAGGTGATCGGCAGCCCGGAGGTCCAGGACCGGCTGCGCGGCATCATCCGGGCGTACGGCGACGGGAAGCCGCAGAACTGCCGCTTCCCGGGCTCCCTGTGGTTCTTCGGGATCATGCTGTCCGGCGACTTCGACGCCATGGACCGCGCCGTCGAGCGGGGCGTGGAGCTGTGCCGCGAGCACGGCTACGAGTGGGAGCTCGCCAACGCCCTCCAGCTGAGAGCCAAGGTTCTCAACGACCGTACCGGCGGGCTCGCTCAGAGCGCGCGGGACGCCGACGAGGCCCTGGAGATCTTCCGTCGTCTCGGGGACGCCTGGGGCATCGCCGAGGCGCTCACGGGGCGCGGCGAGGCACGGGAGCGGCGTGGCCGATGGACACTGGCGGCGGAGGACTACCGGGAGGCCGTCGACCAGGTCGCGGAGATCGGCGCGACGTCCGAGCTGCCTTCCCTGCGGGCCCGGTACGCCGAGGCACTGCTGGAGGCGGGGATCGTGGGCCCCGCCGAGGGCGAGCGGATGCTGCGCGAGGCCATCGCGGAGGCCGACAGGTCCAACGCCGAGACCTCCGCCTTCGCCAAGGTCATGCTCGCCTCCCGGATCGCCCGCGACGGGCGCACGGCGGAGGCGCGGGAGATCTTCGAGAGCCTCATGGCCTTCTTCGGCAAGGCCCACTTCGCGGTCTTCGAGAGCATGATGCACGGTCAGCTCGGCTGGCTCGACATCCTGGAGGGGCGGCTCGGCGAGGGGCTGGAGCGGCTGCGCACCGGCCTCGCGTTGTCCGACGACCCGCTGGCGCGGCTCGTCGTGCCGCAGCTGCCCGCCGTGCAGCTGATGTACGCCGCGCTCGCCTGCACCGAACTGGGCGGCGAGGAAAGGGCGCTGACCGCGGCGCGGCTGCTGGGGGCCGCGGAGGCGTTGCGGCCCGGCGACTACCCGCCGGTCTCCGCCGAGCGGGAGGTGCGCGAGCGCGTTCTGGCCGGGGTGCGGGCCGTGCTGGACGACGCCGCGTTCGAGCGCGCGTACGCCGAGGGCGGCACCCTCACCAAGGGGGAGGCCGCCGCCCTCGTATGACGCGAGACACTCCGCCCGCCGGTCAGGTCTTCTTCCGGAAGCGGGTGACGGCCAGCGGCGCGGTCACCGCCGTGATGCCGACCGACCAGGCGAGGACCATCCACACCGGGTGCGCGACCGGGCCGCCGTTGATGAGGTGGCGCGCCGCGTCGGCGAGGTTGGACAGCGGGTTGTACTTGGTGAAGCCCTCCAGCCAGCCCGGCATGTTGGCGGTGGGCGTGAAGATCGAGCTGCCGAACTGGAGCGGCATCAGGACCAGCATCGCCACGCCCTGGACCGCCTGGGCGGTGCGCAGGGTCAGGCCCAGCAGGATGAATATCCACATCAGGGAGGCGCCGAAGACCATGGACAGCGCCACCGCGCCGAGCAGGTGCAGCACCGAGGTCTCGACGCGCAGGCCGATGGCGAAGCCCATGGCCAGCAGGATCGACGTGGCGATGAGCATCCGGCCGACCTCGACGACGATCTTCGCGATGAGGACCGAGGACCGGGCTATCGGCATCGTGCGGAAGCGGTCCATCACCCCCTTCTTGAAGTCGTCGTTGATGCCCGTGCCGACGGCCATGGAGATGTTCATCCCCATCATCGCCATCAGACCGGGGACCAGGTAGTTCACATACTCCTTCTCGTGGCCCCGGCCCGCGATCGAGCCGCCGAAGACGTAGGTGAACAGCAGGATGAAGATGACCGGCATGAGCACGGCGTCGAACATCGACTCCGGGTCCTGCTTGATCTGGAGCATGTTGCGGCGGGCGAGTGCCCCGATGTGCCGCAGGTTGGCCCGCAGGCCGATCCGTCCCTCGCCGGAGCCGGCCCGGGGGCGGGCCCCGGCCGTGGCGGTCGTCGTTGCCGTGGTCACGCGGCGGCCTCCTGGAGTGCTGCTTCGGACTCGTCCCGCTCCGCCGGCGCGGATGCCTTCTGGCCGGTGATGGCCAGGAACACCTCGTCCAGACTGGGCAGGTGGGTGCTGATGTCGGCGACGGCGAAGCCGCGCGCGCCCAGCATGCCGATCACGGCCGTCAGCTGTTCGTCGCTCAGCAGCGGCAGGCTCACCGTGCCCGCCGTCTCGTCCGCGGTCGCCCCGGTGACGCCGTCGAGACCGGCCTGCGCCAGGGCGCCCACCATGCGCGACAGCTCGCGGGGGTCGGCCGGGCGGATCACCAGGGTGCGGCCGCCGACCTTGGCCTTGAGCTCGTCGACGCGGCCGCCCGCGATCACCCGGCCGCGGTCGATGACCGTCAGCTCCTGGGCGAGCTGCTCCGCCTCCTCCATGTACTGCGTGGTCAGCAGGACGGTCGCGCCCTCGGTGACCATGCGCTGGACCTCCTCCCACACCTCGTTGCGGGTGCGGGGGTCGAGGCCGGTGGTGGGCTCGTCCAGATAGAGCACCGCCGGGTGGCCGATCATGGAGGCGGCCAGGTCGAGGCGGCGCCGCATGCCGCCGGAGTACTGCCCGGCGGGCCGCTTGGCGGCCTCCGTGAGCGAGAAGCGCTCCAGCATCTCGCCGGCGCGGCGCCGGGCGTCCTTGCGGGACAGGTCGAGCAGCCGCCCGATCATGTAGAGGTTCTCGTAGCCGGACAGCTTCTCGTCGACCGAGGCGTACTGCCCGGTCAGGCCGATGGCCCGGCGCAGCTGGCGGGGCTGGGTCAGCACGTCGTAGCCCGCGACGCGGGCGGTGCCGGCGTCGGGCCTGATGAGGGTGGACAGGGCGCGGACGAGAGTGGTCTTGCCCGCGCCGTTGGGGCCCAGCACGCCGAGGACGGTGCCCTCGCGTACGTCCAGGTCGACCCCGTCCAGGGCCTTGGTCGAGCCGAAGTGCTTGACCAGGCCGCGGACTTCTACGGCGTTCCCGCCGTGGTTGTCTTTTCGCGTCATGGGGCAACGGTGACAGGCCCCACTGACATCGGGCCGACACGGCGCCGACAGCGCACCGACAGCCGATGACCGGGGGCTGCGCCCCCGGACCCCGTGGTGGGTGCAGGTCCGTGGTCCGGTTGTGCCCACCCGTTCCGCCCCTAGCGGAACGCATGCCCACAACCGGGAAGGTAAGGCGGAAGGCGCGCCCTTTTAGGGGCGCGGGGAACTGCGCGCCCAGCCCCCACCGGGGCCGCGGCCGCGCGCGCAGCGCAAGCCGCAGCCCGGTGGGCGCAGCCGGAAACCGGGCCGCGCCCTGGCAAACGGGGGCCCGGGGCGCAGCCCCGGCGGGGGCAACTCCCTAGTGGAACGAGTGGGCCTCAGCGGGGTACGCCCCCGCCGTGACGTCCGCGCCGAAGGCGCGTGCCGCGTCCGTCAGGGACGCCCGCACGTCCGCGTACTGCTTCACGAAGCGCGGGACGCGCCCGGACGTCATGCCCGCCATGTCCGTCCAGACCAGCACCTGCGCGTCGCAGTCGGGGCCGGCGCCGATGCCGACGGTCGGGATGTGGAGGGTGCGGGTGACCTCCGCCGCGAGCTCGGCGGGGACCAGCTCCAGGACGACGGAGAAGGCCCCCGCGTCCTGGACGGCCTTCGCGTCGCGGAGGAGCTGCTGGGCCGCCTCCTCGCCGCGCCCCTGCACGGGGTAGCCGCCGAAGGCGTTGACGGACTGCGGGGTGAGGCCGATGTGGGCCATCACCGGGATGCCCGCGTCGACGAGCAGCCGGATCTGCTCGGCGGACCGCTCGCCGCCCTCCAGCTTGATCGCGCCGACGCCGGTCTCCTTCACCAGCCGGGTCGCGCTGCGCAGCGCCTGCACCGGACCCTCCTGGTAGGTGCCGAAGGGCAGGTCGGCGACGACGAGGGCGCGCTTGGAGCCGCGTACGACGGCGGCGGACAGGACGGCGATCTCGTCCAGCGTGACGGGCACGGTGGACTCGTAGCCGAGGTGACAGTTGCCCATGGAGTCGCCGACCAGCAGGACGGGGATGCCCGCCTCGTCGAAGACGGAGGCGGTCATCGCGTCGTAGGCGGTGAGCATGGGCCACTTCTCGCCGCGGGCCTTGGCGGCGGCGATGTCGCGGACGGTGATGCGCCGGGAGCTCGTCCCTCCGTACAGCGCCTTGGGGTTCGCGGGGCTGCTGTCGGGGGCGTTCTGGGCATGCGTCATGGCGGTGGCTCCTGTGATGTCGTCTCGAGGCGCCCTGACGGCGTCCCCGGATCGCCTTCCATGCTGTCACGCACCGCGCGGGCAGGCCAGGGCCGCCCTTCGCAAAGACTTTCCAATACGAGACGGGGTCGTATCGTATGGGGCTTAGGGTGGTCCCCATGGCGACTGTTCCCCCAGGGGCGTCCTCCTCCGGCTCCCCCCATGGCTCCCCCCATGCCTCCGGCGCGCCCGCGGCGATACCGGCCCGCAGGGTCCCCGAGGCGATCCACCGCAGACGGTGGGCGATCCTGACCGTCCTGCTGTTCAGCCTGCTGATCGTGGTGCTGGACAACTCGATCCTCAACGTGGCGATGAAGACCATCGCCACCCCGGCCCCCACCGGCCTCGGCGCCACCCAGAGTCAGCTGGAGTGGGCGATCAACTCCTACACCCTGGTCTTCGCCGGAATACTGTTCACCGCGGGCCTGCTCGGCGACCGGCTCGGCCGGAAGAAGGTCCTGCTCTTCGGCATGGTCGTGTTCGGCATCGGCTCGGTGGTCTCCGCGTTCGCCGGTTCGCCCGGCGAACTGATCGCCTTCCGCGCCGTGATGGGCTTCGGCGGCGCGTTCGTGATGCCCTCGACGCTCGCGATCATCATGAACGTCTTCGAGCGCGAGGAGCAGCCCAAGGCCATCGGCATCTGGGCGGGCGCCGTCGGACTCGCGATCGCCATAGGGCCGATCACCGGCGGCATCCTGCTCGACCACTTCTGGTGGGGCTCGGTCTTCCTCGTGAACGTCCCGATCGTGATCGTCGGACTGATCGCGATGGTGCTGCTCGTCCCCGACTCCAAGGACCCGAAGCCCGGCCGCCTCGACCCGGTCGGCGTGCTGCTGTCCGTCGTGGGGCTCGTGCTGCTGGTCTACGGCATCATCAAGGGCGGCCAGCTCGCCGACTTCACCGACCCCGAGGTCTACGGCACGGCCGGCGGCGGACTGCTGGTCCTGGTGGCCTTCGTCCTGCACGAGCGGCGCAGCGCGCACCCGGCCATCGACGTGCGGTACTTCAAGAACCCCGCGTTCTCGGCCGCGGTCTCCTCCATCGCGCTGGTCTTCTTCGCGCTGATGGGCACCACCTTCTTCATCGTCTTCTACACGCAGAGCGTGCGCGGCTACACCCCGCTGCAGAGCGGCCTGCTGCTCCTGCCGCTCGCCGCCGCCCAGATGTTCTTCGCGCCGCGCGCCCGCCTCGTCGTCGAGAAGTTCGGCGCGAAGGCCGTGTGCACCGTCGGCATGGTGCTCGTCGCCGCCACCACCGCGGGCTTCCTGCTGCTCGACGTCGACACCCCGATCTGGGTCCTGGAGGTGCTGTTCTTCGTCCAGGGCACCGCGATGGCGCACATCATGCCGCCCGCCACCGTCTCGATCATGCAGTCGCTGCCCCGGGAGAAGGCCGGTTCCGGCTCCGCCGTGAACAACACCTTCCGGCAGATCGGCGGCGCGCTCGGCGTCGCCGTGCTCGGCTCCGTGCTCTCCACCACCTACCGCTCCGGCATCTCCGACAAGCTCGACGCCGTCCCCGGCCTGACCGGCCCCGCGCGGCACGCGGCGGGCGAGTCCGTCGAGGCCACCCTCTCCGTCGCCGAGGGGCTCGGCCCCGCGGGCAGGGCGCTCGTCGGCCCGGCCAAGGACGCCTTCATCCACGCCATGCACATCACCGTGCTCGGCTCCACCGCCGTCGCCCTGCTCGGCGCCCTCGTCGTCGCGCTCTTCCTGCCGGGCGGCACCGCGGCCCGCCCGGACGGCGCGGGCAGGCGGCCGGACGCGGAGACCGCGCAGGCGGGGGCCGAGGCATGACACACCCGCCCGGGGGCGGCATCACAGGCACCACAGGGGCCACGGGGGCCACGGGGACCGCGGAACGGCGCGGCCGCCCGCGCAACGCGGCCGTCGACACCGCCGTCGTCGAGACCGTGCTGCGCCTCCTGGAGGAGGGCACCACCATCGGCGACCTGTCGATGGAGCGCGTCGCCCGCGAGACGGGCGTCGGCAAGGCCACCCTCTACCGCCGCTGGGCGGGCAAGGAGGAGCTGATGCTCGACGTGCTGCGCTCCCTGGACGCCGCCGACCCCGAGCTCCCCGGGCGGTCCGCGCGCGAGGACCTCGTCCTGCTCCTGGAAGGGCTGCGCAGGCGCGGTCTCGCCAAGCGCTCCTCCGCCGTGCTGCGCACGGTCCTGGGTCAGGTCAAGGCCCAGCCCCGGCTCTGGAAGGAGTACCACGACACGGTCATCCTCGCCCGGCGCGAGACCACCGTCGCGGTGATCAGACGCGGCATGGCCACGGGGGAGCTCCGGGCCGACCTGGACGCGCGGCTCCTCTCCGAGCTGTTCGTCGGCCCCATGCTCTCCCGGGCCGTCTTCCACGAGTCGGAGGAACTGCCCGAGGGGCTCGCGGAGAGGATCGTCGACGCCGTCATGGAGGGCGCGCGGCCCCGGCCCTGATGCCGCAGGGCGCCCGGGCCGTTGCCTTCCGCAGCGGCCCGGGCGCTCGAATATGCCCGTTCTGTCACAGCACGGCCGTACGGCCCGGCCACCGGAACCCGTGCGGTCCGGACGCTCGTCCTCCCCACCGACACCCCGCCCGGGGTGTGCGGAAACGGACCCCGACGGTGATCACCTATCGTCGTGCGGGGGTCACAGCGGGACGATCAGTGAGGGCGGCCGATGGCGCAGGCGTACATGCAGGAGACGGGTCACGACGGGGACGGCGGCCCGGAGCAGGCCGTATCCCGGGCCCGGCGCCTCATGGACCAGTGGCGGGGCCCCGGCGTCTGGCGGCGCGGCCTGGTCGTCGCCGCCGTCGCCGCCGTCCTCGGCCTGCTGATGCTGCTCCACACCCACCTGCCCAACGCGGTGGGCAACCTCGGCAGCCTCACCGAGACCTTCCTGCCCTGGCTCGGCCTGGGCATACCGGTGCTGCTCGTCCTCGCCGTGCTGCGGCGCTCGGCGACCGCGCTGATCGCCCTGCTGCTCCCGGCGGTCGTCTGGCTCAACCTCTTCGGCGGGCTGCTCACCGACAAGTCCGCCAAGGGCGGCAACTTCACGGTCGTCAGCCACAACGTCAACGCCGAGAACCCCGACCCCACGCGCACCGCCAAGGACGTCGCCGCCTCGGGCGCGGACGTGCTCGCGCTGGAGGAGCTCGACCCGTCCGCCGTCAGCACCTACGAGCGCGCGCTCGCGAGCACCTACCGCTACCACTCGGTGCAGGGCACCGTCGGCATCTGGAGCAAGTACCCGCTCGAACTGGTCCAGCCCGTCGACATCCGGCTGGGCTGGGTCCGGGCACTGCGCGCCACGGTCCACACCCCGCAGGGCCCCGTCGCCGTCTACGTCGCCCACCTGCCGTCGGTGCGCGTGAAGCTGAACGCGGGCTTCACCGCGGGCCAGCGCGACCACAGCGCCGAGGCGCTGGGCCAGGCCATCGCCCGGGAGCCCGAGAAGAAGGTCGTGCTCCTCGGCGACCTCAACGGCACCATGAACGACCGCTCGCTCGCCCCCATCACCTCGCAGCTGCGCTCCGCACAGGGCGCCGCGGGCGACGGCTTCGGCTTCAGCTGGCCCGCGGCCTTCCCGATGGCGCGGATCGACCAGATCATGGTCCGCGGCATGGAGCCGGTCTCCGCCTGGACCCTCGGCGACACCGGCAGCGACCACCTCCCGGTGGCGGCGCGCGTCAAGATCTGACCCGCTGTTCACCTGGTCGTTCGCGAAAGGGAACACCTTTCGGGGAGACTTTGTTCTTCGGGGAGCTTTCCGCCAGGCGCCAGGCGCGCCCATGACGCCCCGCCCCGCACAGAAC
>NZ_JAINFC010000304.1 GCF_020740835.1 Streptomyces sp. UNOC14_S4
TTCACGGAGGGGGCGTACACGCGAGCCCCCTTCTAAAGGGGGGCTCGCGCGTGATCGCTCGGCGCGTGTACGCCGTGTACGGTCGCGTGATCGTCTGACCTGCGGTTTTGTCGCGAGCGTGATCGGTGTGAACGGTTTTCGGGCCGTGGCTCCGTGAGGGGCGCGTGTACGGTCCCGTGAACGGTCGGCCCGCTCGCGCGGTGAGGTCAGCAGACGGCGGCGATGTGGCGTGCGGACGCGTAATAGCGGGCTTGCTGTCCGCCGCCGCTGCCGCCCGCGAGTCCGTCCGCCTTGGTGGCCAGTCCCGCCTTGACCAGGCTGTCCAGGGCTCGGCGTGCCTTCTCGACGGCGGCTCGGCCCGGGTTGCTCTCGCCGGTCTGGGCGGTGGCGAGATCACGGGCGCCGAGGCCGCCGGGGGCGGCGCGCAGGATGGTGATCGGGTCCAGGGCGGGGTCGAGGGTGGTGGTGCCGTGCGCGTGGTCGTGGATCAGCTGCAGCGGGCCGATCTCGCCGGTGGGCGTCTTGAGGTGGTGGAGGGTGACGGCTGGGTCGCCCGCCTCCCCGGAGATGAACAGGACGCTGCCCGCGCCGGAGGTGATCCACGTGGAGCCGTAGACGCGGTCGAGGGAAGGCCGAGTGTCCCTCGCGGTCCCTTCCTGGGACTTGCGCTGGTGGTGCAGCTCCATGACCTCGACGCCGTTGCGGATGGCGCGCTGGCGGGCGTTGTTGAAGGCGACGGCGAGGGCGTCGTCGACGAGGGTGCTCACCGCGTCCTTCAGGCTGTCGATCACGATCGTGTCGGCCTGGTGGGCGGCGGCGAGGTCGGCGAGGAGGTCGGGCTCCCTGTCGAGGCTCGTGGGCAGCGGGCCCTGCCACACGACGAGCCGGTCACGCAGGATCGCCTCGTCGTGCCGGCCGATGCGGCGGGCCATGGCCTTGGCGATCTGCTGCGGGCGGTCCATGGCCAGGTAGAGCACCCGCTTGCTGGGTGCGACCGGCATGTCGAGCACGGTGCCCTGGAGGCCGATGCGGGCGAGGACGACCTGATGGGCCAGGGTGGTCTTGCCGACGCCCGGTGCTCCGACGATCATCAGGCTCTCGCCGGACGCCCACGCGGTCTTCTCCCGCGTGCCCCACAGCGGCTCCTTGTCCGCACCGGTCTCGGTCACGAACCGCCAGCCGTCGACGAGGTAGCGGGACAGGCGCCCGCTACCGGAGGCGAGCGCCCGCTCCCGCTCGGCGCCGAGGTCCGTCTCGATCTCTGAGCGAATCTCGTCGGGGTCGGCTCCCGGTTCCTGGACGCGCTGGACGGTGCGGATGCCGTGTTCGCGCAGTCGGCGTAGGGCGGCGGTCCGGCGCACGATGTCCGCGTAGTAGGCGGCATGGCTGGCCGAGGGCGGGGCGCCGTAGAGCTGGTGGACGTAGACCACTCCGCCGACCCGGTTGATGTCGCCCTGGCACGTGAGGAAGTCGCTCACAGTGATCGGGTCGGTCGGCTTGTCCTCGCCCCGGAGAGCCAGCAGCGCTCGCCAGATCGTCTCGTGCTGCGGCCGGTAGAAGTCGGCCGCATCCAGCATGGTGCGGACTTCGTCGATCACGTCGGGGCCGTGCATGCAGGAGCCGAGGACCGCCTGTTCAGCGACCGCGTCATGCGGTGGCTGAATGGTCATGTCGGTCGGCGACACGGGCCCTGCTGCCTGCCGGGATGGCATCTCCGGCGGCTGGGCCGTACCCTTTGGCAAGGAAACTCCTCACCCGGCAGGCCATATGGGGCGGCAACCCCGGCCAGGCCGGTCTTGGTCGTTCAGGGATGGGCGGTCGTGAGGTTTTCTTCTTCGGCCCCCGGTGTTCGTAGCACCGGGGGTTTCTTCATGTCCGACGCCGTTCAGCGGCGGCCGCGACCACATTACCCCATCTGATGCGCTCCCGAATGAGTTGCATTCGTATCCGAAATGGAGTTAGCTGTTCACCCCGGGCCGCGCTGGTCCGGCGGAGGTATGTCGCAAGGAGGCGCGAGCAATGAGCAGTGAAGAAGGTGCCGCCCGCGCCGGCCCCGAGCGGCCGCTGCCGGAGAACAACGTGGCTGAGCGCATCAAGCTCGAGCGCGAGTTCCGCGGCTGGAGCACGCAGAAGCTGGCCGAGCGCATGGCCGAGGTCGGCCACCCGGTGAACCAGGCCGCGATCTGGCGCATCGAGAGCGGCAAGCCCCGCCGCAGGGTCAACCTCGACGAGGCCCTCGGCTTCTGCAAGGTCTTCGACATCCCGCTCGACGACCTGGCCAGCCCGCCGGGCCACGTCTCCAACGCCGAGGTGCGCAGGCTCGTCGGCGAATACGTCGAGCGGTGGAAGGACTGGCGGGCCGTCCGCAAGCCCCTTGACCGGGCCAAGGCCGACATCGACGACTACATCAAGGCCCACCCTGACCAGGAGGAGATGGTCAAGGGCCTGCTCACCTACGAACTCGCCGGCGCCGCCGGTAACGACTTCACGCGCTACGACTCCGTGCCTGCCCGGCACCGAAGCCTGCTCGGCGACGCCGCTCCTGCCAAGCCCGTCACCGAGTAATCGGTTCACCTGACGCCCTGGTGCTACGAACACCGGACGTCAGACAGCACATCAACGCCCATCCCTGAACGATCAACACGGCATGGCCGGGGTTGCCGCCCCATAGTGGCCTGCCGGGACGAGGACCACCCTTGCCCAAGAACGCCCTGCCCGTTTCCCAGATCGCCCATCTCCTCGGCGTTCCGGAGGAGAACCTCCGCACGCTCATGGAGGAGCGGAACGGCTCCCACGGCGACCCCACCCTCGTCGGGCTCACCGTCGCCGAAGCCGCCCGTCGCGTCGGCATCGGCCGCACCAAGATGTACGAGTACGTCTCCTCCGGCGAGATCGCCTCCGTGAAGATCGGCAGCTTGCGCCGAATACCCGCCGAGGCGGTGAACGAGTTCCTCGCCCGGCGCCTCGGCGCGGCCGACCTCGCCACTGCGGCTTGAGGGCGGCGGACATGGCCAAGTCCCGCCAGCCCAACGGTGCCTCGTCCATCTACCTAGGCAAGGACGGCCGTTGGCACGGCCGCGTCACCGTCGGCATCAAGGACGATGGCACCCCCGACCGTCGTCACATCGGCCGCAAGACCCGAGCCGAGGTCACCAAGGCCGTACGCGAGCTGGAGCGGCAGCGCGATGCCGGCGGTGTCCGCAAGGCCGGTCAGACCTGGACGGTGACGACCTGGCTCACCCACTGGGTCGAGAACATCGCCGCCCTGCACGTCTCCGAGAACACCATCGACGGCTACCGCGTCGCGGTCTACCACCACCTCATCCCCGGCGTCGGCGCCCACCGCCTGGCCAAGCTGGAGCCCGAACACCTGGAGCGCTTCTACAAGAAGATGCAGGACAACGGGAGTTCGGCGGGCACCGCCCACCAGGCCCACCGGACTGTACGAACCGCGCTCAACGAGGCCGTTCGCCGCCGCCACATCACCGTCAACCCCGCCACCATCGCCAAGGCGCCACGCCTCGAAGAGGAAGAGGTCGAGCCCTACTCGGTCGAGGAGGTCCAGCGGATCCTGTTGGAGGCCGAGCGGCACCGCAACACTGCCCGCTGGGTCATCGCGCTCGCCCTCGGCCTCCGCCAGGGCGAGGCCCTCGGCCTCCAGTGGACGGACGTCGATTGGGAGGCCGGGGTGATCCGGGTCAGCCGTGGGCGGCTGCGGCCGAGGTACAAGCACGGATGCGGCGACCGCTGCGGGCGCAAGCCCGGCTACTGCCCGCAGAAGATCAACACCCGGCGGGAGACGAAGGAGACCAAGTCGCGGGCCGGTAAGCGGCCCATCGGCGTCCCGGAGGAGCTGATGAAGCTGCTGCGGCGGCATAAGGAGGAGCAGGACCGTGAGCGACGGCTTGCGCGGGACCTCTGGGTGGAGAAGGGCTACGTCTTCACGTCGCCGACTGGTGAGCCCCTCAACCCCAACACCGACCACCACAAGTGGAAGGAGCTGCTGAAGGCGGCTGGGATCCGTGAGGGTCGCCTCCACGACGCCCGCCACACCGCTGGAACGGTCCTGCTGATCCTCGGCGTCCCGGACGTCGTCGTCGACGCGATCATGGGATGGGAGCCCGGCAAGTCCGCGCGGATGCGGCGCCGGTACCAGCACCTGACGAGCCGGGTCCTCCAGGACACTGCCGACAAGGTGGGCGGTCTGCTGTGGGGAGCCGCGGGCGGCTGAGAACAAGACGCAGGGACTCCCGGCCTTTGAACAGGCCGGGGGCCCCTGCGTCTGGGTCGGTGCCGCCGCAACGTCATCGGGAGTGCCGCGTGCTTTCAGCGTGCGGGACATCGCCGGTTGAATTCGGTGGGCAGCATGACCGTCGCGTACGGCGCCGTCGGAGCAGGTGCCACGCCGCGGTACCTGTGGCAAGTAGCGCGGCTCCGGCGATCACGAGCGGATTGGCGAACGCGGTACCGAGCACGCCGAGGGCGCCGGCGGCGATGAGCGCCGGTCCTGCGCAACACGCGACGGCCAGCACAGCGGCGCCGACCGCGATGAGGGCTGTGTGGATGCCACCGGGCTGGTGGCGGGGCATGGGCATCACGGCCTGCCCTTCAGCAGTCGCATGGCCGTACGGCGGGGGTCTCGCCGAGCAGAGGCCCGAAGACCCGGGTGCCGAGTTGTTCGGCCTGTGCGTGGTGGACCACCTCGCCGGTGACGTCCGGGTGCTGGGCGGCCCATGCCTGGGCGTTGGCGGCGTCGGTGAAGAAGTTCAGGGTGTCGCAGCACACTTCGGCGGCCGGCCCCGGCCCGGAGCGGCGGCCGACGAACACCACCGCGCTCTGCGGCTTCCACTCCATCCGCCCGCCGGTGACGGTCACCGTGACCGGAGTGCCGGTGACCGGGTCGGCGGAGGAGATCACGACGTCCGTGCCCAGCATCGCCGGGATGCCCAGCGCGTCGATGGCGCACATCGACCACACATCGGCCCCGCCGGCGACGCTCACCCGGTGAGCGGTGGGTACGGCGGAGAAGGGGTACGCGGCCCGGATCGCCCCGGTCTCGTCCAGGGTGAGGAAGTCTTCGGCGGCCAGCTCGGCCAGCACGTCGCGCGCCGACCGCCTGAAGGGGGCCGCTACCGGCTCCAGCACCGCCAGGCCGGGCGCGCTGCCGGTGGTGGCGAAGTGTCGAAGGATCGCCTGCTGCACTGCCCGAAGACCTCGTTCGACCGGGGCGAGCCGACCCCGACCGGCCCGTCCGACAGGGTCGAGGACATCTGCGGGCGGGGCTTTGCGGGTGGGCATGGCCGCCGCCTCCATCGCCTGCCGCAGGTCGTCCACGGTGGGTGATCCCTCCACGAAGCCGTCGCGGCTCCGGTACAGGCGGCAGGACACGCTGGGCGGTGCCCCCGGGGCGGCGAACGGGTCCACACCGTCCAGAAGGACCGTCGGCGATCCCGTCATGCCCCACCGCGCGGCCTCGGTCTCGTCCGTCACCTCGACCAGGTCCATGGTGGCACTCCGCCCGCCGAGTGCTGCCGTGATCCGCTCCTGGATCACCGGGGCGTTGGGGCAGTCGGGAACTGTCAGGACCGTGATCCGCATGATGCCGTCCTCCCAGGTCGGTCCTCCTGCCGCTGACGGTAGACCTTCCAGTGCACTGGAAGGTCAAGGGCTAACCTGGGTCGTATGCGTATCGGAGAGCTCGCCTCTGCCGGCGGGCTGAGCACCAAGGCCATCCGCTTCTACGAGCAGGCGGGCCTCCTGGCTCCGCCGCCGCGCACCTCTGGCGGCTACCGCGAGTACCCGCCCCAGGCAGCCACGCGTCTGGCCTTCATCCGCGACGCCCAGAGCGCCGGCCTCACGCTCGCCGAGATCCGGGGCGTTCTCGCCCTGCGCGACAGTGGCGAGGCCCCGTGCGCGCACGTCGGCGATCTGATCGAGCAGCACCTCGCCGACATCGAGCAGCGTCTTGCCGAACTCCGCAAGACCCGCACCGCCCTGCGCGACCTCGCTCGCCGCGCCGCAGACACCGACCCCAGTACCTGCACTGACGCAGACATCTGCAGCATCCTCACCCGGCCTTGAGCAACGGCCGCGGTCGGCTGAGGGAGCGGCAGCGGCGAAAGCCCAGACCCGCGCGGTGGTCCGGGTTTCCGCCGTACTGGTCCTCAGCCGTGGGCGGGAAGCAGCTCGGTGATCAGACTCCGGACCCGCTCCTCGATCGCGTCACGGATGGGGCGTACGGCGTCGACACCCTGGCCTGCGGGGTCGTCGAGTTTCCAGTCGAGGTAGCGCTTGCCGGGGAAGATCGGGCAGGCGTCGCCGCAGCCCATGGTGATGACGACGTCGGATGCCTGAACGGCCTCGGTGGTCAGGACCTTCGGTTGCTGGGTGGAAATGTCGATACCGGCTTCGCGCATTGCTTCCACGACAGCGGGGTTGACCATGTCGGCCGGGGCCGAGCCGGCCGAGCGGACCTCGATGCGTCCCTGACCGAGGTGGGTGAGGAAGGCGGCGGCCATCTGGGAGCGTCCGGCGTTGTGGACGCACACGAACAGGACGGAGGGCTTGTCAGACACGGGCGGTTCCTTCCGGGGACAGGGTGGCTGCCGCGGGGGAGCCGGGGAAGTAGCGGCGTGCGGCCAGGGCCACGTGGACCAGGCCGATCAGGACGGGGACCTCGATGAGGGGACCGACGACTCCAGCGAGGGCCTGGCCGGAGGTGGCGCCGAAGGTGGCGATGGCGACCGCGATGGCGAGTTCGAAGTTGTTGCCCGCGGCGGTGAACGCCAGCGTCGTCGCCCGGGGGTAGTCGAGGCCGACGGCCTTGCCGAGGGCCATGGATCCGGCCCACATCACGGCGAAGTAGACCAGCAGCGGCAGCGTGATCCGACCGACGTCCCACGGCTTGGAGGTGATCGCATCGCCCTGGAGGGCGAAGAGCACGACGATGGTGAACAGCAGTCCGTAGAGGGCGAACGGGCCGATGCGGGGGATCAGCTTCGACTCGTACCAGTCCCGGCCCTTGGCCTTCTCGCCTAGGCGGCGGGTGAGGAATCCGGCGGCGAGCGGGATGCCGAGGAAGATCAGGACGGAGCGGGCGATCTCCCACACGGACACGTCCAGGCCCGTGGTCTCCAGTCCGAGCCAGCCGGGCAGGACGGACAGATAGAACCAGCCCAGGGCGGAGAACGCGATCACCTGGAAGACGCTGTTGAGGGCGACGAGGACGGCGGCGGCCTCGCGGTCGCCGCAGGCAAGGTCGTTCCAGATGATGACCATGGCGATGCAGCGGGCCAGGCCCACGATGATCAGCCCGGTCCGGTACTCCGGCAGATCCGGCAGGAAGAGCCAGGCCAGAGCGAACATCACCGCCGGGCCCAGGACCCAGTTCAGGACCAGCGAGGGCACGAGCAGGCGGCGGTCGCGGGTGACGGTGTCGAGCCGGTCGTAGCGGACCTTGGCCAGCACCGGGTACATCATCACGAGCAGGCCGAGAGCGATCGGCAATGAGACGCCGGTGACGGTCACCTTCGCGAGCGCGTCTCCCAGGCCGGGGACGAGGCGGCCCAGACCGAGGCCGGCGGCCATGGCGGCGAGGATCCACACCGCCAGGAAGCGGTCGAGGAAGGACAGCCGTCCCGCGACCGGCCCCGCGGCGGGAGCCTGGGCGGTCACGAGACCGCCTCGGGCAAGGGCTGCCCGGCGGGGCGGGTGAGGATTCCCGCGAGCTTGTCCGTCATCTCCGGCAGCAGCCGGTAATACACCCACGTCCCACGGCGTTCGGAGTCGATCAGTCCGGCCTGCTTCAGGAGCTTGAGATGGTGGGAGATCGTCGGCTGGGACAGATCGAAAGCCGGGGTGAGGTCGCAGACGCAGACCTCGCCGCCCGCGCGTGACGCGATCATCGACAGCAGCCGCAGCCGCACCGGGTCGCCCAGGGCCTTGAAGACCTTCGCCAGCTCGACCGCCTGGTCCTCCGCGAGCGGGGCCGCCAGCAGGCCGGGGCAGCAGGCGTCGGCGGCAGCGTCCTGGCCCAGTACCTCAAGCTCTTGTTTCGACATGTCTCTATGTTGACGTTCTTCGATCCAAGGCGCAACCTTGCATCCAAGAACATCGATGCAGCCGGTTCACGGGCCCGGCTCGGCGAGAGAGAGGCACGATCATGAGCGAGCAGTCCGCTGACCTGCGGGAGACCGTCCGCCAGCGCTACGCGGCCGCCGCCGTCCAGGTCGCCGAAGGCGGCAGCGCATGTTGCGGGCCACAGGCCATCGAGGTCGACGAGAACTTCGGCTCCACCCTCTACGCCTCCGCCGAGCGGGAGGTGCTGCCCGCGGAAGCCGTTGCCGCCTCGCTCGGCTGCGGCAATCCGACGGCCGTCGCCGACCTCCATGAAGGTGAGCGCGTCCTGGACCTCGGTTCCGGCGGTGGCATCGACGTGCTGCTCTCCGCCCGCCGGGTCGGTCCGACCGGCAAGGCGTACGGGCTGGACATGACCGAGGAGATGCTCGCTCTGGCGCTGGCCAACGCGGCGAAGGCGGGCGCGACGAACGTTGAGTTCCTCAAGGGCGCCATCGAGGCGATCCCGCTGCCCGCGAACGCGATCGACGTCGTCATCTCGAACTGCGTGATCAACCTGTCCACCGACAAGCAGGCCGTCTTCGCCGAGACCTTCCGTGTCCTCGTCCCCGGCGGTCGCATCGGCGTCTCCGATGTCGTCGCCGCCGACGACCTCACCACCGAGCAGCGGGCCGATCGCGGCGACTACGTCGGCTGCATCGCTGGCGCCCTCTCCCTCGCCGAATACCGCCAGGGCCTCGAAGTCGCCGGATTCACGGACATCGAGATCACCCCGACCCACCAGGTCGCCGACGGCATGCACTCCGCCATCGTCCGCGCCACCAAGCCCACCGCCGCCGATCCGGCCCGGCCGGAGACCTGCTGCGGTGTCGCCGCCTGCTGCGCGGACTCCGAAGAAGCCGCCGACCCGGCGGTCACGGCCCACGAGGCGAAGTCGGCTGCCGGCTGCGGCTGCCGGTGACGAGGGCCACACGGCCAGCGGGGGCGGCGTCGTGCGTCAATCCGTCCTCCCGTGACCGGTGAACGGAGCCTCCCGGCCAACTGAGACCAAAACTGAGACCACGGAACGCAGAAGACCCCGGCCGGTTTCCCGGTCGGGGTCTTCAAGTGCCCGGTGAGGCACTGGCGGAGGATACGAGATTCGAACTCGTGAGGGGTTGCCCCCAACACGCTTTCCAAGCGTGCGCCCTAGGCCTCTAGGCGAATCCTCCGGGAGAAACAATACAAGACGCTGAGGGGTGCTCGCGAACAGGTGATCCGCGGAGGGGTGCGGAGAGGGTCCGGGACGGGTCCGAGGTGGGGGAGGG
>NZ_JAINFC010000305.1 GCF_020740835.1 Streptomyces sp. UNOC14_S4
CCGGACGAAGTCTGGGGGAGGGTGGGCACAACCGGACCACCGGCCGCAACCGACCACCACGGGGCCCGGGGCGGAGCCCCGGACCTTCGCAAAGACGCGTGGGTCAGCCCGCCAGTTCCTCCGCCAAGGCGCGCAGCGCCAAGCGGTAGGAACCGATCCCGAACCCGGCCACCGTCCCGCTCGCCACCGCCGCGATCACCGACGTGTGGCGGAACGTCTCCCGCGCGTACGGGTTCGAGATGTGGACCTCGATGAGCGGTGCCGTGCGCTGCGCCGCCGCGTCCCGCATGGCGTACGAGTAGTGGGTGAACGCACCGGGGTTGATGACGACCGGGACATGCCCGTCCGCCGCCTCGTGCAGCCAGCGGACGAGCTCGCCCTCGTCGTTGGTCTCGCGGACCTCGACGGCGAGGTCGAGCTCCTCCCCCAGCCGGGTGCACTCCTCGACGAGGCCCTTGTAGGAGGTGGAGCCGTAGACGTCCGGCTCGCGCGAGCCGAGGCGTCCGAGGTTCGGCCCGTTCAGCACGAGCACCCGGCGGCTCACGCGGCGATCTCCGCGTGCGCGGCGAGCAGCATGGCGGGGTCGGGGCTCTCCATGACGGTGGGCTTGGCGAGGCCGTCGAGGACGATGAAGCGCAGGCGGTCGCCGCGGGACTTCTTGTCGACCTTCATGGTCTCGACGAGCTTGGGCCACTGGTCGCCGCGGTAGGTGACGGGCAGTCCGACGGAGGTGAGGATCGCGCGGTGGCGGTCGGCGGTCGCGTCGTCCAGGCGCCCGGCGATGCGGCCGAGCTCGGCCGCGAAGACCATGCCGACGGCCACCGCGGCGCCGTGCCGCCAGTTGTAGCGCTCGTTCTTCTCGATCGCGTGGGCGAGGGTGTGCCCGTAGTTGAGGATCTCGCGCAGGCCGGACTCCTTGAGGTCGCTGGAGACGACCTCCGCCTTGACCCGGATGGCGCGCTCGATGAGCTCCGCCGTGTGCGGGCCCTGGGGCGAGCGCGCGCCCTCGGGGTCGGCCTCGATGAGGTCGAGGATGGCCGGGTCGGCGATGAAGCCCGCCTTGATGACCTCGGCCAGGCCGCTGACGTAGTCGTTGACGGGCAGCGAGTCCAGCGCGGCGAGGTCGCACAGCACCCCGGCCGGGGGGTGGAAGGCGCCGACGAGGTTCTTGCCCTCCGCCGTGTTGATGCCGGTCTTGCCACCGACCGCCGCGTCGACCATGGCCAGCACCGTGGTGGGCACCGCGATCCAGCGGACCCCGCGCAGCCAGGTCGCCGCGACGAAACCCGCGAGGTCCGTGGTGGCCCCGCCGCCGACGCCGACGATCACGTCGGTGCGGGTGAAGCCCGACTGGCCGAGCGCCTTCCAGCAGTAGGCCGCGACCTCGACGGTCTTGGCCTCCTCCGCGTTGGGCACCTGGATCGCCACGGCCTCGTAGCCCTGCGCGGCCAGGTCCTCGCGCAGTGCCTCACCGGTGGCGGCCAGCGCCTCCGGGTGCAGCACGGCGACCCTCCCCCTGCCTCCGGCGGGGGGACCCCCAGGCCGCGGTGAGATCAGACCGGCCAACTCGCCGAGCAGCTGGTGGCCGACGAGGACCTCGTACGGCTCGGTGCCCTCGCTGGCGACGCGGATGCGGGTGGGGGCGTCGGTCATGCGTTCCTCACTGCGTGGTGTCGGGGGTACGGTCCCGGGGCAGTGCCAGCGCCTGGAGCACGGCGTCGGCCACCTCGTCGGGGGTGCGGCCGCCGGTGGCGACGGTGGCGCGGGCCACCTCGGTGTAGAGCGGGCGGCGGGCCTCCATCAGCTCGCGCCAGCGCTGCCGCGGGTTGACCGCGAGCAGCGGGCGCGGGGCGTCGAGGCCCACCCGGTGCACGGCGTCGGCGAGTTCGACGTCGAGGAAGACCACGGGCAGGCCCGCCAGGAGGGCCCGGGTGCCGTCGTCCATGACCGCGCCGCCGCCGAGCGCGAGCACGCCGGGGTGCTCGGCGACGGCGGTGCGGACGGCCTCCCGCTCCAGGGCGCGGAAGTGGGGCTCGCCCTCGTCGATGAAGATCTCCGGGATGGGCTTGCCCGCGGCCCGCTCGATGTCGGCGTCGGTGTCCCGGTAGCCGGTGCCGAGCCGCTGGGCGAGCAGGGCGCCGATGGTGGACTTGCCCGCGCCGGGCGGGCCCACCAGGACGACGGCGGGGCCGGTCACTTGATGGCCAGGTTCTCGAGGTAGGACCGGACGTTGCGGCGGGTCTCGGCGACGTTGTCGCCGCCGAACTTCTCCGCCACCGCGTCGGCCAGCACGAGCGCCACCATGGCCTCGGCCACGATGCCCGCGGCCGGGACGGCGCACACGTCGGAGCGCTGGTGGTGCGCCTTCGTGGCCTCGCCGGTGGCCACGTCGACGGTGGCCAGGGCGCGCGGCACGGTCGCGATGGGCTTCATCGCGGCGCGGACGCGCAGCAGTTCACCGGTGGTCAGGCCGCCCTCGGTGCCGCCGGAGCGGCCGGACGTGCGGCGGATGCCCTCGTCGGTGGAGACGATCTCGTCGTGCGCCTGCGAGCCGGGCACGCGGGCCAGGTCGAAGCCGTCGCCGACCTCGACGCCCTTGATCGCCTGGATGCCCATGAGCGCGGCGGCCAGCCGGGCGTCGAGGCGGCGGTCCCAGTGGACGTGCGAGCCGAGGCCGACGGGCACGCCGTAGGCGAGGACCTCGACGACGCCGCCGAGGGTGTCACCGTCCTTGTGGGCCTGGTCGATCTCGGCGACCATCGCCTTGCTCGCGTCGGCGTCGAGGCAGCGCACCGGGTCGGCGTCGAGGCGCTCGACGTCGGCGGGCGTGGGGTAGACGCCGTACGGGGCCTTGGCGGCGGCCAGTTCGACGACGTGGGAGACGATCTCGATGCCCGCGGTCTCCTTGAGGTAGGAGCGGGCGACGGCGCCGAGGGCGACACGGGCGGCGGTCTCGCGGGCGGAGGCGCGCTCCAGGATCGGCCGGGCGTCGTCCAGGCCGTACTTCTGCATACCGGCCAGGTCGGCGTGGCCGGGGCGCGGGCGGGTCAGCGGCGCGTTGCGGGCCAGCTCGGCGAGCTCGGCGGGGTCGACCGGGTCGGCGGCCATGACCTTTTCCCACTTGGGCCACTCGGTGTTGCCGACCATGACCGCGACGGGCGAGCCGAGGGTCAGGCCGTGCCGGACGCCGCCGAGGAAGGTGACCTCGTCGCGCTCGAACTTCATGCGGGCGCCGCGGCCGTAGCCGAGGCGGCGCCGGGCCAGGTGGTCGGCGACCATGTCCGTGGTGATCGGCACACCGGCGGGAAGCCCCTCCAGCGTCGCCACCAGGGCCGGACCGTGGGACTCTCCGGCCGTCAGCCAGCGCAACCTGCTCAACGGGACTCCTCTGCTCGCGCCTGTGGACCGTGCGGCGGCGCGACCAGGTGCGCGGCCCCGGCCCGCCACCTCTGATCCTCCCACGTCCGGTGGGTTTCCCCGGCCACAGGTCCGGGTTGTGGACGCGAGTGCGTCAGGTCGCGGACGTCACCGGACCGGGGTCCGGGCCGGGATCAGTGCGTGCGGGCGGCGAGGGCGGCCTCGCCCGCGGCACGCATGGCGGCGAGCGGGGCCGGGGCGCGGCCCGTCATCCGCTCGACCTGGAGCACGGCCTGGTGCACCAGGAGGTCCAGGCCGCCGAGCACCGCGCCGCCGCGCGCCGACCAGGCGGCGGCGAGGCGGGTGGGCCACGGCTCGTAGAGCACGTCGAAGAGGGTGCCGGGGTGCTCGGGGACCGCGTCCGCGAGCGCGTCGGTGGTGCCGGCCGGGGTGGTGGCGATCACCAGCGGCGCGGTGAAGGCCTCGGCGGCGCGGGACCAGTCGGCGGTCGTGACGGCCACGCCCAGCCGCTCGCCCCACTGGCGCATCTCGGCGGCGCGGGCCTCGCTGCGGACGTAGACCGTGACCTCGCCGGAGCAGATCCGGCCGAGGGCGGCGAGCGCGGAGGAGGCGGTGGCACCGGCGCCGAGCACGGCGGCCCGCCCGGTCTCCTCGACGCCGCGCTCGCGCAGGGCCGCGATCAGGCCGGGGACGTCGGTGTTGTCACCGACGCGGCGGCCGTCGTCGGTGAACACCACGGTGTTGACGGCCTCGACGGCGGCCGCGGTCACGCTGACCTCGTCGAGCAGCGGGACGACCGCCCGCTTGAGCGGCATGGTCAGCGAGAGCCCGGCCCAGGAGCCGTCCAGCCCCTCGAAGAAGCCGGGCAGGGCCGCCTCGTCGACCTCGAAGCGGTCGTACGTCCAGCCCTCCAGGCCCAGCTCCGCGTAGGCGGCGCGGTGCAGGACCGGCGAGAGCGAGTGGGCGATCGGCGATCCGAGCACGGCGGCCCTGTGGCGCCCGAGGTGGAGGCTCATCCCTGGCTCATCCCTGCTGCTTCTTCTTCTGGAACTCGTTGAACTCCTGGACGAGCTTGTCGTGCTCGGCCAGCGTGTTGGCGAACTTCGTCGTCTTGCCGTCGACGGAGACGAAGAAGTACCAGTCGCCCTGCTCGGGATCCATCGCGGCCTTCAGCGCTTCCTCGCCGGGGTTGCCGATGGGACCGGGCGGCAGGCCCTTGACGTGGTACGTGTTGTACGGGTCGTCGTAGGACCGAAGCTGCTTGGGGTCGAGGTCGAGCTTGCTCTGGTTCTTGACGTAGTTGTACGTCGAGTCGAACTCGAGCTTGCCGTTCGTCACGGTGTTGGTCGGCTTGAGCCGGTTGTAGATGACGCGGGCCATCTTGCGGAAGTCGTCGTGGGTCAGGCCCTCGGCGTTGACCAGGCTCGCCACCGTGATCAGCTCGTACGGGGACTTGAGGTTGAGCTCCTTGGCCTTGCCCTCCAGGTCGACCTTGGCGTAGTTCTCCTTGGCCCGGGCGACCATCTGCTTCAGGACGTCCTCGGGCTTGGTGCCCTTGCTCGCGCTGTACTGCGAGGGATAGAGGAAGCCCTCCAGCGGGTCCTTGACCTTGGAGTCGGTGCTCGCCCAGTCGGGCAGGCCGAGGTTCTTCGCCTGGTTCTTGGCGACGTCCTTGGTCGTGCCCTTCGGGAGACCGAGCTTGTCGTCGATCATGCCGTAGATCTGCACGGCCCGGCGGCCCTCGGGGATGACGAGGAAGTTGGAGGTGTTGGTCATCATCGCGACCGCCGCCTCGCCCGACATCTCCTTGTGCAGGCTGTAGGTGCCGGGCTGGATGGACTTGCCCTTGGGGTTCTTGTCCGCGGCGGCGGTGAAGGCGCCGACGCTCTTGACCACGCCCGCCTTCTGGAGCACTTCACCCATCTGGGCGAGGCCCGCCCCCTTGGGGATCTCGACCGTGACCTGGCCGCTGCCCTCACCGTCGTAGTCCGGCGCGGCGGCGAAGTGGGTCTGCCAGTAGTCGTAGGCGAGATAGCCGCCACCGCCCACGACACCGAGGAGGACCACGGCGACGAGGAGGCAGGCGGTACCGCTGCGGCGCTTGTTCTTGGACTTCTTGCCCTTGCCACGCCGCTCACGGCCGCGCGGGCGCTCCTCGCGCGGCTCGTCCGCGTCGTCGGTGCGGACGGGGGCGGCGGGCGCGTCGTCGAAGAGGGAAATCTTCTCCTCGTTCGGTTCCGAGCGCCAGTCCGGGTGCTGCTCGAAGGACTGCGTGTCGTGCTGCTGCTCCTGCTGCGGGACGTGCGCCTGCTGCTGGTACTGCTGCTGCATGTGCTGCTGGGATTCGTGCTGCTGCGGCTGCTGCTGCGAATGCTGCGGCTGCTGCTGCGCGTACGCGTCCTGGGAGCCGTAGTACTCCTGCTGCTGCCCGCCGGCATAGGGGTCCGCGGGCTGCTGGGGGTGCTGCTGCTGCCCGTACGGGTCACCGGTGTAAGGACCCCCCGCGTTCTGCGAGGGGTCCCAGCCGTATTGTTGATGTTGCTGACCGTAGTGGGGCTGCTGCGACTGCTGGGGGTGCTGCTGCCCGTCGTATCCCTGTGCCCCGTAGAGCGGGTCCTCGGGATGCCATTGGGAGCCGGGGTTCCGGCCGTACTCAGTCATCAATCCCCTAGTGCCGCACAGCGGCAGCCTGTCGTGTGCTCCGGGGAGCGCGGGTTTCGAATCGTCGGTCCTGTACGGAAGACGTTCGAACGGCTGCCATGTCAGCGCGGAACGTTACCGTACTGCGATCAGATGACCACTTCTACGGCCTCGCCGGGAGGCCGGCCGGAGGTCTTCTCGATCTCCAGCGCGTTCTGCAGGATGACCACCGCTGCCGCCTGGTCCACGACCGAGCGGCCCTTTTTGGCGTTGACCCCGGAGGCGCGCAGTCCCTGGGCGGCTGTGACGGTTGTCATCCTCTCGTCGACCAGCCGCACCGGTACGGGCGCCACCCGCCGGGCCATCTCCTTCGCGAAGGTCCGCACCTTGGCCGCGGCGGGCCCCTCTCCCCCCTTGAGGGAGCGGGGCAGACCGACGACCACCTCTATCGGCTCGTACTCCGCGACGATCGCCGCGAGCTTCTTGTGGGCCTGCGGGATGTCCCGCCCCGGCACCGTCTCCACCGGAGTGGCGAGGATCCCGTCGGGGTCGCACGTGGCGACCCCGATCCGGGCGTCCCCGACGTCGACGGCGATACGCCTGCCTCGTCGCACGGCGATCAGGCCGCTTCCGCCACGAGGCGCTCGACGGCGGCCATGGCCTCGTCGACGGCGTCCGGGTTCTGGCCACCGCCCTGGGCGACGTCCGGCTTGCCGCCGCCACCGCCGCCGAGGGTCTTGGCAGCCGTACGGACCAGCTCACCGGCCTTGAGCCCGCGCTCGCGCGCGGCCTCGTTGGTGGCGATGACGGTCAGCGGGCGGCCGTTGGCCACGGTGAACAGGGCGACGACCGCGGCGCGGCCGCCCTGGATACGGCCCCGCACGTCGAGGACCAGCTTGCGCAGGTCGTCGGCGCCGGTGCCGTCCGGCACCCGGCCGATGGCCAGGGCCACGCCGTGCACGTCCTTGGCGCCCTCGGCCAGACCGGCGGCGGCCTGGAGCACCTTCTCGGCGCGGAAGCGCTCGATCTCCTTCTCGGCGTCCTTGAGCTTGGCGAGCATGCCCGAGATCTTCTCCGGCAGCTCCTCCGGACGGCCCTTGACCAGCTCCGTCAGCTGGGCGACGACCGTGTGCTCCCGGGCCAGGAAGTTGTAGGCGTCGGCGCCGACGAGGGCCTCGACACGGCGCACTCCGGAGCCGATCGAGGACTCGCCGAGCAGCTTCACCAGACCCAGCTGGGCGGTGTTGGCGACGTGCGTACCGCCGCAGAGCTCCTTGGAGAAGTCGCCGATGGTCACGACGCGCACGCGCTCGCCGTACTTCTCGCCGAACTCGGCGATGGCACCGGCCTTCTTGGCCTCGTCCAGGCTCATGACCTCGGCGTGCACGTCGAGTTCGCGGGAGAGGACCTCGTTGATCCGCTGCTCGACGTCGGTCAGTACGCTGCCGGGCACGGCGGCCGGGGAGCCGAAGTCGAAGCGGAAGCGGCCGGGCGAGTTCTCCGAACCGGCCTGGGCGGCGGTCGGGCCCAGGGCGTCGCGCAGCGCCTGGTGGGTGAGGTGGGTGGCGCTGTGGGCACGGGCGATGGCCCGGCGGCGCGTGACGTCGATCGAGGCGTAGGCGGACGAACCGACCGTCACCTCGCCGACCTGCACGACACCCTTGTGGACGTGGACGCCCGGGACGGGCTTCTGGACGTCGCGGACCTCGATCACGGCGCCGTTGTCGAGCTTGATACGGCCCTGGTCGGCGAGCTGGCCACCGCCCTCGGCGTAGAAGGGGGTGCGGTCGAGGACGACCTCGACCTCGTCGCCCTCGGTGGCGGCGGGCGAGGGCACACCGTCGACGAGCAGGCCGACGACGGTCGACTCGTTCTGGGTGAGGGTGTAGCCGGTGAAGTCGGTCTCGCCGGTGGTGTCGGCCACCTCGCGGTAGGCGGACAGGTCGGCGTGGCCGGTCTTCTTGGCCTTGGCGTCGGCCTTGGCGCGCTCGCGCTGCTCCTTCATCAGGCGGCGGAAGCCGTCCTGATCCACGGTCAGGCCCTGCTCGGCGGCCATCTCGAGGGTGAGGTCGATCGGGAAGCCCCAGGTGTCGTGGAGCAGGAACGCCTTCTCACCGGCGAGGACCGTACCGCCGGCGGCCTTGGTCTCGGACACGGCGGTGTCGAGGATGTTGGTGCCGCCCTTGAGGGCCTTGAGGAACGCGGCCTCCTCGGCGAGGGCCACGGTCTCGATGCGCTTGCGGTCGGTGACGAGCTCCGGGTACTGCTCGCCCATCGTCTTGATGACGACGTCAAGGAGCTCGGCGACGACGGGGCCGGTGGCGCCCATCAGACGCATATTGCGGATGGCGCGGCGCATGATGCGGCGCAGCACGTAGCCGCGGCCCTCGTTGCCGGGGGTGACGCCGTCGCCGATGAGCATCACGGAGGTGCGCATGTGGTCGGCGACCACGCGCATGGACACGTCCGTCTCGTGCTTGTCGCCGTAGCGGACGCCGGTCAGCTCGGTGGCCTTGTCCATGACGACGCGCAGGGTGTCGGTCTCGTACATGTTCTGCACGCCCTGCAGGATCATGGCGAGTCGCTCGAGACCGAGGCCGGTGTCGATGTTCTTGGACGGCAGGTCGCCGAGGATCGGGAAGTCCTCCTTGCCGTCGCCCGCGCCGCGCTCGTACTGCATGAAGACCAGGTTCCAGATCTCCACGTAGCGCTCGTCGTTGACGGCGGGGCCGCCCTCGACGCCGAACTCCGGGCCGCGGTCGTAGTTGATCTCGGAGCAGGGGCCGCAGGGGCCGGGGACGCCCATGGACCAGAAGTTGTCCTTCTTGCCCAGGCGCTGGATGCGCTCGGCGGGCACGCCGACGACGTCGCGCCAGATCTGCTCGGCCTCGTCGTCGTCCTGGTAGACGGTGATCCAGAGCTTCTCCGGCTCCAGCCCGAAGCCGCCGTCCGCCACCGGGGCGGTCAGCAGCTCCCAGGCGAGCTTGATGGCGCCTTCCTTGAAGTAGTCGCCGAAGGAGAAGTTGCCGCACATCTGGAAGAACGTGCCGTGGCGGGTGGTCTTGCCGACCTCTTCGATGTCGGGCGTGCGGATGCACTTCTGCACGCTGGTGGCGCGCTGGAAGGACGGCTTGACCTCGCCGAGGAAGTACGGCTTGAAGGGGACCATGCCCGCGTTGACCAGCAGCAGGGTCGGGTCGTCCGCGATGACTGACGCCGAGGGGACGACGGTGTGTCCGCGCTCCTCGAAGAAGCGCAGCCAGCGGCGGCGGATTTCAGCCGACTCCATCAGTGGTCCTCTTTCCGGGTGAACGAGTGGTAGGTGTGCTGCTGTTCGAGTG
>NZ_JAINFC010000306.1 GCF_020740835.1 Streptomyces sp. UNOC14_S4
CTCCACCATCTCCCGGCCGGGAGCCGTGACATCCCCGCCCCCCGAAAGACCATACGCACGACCAGCGCACACCCGTACCCCGATCCCGCAGCCACCACCCCAAACAGCGACCACAAGCACACGCGTTCACATCACCCCGGCAGTGCCTGGCGGCGGTACGGACGCTCCGCGTCCTGAACCCGATGCGGCGACGCTCCGCGTCACAACACCCGGATACGATTCCTCCCCGGCGTGAACACCGGGGCCTCCTCGCAAGAAGCCGGTGAACGCGGACGGGTCTGCCTAATGGTGCCAGCGCGGGCGGCCACTGCCCGTGCCGCAGGTGATGAGCCGTCCATGGGCGTCGTGGGTGCTGGATCCCACGTCGCGGGTGCGGCAGAACTGTCCTGCCTCGTAGCAGTTCCCGGCGTTGGAGAGGATTTCGCAGGCCGCGCTCCGGGAGGACCCGGTGGTGCTGCCGTGGGTGCGCTTCGGGGCGGGCGCGGCGGCGGCGTCGCCGTCCGGGTCGGGTGTCGGCGCGGCCTTCGCGGGGGCCGGGGCCTTTGACGACGGCCGGTGCGCGGGAGACGCGGAAGGCGACGGGCTGTCCGTGGGCGTCGGCGAAGGTATGGCCGTCGTGGTGGCGGACGGCGACGCGGCCGAGCCCGTCGAGGTCTTGTCGTCCCCCGTGCAGCCCGTGAGCGTGAGCGCGGCGGCGAGGAGGAGACCGCCCGCCGCGGCGAGGCGGCGGTGGCGGAACGCGGGACGGGACATGGTGCGCTCGGGCAAGGCGAACTCCACGGTCGGTACGGGCGGATGCGTCGAGCCGCGTCCGGCGCCCGGCGTCCGTGCTCGTCGCGACGGGTACGCGGAAGGCGCCGCCGACACGTGGGGGGACGGCCTCCCACACATTAACTCCCGCCTGACTCCCGCCACAGCGATCACATGGTGGAGATCAGGGGATTCAGGGGATTTTTCATCGGGAGAGCGTCGTACCGCCGGAAACCGGGGTGGGTGTTCCCCCGCTCTCCCAGTGATGTGGCGTCACCTCTGGAGCACCCGCTTCTGCAGGGATTCGAGCGGTCCGGCGGTGAACTTCCGCAGCCACAGCGTCGATCCCGTCATGAGGACGGCGCACACCGTCGCCCACAGCCCGATCACCCACCACGGCCCGGTGTGCCCGAGGCGGCTCGCCAGGCCCAGGCCGATGCCGTAGGAGGCCAGTACGCAGAGCACGTTCTGGGCGACGTAGCACGTCAGCGCCATGCGGCCCACGGAGGTCAGGCCGGTCGTCAGCCCTCGTGACAGGACGCCGGGGCGCCGTGCGGTGCCGTGCAGCCGGTCCGCCAGCGTGCCGATCAGGCCGATGAGGCCGATGGCCACCACGGGTGCGGCCACGTACCGGCTCAGCAGGAAGAAGTCGCCCAGGGACGCCGCCGCGTTGAGCGGCAGCCCGACGCCCAGGCCCCAGGCGAGCATGCGCGTGCGGATGCGCCGTCCCGTGGCGTCCGGGGCGAACGCCCCCGCGCGGTACAGCCGTACCCCCAGCAGGAAGAGGAAGAGCAGCAGCCCGAAGGACAGGACCGGCTCCATGCGCAGCACGATCGCGTTCTGCAGACGGAACGTCACGATGTCGAGGTAGCCGCCGTGGGCGTAGAGCTCGACGACCTTGCTGTCGGTCCCCTCCCCGCCGCCGCCCGGCTCCGTGGCGGCGACGACCAGCGTGAGGAGGACCATCATCGCGAGATGGAAACCCGCCGCGGCCCACATCACCCGATGCCGGAACCGTTCCGTCCTGCTGAGCAGCCAGGCCACCACGAGCGCGGTGACCGCGTAGCCCATGAGCACGTCCCAGGCGAAGACCAGGACGAAGTGGACGGTTCCCTCGGCGAAGAGGAACAGCGCCCGCCACTTGTATCGCCCCGGCCACGGCTGTCCGCGCCTGGCGGCGGAACCGTACTGGATGGCCAGCCCCACGCTGAACAGCATGGTCAGCATGGACAGGAACTTGCCGTCGGCGAGGAAGCGGAAGACGCTCTCGACCGCCGAAGACCAGGAGGGCTCGGTGAGCAGGCCGTGCAGTGAAGCGCCCTCGCTGCCGGAGAGGACGCCCCACTCCGCCCCCGGGCCGGTGAAGAGCCAGACGTTGGTCATCAGCGTGCCCAGGATCGCCGTACCGCGCAGCAGGTCGAGCAACGGAATCCGCCCCGCCGGGCCGGTGGCCGCGCCGTGGCTGTCGTGGCGGTCGTGGCCGTCGGGGCCGCCCACCGGTCGCGACGAAGGCACGGCGGACCGCACGGTGTCCGTCATCGGTTTCCCCTCGGAGTCGTCGGTTTTCCTTCATCGTCACGGCGCGCGGGACGCCGGTCCTCGTAGGCGGTGATGAAAGCGCGCTACACCCTTCGATGTACCGGTGGGTGGAGAGAGGGGAGTCGGCGACGTCCGGAGTTCCCGTCGGACGGGTAGCGTTTCGTTCGCCTCGCAGGCAAGATCGCGGGATGCCGCATCTCGGACTGGTGACTGTTGTCGTACGCGACTATGACGAGGCCGTCGCCTTCTATCGCGACGCCCTCGGCTTCGAGCTCCTGGAGGACACCCCGCTCGACGGCGGGAAGCGATGGGTGGTCGTGGCACCGCCCGGGGCCCGGGAGACGGCCGTGCTCCTGGCCAGGGCCGCGGCGGGCGAACAGGCGGCCCGCGTCGGGGACCAGACCGGCGGGCGGGTCGGCTGGTTCCTCCATACCGACGCGTTCGACCGTGACTACGAGCGGATGCGGGCGGCCGGGGTCGTCTTCGAGGAGACGCCCCGGCACGAGCAGTACGGCACGGTGGCCGTCTTCCGGGACCTGTACGGGAACCGCTGGGACCTGATCCAGCTCGATCGCGCCGGTGGAGCCGCCTGAGCGCGCCTGAGCCCACACGGACACGCGGACACCGGCTCGTACGGGACGTACCCGGGACGTACCCGGAGCCCGGCCTACGCGAGGTCGAACGGGGCCGGGGCGTGGCCCTCCCAGATCCGGCGGGAGCCCTGCTCCGGGTAGGGCAGGGTCTGCGACACGGTGTCCAGGACGCGGGTGAGCCGCTGGTCGGGACGGTAGGCGGCCCATCCGGGGTCGCCGGTGGTAGCGAAGCGGACCCATGCCTGCCGGAGTTCTCGCGACACCGCGACGGCCTCGGGCGCGGCCGGGTCGCCGAGGAGACCCCGGCCGTTGGGACTGTCGAGGGTGCCGAAGACCAGAGGGACGTCGAGACTGTGGCAGGCACCCAGGACCCCGCCCATCGCCGGAGAGGCCAGGCGCAGCTCGAACAGGAACGAGGTGCCCCCGCCCGCGGTGTTGGCCTCGGCCAGCAGAAGGGACGGCATCCGGAAGGTCGCGTCCGAGTACACCGTCTCGACCAGTTCCTCCGGGGTGGCCGTCGGGAGGGCGGCGCGGTAGGCGCCGGCACCGTCCGGCCCCGGGGCGAACGTGTCCAGAGCGGTGCGGGCGTCCTGCTCGGTGAAGGTGCCCAGCCGCCCCGTCATGACGCTGAACAGCCGGAACTCGTCGCGGGTGTGGCCGACGAGGAGCTCGACCCCGTCCGCGCGGCCACCTGCCAGCGCGGGCCAGGGCGTCTCCGGGAGGACGTCGCCGTCGACGACGGGACACACGGCGATACCGGCCTGGGAGAGCCGTCCCCAGCTCCCGCCGTGGGCGGGGAGGTCGATGGTGAGGGCGGTGAGCTCGTCGGCCAGACGCTGCGGGGCGACGGCGGAGAGCGCCGCGGCCGTGGGTGCCGCGCCGAGCCGCCCGGCGAGCGTGGCGGCGACCTGTTCCGCCAGCGCGCGGGTGCTGTGCCAGCCCGGCACCGAGTGGGTGATGGCCCGTCGGAACAGCCCGCGTACCGGCTTCATGGTCAGCAGGGCGGCGACCGACCCCGCCCCGGCCGACTGCCCGGCCACGGTGACCTGGCCGGGGTCCCCGCCGAAGGCGGCGATGTTCCGTCGCACCCAGTGCAGTGCCGCGATCTGGTCGAGGAAGCCGCGGTTGGCCGGGGCGCCCTCCAGGAGGGCGAAGCCCTCGGCGCCCGTACGGTAGTTGACGCTCACCACGACGAGTCCCGCCGCGGTCAGTGCCGTCGGGTCGTACATCGGGTCGCCGGCGTCCGCCGTCATGTAGGCGCCGCCGGGAATCCACACCAGCACCGGCAGCCCCGCCGCGCCCGGATCGGGGGTGGAGACGTTGAGCGTCAGCCAGTCCGTACTCTCGTCCGCCGTGTTCTCGGCCGCCGGGCCCGCGGGAGTCGGCCCGGACCCCGGGGGCACGGGGCCGAACTCCACCGTCCGCCGTATCCCGTCCCAGGGATGAGGCCGGACGGGCGCGGCGAACCGGAGCGCTCCCACCGGCGCCTGCGCGTAGGGGATGCCGCGGAACTCCGCGTGCCCCTGCCGCCAACGGCCCTCGACCACGCCCTCCGCGGTACGTGCCCTCGGTGCTCCCAATGCCTTCGGCTGTTCGGACATGTCGTCGTCTCCTTGCCTCCGTAGGTGCCCTCAGCGTTATAGGTCAGGTGTATTATGTCAACTGTATTGGAAAGAGGGGCGGAGCAGCCGACGATGCCGAAACAGGTCGACCACCGGGAACGCCGCGAAGTGATCGCCCGCGCGCTGTGGCGCGTGGTGGAGCAGCGCGGCGTCACACAGCTGACGATGCGTGAGGTCGCGCAGGAGGCGGGCATCTCCCTGGGGCAGCTGCAGCACTACTTCGCCTCCCGGGAGGCGATGCTCACCTTCGCCATGGACTTCGCCGCCGAGCAGACCGCGCTGCGCGTCGACCGGGGCCTGAGGGAACTCGGCGACCGGCCGCACCCCCGCGACGTGCTCCGGCTGATGCTCACGGAAATGCTCCCCCTGCACGCCGACGCCCGCGCGACCAGCCGGATGAGCGCCGCCTACGTCCTCGAGGCCCTGCACGACGAGAACGTTCACGCGCGGGCCCGCGGCGGACTCCTGCAAGGGCGCGCCCTGGTCGAGCAACTGGTCCGCCAGGCGATCGCCGACGGGCACATCGCCCCCGACCGTGACCCGGTGACCGAGACCGACCTGCTCCTCGCCCTCACCGGCTTCACGACCCTGCTCGAACTGGACGTGATCACCCCTCAGGGCGTGCTCACCGCTGTCGACCGGCACCTGGACAGGCTGTTCACCGGAGAGGGAAGAGGGGAGGGGAGCGGGAAGGGAAGCTCTTCGGCGCGGGCTGACGGGCGTTCATGAGCGCAGGTCGAGGGCGACCGGAGGCGGAAGGCCGCACTCCCGGCCCTGCCGACACGCCGCCCCGGCGCACCCTGGAGAATGACCCGCATGATCACCATCACCTGCGTCCAGGGCGACATCACGCACCAGCACGTCGACGCCATCGTCAACGCTGCCAACTCCTCGCTGCTCGGCGGCGGTGGCGTGGACGGCGCCATCCACCGCGCGGGCGGCCCGGACATCCTCGCGGCCTGCCGCGAATTGCGCGCCGGGCACTACGGCAAGGGCCTGCGGACCGGCCAGGCCGTATCCACCACGGCAGGCCGCCTGTCGGCCCACTGGGTCATCCACACCGTGGGCCCGGTGTACTCCCAGGAGGAGGACCGCTCGGCGCTGCTGGCGTCCTGCCACCGGGAGTCACTGCGGGTCGCGGACGAGCTGGGTGCGAGGACGGTGGCGTTCCCGGCGATCTCGACGGGCGTCTACCGCTGGCCGGTGGAGGACGCGGCGCGCATCGCGGTGGAGACGGTGCGGGCAGCGGAAACGAACGTGGAGGAGGTCCGCTTCGTCCTCTTCGACGAGCGGGCGTACGAGGCCTTCGCCGCACAGATGACGTGACTGACCCGGCTCTCCGTCGAGAGTGTCCGCCCGGCCTGAGCCCCTTCAGATCCGCTGGGATGCTGCCCCGCTGTCAGGCGGCGGCATCCCGGCGGCTTTGTGTTTCGGGAACTTATAAGCGTGCTGGTGATGGCTCCGGTTCATGGACTCCCTTGCTTTCCTGCCGGTGTTTCTGCAAGCCAGGGAAGTGGAAGTAGGGGCAGTCGATTCTGATGGCTGAAGCAGGAGGAGGTGAGCCTGGCCAGAGTCGTAGTAGCCGAATCCGCTATATCGCCGGGGCGAAAGGGGAGCGTCCAGGCCTGGCAGCAGAAGCTTGGGGGAGTTCTCTGGGTACCACATGGCACAGGTAGGCGGAAGCGTCTTCTGGCATCCGTCGGGGCGCCACCGGTCACGTTGCGCAGCACCGCCGGGGGCTCCCGGGCACCGTCCGCCCGCGGCCTGGACGGACGCAGGGGGGCGCGGGCTCCGGGCCGGTCACACCAGGGCGTCCAGCACCAGGATGCCCGCGAGGGAGGTGAGGGAGAGCAGCGTGTGCAGCACCGTCCACGTCCTGAGCGTGCCGCCGACCGACAGCCCGAGGTACTCCTTGAACATCCAGAATCCGGCGTCGTTGACGTGCCCGAGGAAAGCCGAGCCGGAGCCCAGGGCCAGTGCGAGCAGGGCGGCCTGGGAGGGCGTCAGGCCGGTGGCGACCGGGCCGACGATCCCGGCCGCGGTGACCGTGGCCGCCGTGCCGGAGCCGACGGCCACCCGCATCAGCGCGGCCACCAGCCAGGCGAGCAGGATCAGGGAGAGGCGCAGGTCGTGGGCGGCCAGAGCGATGGCGTGGTCGATGCCCGCGTCCTGCAGCGCCTGCGAGTAGCCGCCGCCCGCGCCGACGACCACCAGCACCCCGGCGACCGGCGGGAAGCTCCGGGCCAGCGACGCCTGGACGCCGCGCCGGTCCGCGCCGAGGGTGTACCCGAAGGTGAAGAGGGACACGAAGACCGTCACGAGCAGCGCGATCACCGGCGAGCCGAGGAACTCCACGGCGGCGTACAGCGCGCCGTGGGGGACGGAGACGCTGTCGAAGACGGCCTTGAGGAGCATCAGCGCGACCGGCAGCAGGATGGTGGCGAGGGTGACCGGGAAGCTCGGCAGCCTGCGCGCGGCTGTCTCGCCGCCCTCCTCGGTCCCCCGGGCGGCCGTGGTGAAGGCGGCCGTGGTGGCCTCGGGGACCCGGGCCGGGACGCGGTGCCAGGCGAAGGCGGTGAACAGCGGCCCCGCGACGACGGCCGTGGGGACGGCGACGACCAGGCCGTAGACCATGGTCAGCCCGATCGAGGCGTGCACGGCCTCGATCGCGACCAGCGGCCCGGGGTGGGGAGGGACCAGCGCGTGCACCGTGGCCAGCCCGGCCACGACCGGGAGGCCGACGCGGAGCACCGGGTAGCCGGCCTGTCGGGCCAGTTGCAGCACCAGCGGCATCAGCATCACGAAGCCCGCCTCGAAGAACACCGGCAGGCCCACCAGCGCCGCGACGAGCGTGAGCGCCCAGGGCAGGCCCCTCGGCCCCACCGCGCGTGTCAGGGTGCCGACGATCTGCCGGATGCCCCCGGAGTCGGCCAGCATCCTGCCCAGGATCGCGCCGAGCAGGATGAGCACACCGACCGAGCCCGCTGTGCGCCCGAACCCGGTGGTGAACGAGCCGATGGCCTTCTGCGCGGGCTGCCCCGCCGACAGCGAGACGGCCAGGGACCCCACCATGAGGGCGAGGAACGCGTGGACCTTCAGCCAGCCGATGAGCAGGACGACCACGACGACGGACAGCAGGACCAGCGCCAGCAGCCAGCTGTCGTGCCCGGCCCAGGACCGGGCCGCGCTCATCGCCACAGCGGACCGGCGGCGGACAGCGGAGCCACGGGGGCCTCCTTCGGGTTCCGGAGCGGGAGGGGCAGCCGTAGGGCATCCGTATCCCGTACCGCCGCCCTTCGCCACCTGTGGACGGCGAACGGGCGGCGGGACGCCGCGAGTCGCCTCTCGGCGCGCCCGTCGCCCCGCCGGGGTTTTCCGCCGCGACGCCGGAAAGGCCGCCCTCGCATCCCTGCGAGAGCGGCCTCCGCCCTGCGGAAATCGCCAGGGAATTGCCTGAAGCTGCTCAGCCGTGGTTCAAGTACCACTTGTCCCGACGGTGCCCGCCCGTTTCCGTGTAAACCGCGTAGGCGTCGTAGTGCTCTGTGGCATCTGAGGTGTATATGTTTCCTCCGGTTGCGTCATTCCTCAGATTCACAGCATCGCCATTGGCGAAGACGCTATTGCCTCCGCGAGTGATGTCATTGCCGGGCTTGACCTCGACTGTGCTGTCGACGCCGAGGTTCTCCCCGTAGGGGCCTCGCAGGTCCCGGATGCGGAAGATCTTGTTGCCGGTGACGGCGGTGACGTTGCCGTTCGCCGTCAGGTCCCCGCCCACCGTCAGAGCTCCGTTCATCGTCGTATCGCCTGCGATGTTGACAGAGTTGTCCTTCAGCACACTGATGGTGCTGTTGACGTTGAGGTTCTCTCCGAGAGGTCCGCGCAGCTCCCGGATGCGGAAGATCTTGTCGCCGGTGACGGCGGTGACGTTGCCGTTCGCCGTCAGGTCCCCGCCCACCGTCAGCCCCTGAACGCCCGTGGCACCGGTGACCGTGACGTCACCGTCCACCGTCAGCCCCGTCAGCTTCGGGTTCTTCACCGTGACCGTGGTCGTCAGGTAGTGCGTGGTGGTGCCCCCGACGGTGTACGAGAGCTGGAACGTCGTGTCCCGGTCGATCGCGTCGACGTGCCATTCCAGGTCGTTGACCTTGTGGTCCTGGCCACCGTAGGAGACCGTGTATTCCAGCGTCTTCGGGCCGCTCCACATGAGGCGGACCGCGCCGCCCGCCTCCACCTCCAGCTTGTCCGCCCTGAAGTCGCAGATCGCCTGGACCGGGATCTTCGGTGCCGGGAACTTCGTGATCGGCAGCGTGGTGAAGCGCGGGTTGTCCGGCCACGTGCTCGTGTCCGTGGTGGCGACCTCGCGGATCTCGATGCGGGCTGTGCCGGGGTGGCGGCTGATCTTGAGGTTCTCCAGGGTGACGGTGATGCCCGAGACGTCGACCGGCGCGCCGTCCTGGGGCGGCTTGGCCACGAAGTGGGCGTAGTCGCCCTGCGGCAGGAGGGTCTGCGTACCGGCCTCCAGCCTCGCCACCGTCCAGTTCTCCCCGGCGTTGCCGTCGCCCGCGTCGGCCTCGACCAGGCTCTTGGCGAGATCGCCCTCGGGCAGGGAGAACACGATCTCCCGGCAGTAGACGGTGTCGCCGCCGCCGTTGGACACCACCAGGTGCAGGGCGGTCGCGGGGTCGTCGGTACCGGTGGCCGCGTACAGGGGGAACGGCTCGCTGATGAGTGCGTAGTCCAGCAGGGGGGCGTCCGGCTCGCTCACGGAGTCGGCTCCTTTCGGGGTGAGGGTCGGGATGAGGATGGGGGTGGCTG
>NZ_JAINFC010000307.1 GCF_020740835.1 Streptomyces sp. UNOC14_S4
GGGGTGGCCGGGCCGCGCGGCGGAAGGCGGCCCGTGGGGCGCACAGAGCGCCGCGTTCCCGGCGGTCCCGCCGTTCCCGCCGGCCGGTGACGCCCACGGCGCCACACGCGGCTGGAGCCGCGCCGCGGGTCGGTTTCGGCGTCATGGCGAGCCGCTTCGTCGGCGAGCTGTTCATCACGGTCGGCGTGGTGCTGCTGCTGTTCGTCGCGTACCAGTTGTGGTGGACGAACGTGATAGCCCACCAGCAGGCGGGTGGTGCCGCCAAACACCTGCGGAATTCCTGGGACAAGGGCGTCGGCAAGGACCGGGACGCGGGCACGTTCTCGCCCGGCGAGGGCTTCGCGATCATCTATATCCCCGCGCTGGACGTGAAGGCCCCCATCGCGGAGGGCACCGGCAAGCACCAGGTCCTCGACCGTGGCATGGTCGGCCACTACGTGGGGGCGCTCAAGTCCGCGATGCCCTGGGACGAGCGGGGGAACTTCGCGCTGGCCGGGCACCGCAACACCCACGGCGAACCGTTCCGCTACGTCAACAGGCTGAAGCCCGGAGACAAGATCGTCGTGGAGACGCAGAGCGCCTTCTACACCTACGAGATGACGAGCCGCCTGGAGCAGACGTCCCCGGAGAACGTCGCGGTCATCGCCCCGGTGCCGCAGGGTTCCGGCTTCACCGGTCCCGGGCGCTACATCACCCTGACGACCTGCACCCCGGAATTCACCAGTACGTACCGGATGATCGTCTGGGGCAAGATGGTCGACGAGCGGCCCCGGAGCAAGGGCAAGCCGGACGCCCTCGTCGGGTGAGCGGGCCGCGGACGGTGAACGGGCGGCCGGGGACAACGGCACAGAGCGAAGCGGGGTACGACGCGGTGGCACGGAACGACGGCGACGGGCCACGGTGGCCGTCCCCCTCGCGCGGACGGATCGCGGCCACGGTGGCGGTGATCGGCGAACTGCTGATCACGGCGGGGGTGCTGATGGCCCTGTTCGTCGTCTACTCGCTGTGGTGGACGAACGTCCTCGCCGACCGCGAGGCGAAGCGGCAGGGCAACCACGTGCGCGACAACTGGGCGAAGGGCGGCCCCAGCGGCCCCGGCGCGCTGGACACCAAGGACGGCATCGGCTTCCTGCACGTGCCGTCGATGAAGAACGGCGAGGTGCTCGTCAAGAGCGGCACCGGCTCCGACATCCTCAACGAGGGCGTGGCGGGCTTCTATCGCGACCCAGTGAAGGCCGCGATGCCCTGGGACAAGCAGGGCAACTTCACCCTGGCCGCGCACCGCGACGGCCACGGCGCGAAGTTCCACAACATCGACAAGATCAGGACGGGTGACGCGGTCGTCTTCGAGACGCGCGACACCTGGTACGTCTACAAGGTCTACGCCGAGCTCAAGCAGACCTCCAAGTACAACGTGGACGTCCTGAACCCGGTCCCGAAGGAGTCGGGCAAGACGCAGCCCGGCCGCTATCTGACCCTCACGACCTGCACGCCCGTCTACACCTCGGACTACCGCTACATCGTCTGGGCGGAGCTCCAGCGCGAGGAGAAGGTCGACAACAAGCGCACGCTGCCGGTGGAGCTGCGGAAGTAGGACACGCGGGTACGCGGACACGCGCACACGGACACCAAGCGAGGGCGGGCCGAGAAATTCGGCCCGCCCTCGAGGTTTGGGAGAAAAGTGCGGCAGAAGCCTTCAGGTTCAGTGCCTGCGGCCGCCGGTCCAGCCGCTGAGGAAGCCCCCGTCGGTGCCCTGGTCCCCGCCGGGGGTGCCCGTGTCACCGCCCGGGCCGCCGGGGAGCCCGCCCACCGTCGTCAGGTTGACCGGAGTGTTCTTGTCGACCTGGGTGCCGGCGATCGGGTCGGACGTGAACACGGTGGCGTTGTCGTCCTGCGGGCCAGTGACGTTGCCGACCTGAAGGCCCGCGTCCGTCAGTGCCTTCCTGGCGTCCTTGAGCTTCCGGCCGGTCAGCCCCGGGACGGCCACCTTCTGGTTCGCCTTGCCCTTGGCGACGGTCAGCGTGACCGTGGAGCCGACCTTGGAGATGGTGTTGCCGTCGGGGCTCTGCTTGATGACAGTGCCTGCGGGCTGGTCCGACTCCTCCTCGGTCTTCTTCACGTTGAAGCCGAGGTCGCTCAGCTGCTTGTTCGCGGCGTCGTAGGACTGGCCGATCACGATCGGCACCTGCTTGGTCGCCTGTGCCTCGACGACCGTCAGCGTGACCGTGGAGCCCTTGGCGGCCTTGGTGGAGCCCTTGGGGTCCTGGCTCAGCACGGTGCCGGGAGTGTTGCCCTCGCTCGCGGTCGTCTTCACCTCGACGATGAAGCCCTTGTCCTCCAGGAGCTGGCGGGCCGTGCTCTGCTGCTTCTCGGTGACGTCCGGGACCTCGATCTGCTCGGCGCCCTCGGAGACCTTCACCTTGATCGTGCTGCCCCGGTCGATCTTGCCGCCGTCCTTGGGGTTCTGCTCGCAGATCTTGCCCTTGTCCTGGTCGCAGGCCTTCGTACCGTCCTGCACGACCTTCAGACCGACGTTGTCGGCCTGGTCCTTGGCTTCCTTGAGCGTCTCGCCGACCAGGTTCGGCACCGTCACCTGGGAATTGTTGGTCCCGCCGAACAGCGACTTGCCGATGAAGATCGCGCCGACGAGCACCAGGATGCCCGCGACGATCAACAGGATGGTGGAGAGGTTGTTCTTCTTGCCGCCGCCACCGCCGCGCCTGCGGCCGTTCCCGTCGTCGTAGCCGCCGTAGCCGCCGTCCCCCTCGCTGACCGGGGGCATCATGGACGTCTGCCCCGGGCCGTGGTCCTGCGAGCGCAGCATCGTCGTCGGCTGGTCCTCGCCGTAGCCCCCGGCGCCGTACCCGGCACCCGCCATGGCGGCCACCGGGCGGCCCTCCAGGGTCGCCTCGATGTCGGCCCGCATCTCGTCGGCGGACTGGTAGCGGTAGTCCGGGTCCTTGGCCAGGGCCTTGAGGACGATCGCGTCGATCTCGGGCGAGATCTCCGGGTCGAAGGCGCTCGGCGGGTTCGGCTCCTCGCGCACGTGCTGGTAGGCGACGGCCACGGGGGAGTCGCCCACGAACGGCGGGCGCACGGCCAGCAGCTCGTAGAGCAGGCAGCCGGTGGAGTAGAGGTCCGAGCGCGCGTCGACCTGCTCGCCCTTGGCCTGCTCCGGGGAGAGGTACTGGGCGGTGCCGATCACGGCCGCGGTCTGGGTCATCGTCATGCCCGCGTCACCCATGGCGCGGGCGATGCCGAAGTCCATCACCTTGACCTGGCCCGTGCGCGTCAGCATGACGTTGGCGGGCTTGATGTCGCGGTGGACGATGCCCGCCCGGTGCGAGTACTCCAGCGCCTGGAGGACGCCGATCGTCATCTCCAGGGAGCGCTCGGGCAGCAGCTTCCGGCCGGAGTGCAGCAGTTCGCGCAACGTCGACCCGTCGACGTACTCCATGACGATGTACGGGATCGAGACCCCGTCCACGTAGTCCTCGCCGGTGTCGTAGACGGCGACGATCGACGGGTGGTTGAGCGAGGCCGCCGACTGGGCCTCCCGGCGGAACCGGGCCTGGAAGGACGGGTCGCGGGCGAGGTCCACCCGCAGCGTCTTCACGGCGACGGTGCGGCCGAGCCGGGTGTCGTGGGCGAGGTAGACCTCGGCCATGCCACCACGGCCGAGCACCGAGCCCAGCTCGTACCGGCCGCCGAGGCGACGCGGCTCTTCCATAGCTCCAGCCCTTCCGTTTTCCTGACCTCACCGGCGTGGGTCCGGCGGTGTGCTGTCCGGGCATACCGTACCCGGCGGGTTGCGCGCCTTCCGGGCGCCACCGTCACCTGATACACGACCGGTACCGTCACACACGGCGCGCGGGCGGAGGGGTGAGCGGCGTCACTTCGACGTGCTGAGTACCGCCTCCATGACGTTCTTCGCGATCGGCGCGGCCAGCGCGCCACCGGCGACGTCGTCACGCGCCGTCGTGTCGTCGCCCTCGACGACGACGGCGACCGCGACCGGCGAGCCGTTGTCGGTCTTCGCGTAGGAGATGAACCAGGCGTAGGGCTTGCCGCTGTTGTCGACGCCGTGCTGGGCGGTACCGGTCTTGCCGCCGACCGTGACGCCGTCGATCTGGGCGCTGGTGCCGGTGCCCTTCTGGACGACCGTCTCCATCATCGACTGGATCTTCTGCGCGTTCGCCGCGGAGAGCGGCTGCGACATCTGCTTCGGCTGGTGCGTCTCGATGATGTTGAGGTTCGGCGCCCGGACCTTGTCGACCATGTACGGCTCCATCAGCTTGCCGTTGTTGGCGATCGCGGAGACGATCATGGCCATCTGGAGCGGGGTGGCGCGGTTGGACGCCTGGCCGATGCCGTCCATGGCGTTCTGCGGCCGGTTGTCCTTGGGGTAGACGCTCTTCTCGGCGCGGACGGGCGTGAGGACCTCGCTGTTGTAGCCGAACTTCTCCGCCTGCTTCTTCATCTTCTCGTTGCCGAGGTCGGCGCTGATCTTGCCGAAGACGGTGTTGCAGGAGATCCGGAGGGCCTCGCGCATGGAGACGTTCTCACACTGGATGCTGCCCTCGTTCGCCAGCGGGGTGACCGAGTCCGGAAGGATGTACTTCGGCGGGGTCTTGGTGTTCTGGTCCGGGTCCGTGTAGAGCCCGTTCTCCAGCGCCGCCGCCGCCGTGACGACCTTGAACGTCGAACCGGGCGGGTAGGTGGCCCGCAGCGCCCGGTTGAGCATCGGCTGGTCCTTGTCCTGCTCCAGCGTCGTCCAGTTCTTGCCGTCGTTCGCGCCCGCGATCTTCGATGGGTCGTACGAGGGGGTGGATGCCAGGGCGAGAATCTTGCCCGTACGCGGGTCGAGGGCGGCGACGGCGCCGCGCTTGCCGTTGAGGCCCTTGAAGGCGGCCTCCTGGGCCTTGGAGTTCAGGGTGGTGATCACGTCACCGCCCTTCTGCGCCTTGCCCGTGAACATGTCCACGGTGCGGTTGAAGAAGAGCTTGTCGTCGTCCCCGGTCAGGATCTTGTCGTAGAGCTTCTCCAGCTGGGAGCCGTCGAAGACCTGCGAGCTGTAACCGGTGACCGGCGCCCACATCTCGCCGTTGGTGTAGCTGCGCCGGTACTTGTAGTCGATGCCGTCGGTCTCCTGCGAGCCCGTGACCGCCTTGCCGTCGACGATGATGTCGCCGCGCGGGTGGCTGTAGCGGGCGATGGCGACGCGGTGGTTGTGCTTGTTGGTCTTGAGCGAGTCCGCCTGGACGAACTGGAGCCAGTTGCTGCGCAGCAGCAGGGCAAGCGTCAGCAGACCGCAGAAGATCGCGATCCGGCGCACGGGCTTGTTCACGGGCGGACCACCTGGGTCATCTCGGCGTCAGTGGTGGGGGCGGGCGCCGGCGCGGGGCGCCGCGCGGTGTCGCTGATCTTGATCAGGATGGCGACCAGTGCCCAGTTGGCGATCACGGAGGAACCACCGGCCGCCATGAAGGGCATGGTCATACCGGTCAGCGGGATCAGGCCCATCACGCCGCCGGCCACGACGAAGACCTGGATGCCGAACGCCGCCGACAGGCCGCACGCGAGCAGCTTGCCGAAGGGGTCACGGGCGGCGAGGGAGGTGCGCACGCCGCGCTCCACGATGATCCCGTAGATCAGCAGGATTCCCATGGTGCCCGCGAGCCCGAGCTCCTCGCCGACGGTGCCGAGGATGAAGTCGGAGTTCGCGGCGAAGCCGATCAGGTCGGAGTAGCCCTGTCCCCAGCCGGAGCCGAAGACGCCGCCGGAGCCGAAGGCCATCAGCGCCTGCGAGATCTGCTCGCTGGCCGCGGACTTGCCCCAGCCGCCGAACGGGTCGAGCCAGGCGTTCACACGGGCCTGCACGTGGTGCTCGAAGGACGCCACGCCGACCGCGCCCGCGGCGGACATCAGCAGGCCGAAGGCGATCCAGCTGGTGCGCTCGGTCGCGACGTAGAGCATCACGACGAACATGCCGAAGAAGAGCAGCGACGTACCGAGGTCGGTCTCGAAGACCAGGATGAGGATGCTGAACGCCCAGACGGCCAGGATCGGGCCGAGGTCACGGCCGCGCGGCAGGTAGATCCCCATGAAGCGGCGGCTGGCCAGGGCCAGGGCGTCGCGCTTCACCATCAGGTAGCCCGCGAAGAAGACCGCCAGGATGATCTTCGCGAACTCACCGGGCTGGATCGAGCCCAGGCCGGGGATGGTGATCCAGATCCGCGCGCCGAACTTCGCCGGGAAGAACATCGGCGCGATCAGCAGGGCCAGCGCCAGCGCCATCGAGATGTACGTGTAGCGCTGGAGGATGCGGTGGTCCTTGAGGAAGACCACGACGGCGCAGAAGAGCCCGATGCCGATCGCGGAGAACAGCAGCTGGTTCGGGGCCGACGCGACGAACTTGAAGCCCTGGCTCTTCGCGAGGTTCGCCAGCCGCTCCGACTGGTCGAGCCGCCAGATGAGGACGAGGCCGAGCCCGTTGAGCAGCGTGGCCAGCGGCAGCAGCAGCGGGTCCGCGTACTTGGCGAACTTCCGGACGACGATATGGCCGACGCCCGCGAGCAGACCGAGGCCGATGCCGTAGCCGAGCATGCCCGAGGGCATCTGACCATTGAGGGCGAGCCCCACGTTGGCGTAGGCGAAACACGGGATCAGCACCGCGAAGGCGAGCAGCGCCAGCTCGGTGTTGCGCCGGCTGGGCAGGCCCACGGTGCTGATCGTGGTGGTCGTGGTGGTCGATGACATGGCTGACATGGCGTGACGGACCCCTACCGCTTCACTGCTGAGTGCTGCACTGGGGGACCAACTTCTGCTCTTCCTCGCTGAGGGTGGGACCGGGCGCGGGCGACGCGGTGGGGGTGGCCTGAGCGCTCGGGGAGACCTTGCCGGCCTCACCCAGCGCGCCGCCCGCGCGCTCGCCGCTCTGCTTCTCCTTCTCGCGCGCCTGCTGTTCGGCCTTGCGGCGCTCGTCCTCCTTCTTGCAGGCGCCCGCGAGCAGGCCCAGTTCCTTCACCTTCTGGACGGCCTTGTCCTTGCTGTCGAGGGCGATGGTGTCCTGGACGCGGCCGCGCTGGTCGACCGGGAGGTACTTGAGTTCGATCTCGGGGTGGTCCTGGTACAGCTTGCTGAGGCTGATCCAGGCCAGGTCCTGGTTGATGCCCTGGTAGAGGGCGAGGTGGTCGTTGTCCTTGGCGGCGACGTAGTACTGCGTCTGCGTCCAGTTGTAGCCGCTGTAGAGCCCGCCGCCGATGACGCCGAGCACCACGGCCACGATCAGGGACCGCTTGATCCACCTGCCGCGGCGGACGGGCTTGACGTACTCCTCGTCCATGAAGGCGCCGAACGAGCCGTCCGGCGCCCCGCCCATGCCCGCCTCGCCGCTGCCGGGCGGGCCGAAGCCGCCCGACGGCGGTACGGGCCGGTTGGCGCGGGCGTGCTCGGCGGCCCGCCCCGCCGGGGTGTGCAGGGCACCGTCCTCGCCCAGCTGGAGCTGGTTCTCGGCGACCGCGCCGACGATCACCGGGGTGTCGCTGAACTGGCTCGCCAGGGTGTCCGTGCCGTCGACGTCGAGGACGTCGGCGACGATCACCGTGATGTTGTCGGGGCCGCCGCCGCGCAGCGCGAGCTGGATGAGCTCCTGGACCGTCTCCTGCGGGGCCTGGTAGCCGGCGAGGGTCTCCTCCATCGTCTGGTGGCTGACCACGCCGGAGAGGCCGTCGGAGCAGATCAGGTAGCGGTCGCCCGCGCGCACCTCACGGATGGAGAGGTCGGGCTCGACATGGTCGCCGCTGCCCAGCGCGCGCATCAGCAGGGAGCGCTGCGGGTGGGTGGTGGCCTCCTCCTCGGTGATGCGCCCCTCGTCGACGAGGCGCTGCACCCAGGTGTGGTCCTGCGTGATCTGCGTGAGCACGCCGTCGCGCAGCAGGTACGCGCGCGAGTCGCCGACGTGGACGAGCCCGAGCCGCTGACCGGTCCACAGCAGGGCGGTGAGCGTGGTGCCCATGCCCTCGAGCTGGGGGTCCTCCTCGACCATGACGCGCAGCTGGTCGTTGGCCCGCTGCACCGCGGTGCCGAGGGAGGTGAGGATGTCGGAGCCCGGGACGTCGTCGTCCAGCCCCACCAGGGTGGAGATCACCTCGGAGGAGGCCACCTCGCCCGCGGCCTGGCCGCCCATGCCGTCGGCGATGGCGAGCAGGCGGGGGCCGGCGTAACCGGAGTCCTCGTTGCCCTCCCGGATCATGCCCTTGTGCGATCCGGCGGCGAAGCGCAGTGAAAGACTCATGCGCACCTCGCCAGTCGGCTCCGGGTACAGCCCCTTCCCAGACACGCTGCCCACCCTCCGGTCGTCATGGTCCTACTACTTCCGCAGCTCGATGACGGTCTTGCCGATGCGGATCGGCGCGCCGAGCGGGATCGGGGTCGGGGTGGTCAGCCGGGTCCGGTCGAGATAGGTGCCGTTGGTCGACCCGAGGTCCTCGACGATCCACTGTCCGTCGCGGTCCGGGTAGATCCTGGCATGCCTGCTGGAGGCGTAGTCGTCGTCCAGCACGATCGTCGAGTCGTGGGCACGGCCGAGGGAGATGGTCTGGCCCTGCAGGGCCACCGTGGTGCCGGTGAGGGAGCCTTCGGACACCACGAGCTTGGTGGGCGCGCCGCGGCGGCCGCGGTCGGCACGACGGCCGCCGCCCTGCTGCTGGCGCTGCTGCTGCGGCGGTGCGGAGTGCTGTGCCGCGCGCTGGGTCTGCCGGTCATTCCCGCCGCGGCGGGAGCCACGCTGGGTCACCCGCGTGCCGAAGAGGTCACTGCGGATGACTTGGACGGCCACGATGACGAACAGCCACAAGACGGCGAGGAAACCCAACCGCATGACCGTGAGGGTCAGCTCTGACATTGCCCCCGCTTCACCCTTCGGCTTGCCGGTAAATGATGGTGGTGCTGCCCACGACGATGCGTGAGCCGTCGCGGAGCGTAGCGCGCGTGGTGTGCTGTCCGTCCACCACGATCCCGTTCGTCGACCCCAGGTCCTGGATCGTCGAGGGGGTGCCGACCCGGATCTCGCAGTGCCTGCGGGAGACGCCGGGGTCGTCGATCCGTACGTCCGCTTCGGTGCTGCGGCCCAGCACGAGGGTGGGGCGTGAGATCTGGTGCCGCGTGCCGTTGATCTCGATCCAGCGGCGGGTCTGCGCGCCGGAGGCGGGGACCGCGGCGGGGCGTGCCGCGGGGCGCCCGGTGCCGCCGGGCGGCGGGGACGCGGGCAT
>NZ_JAINFC010000308.1 GCF_020740835.1 Streptomyces sp. UNOC14_S4
GCATCTGCCTGCGGTAGGGGGCGGGGCGCCTCAGCGTCTGCCGAGCTGATGCCGTCGGGCGGCTGCGGGTCCGGTGGGGGCTGGTCGCGCAGTTCCCCGCGCCCCTTGAGTCCGGGGCTCCGCCCCGGATCCCGGTCCGGTGGGGGCTGGTCGCGCGCGGAGCGCAAGAGGCAACCCGGTGGGCACAACCGGACCACCGGGCCGCACCGAAACGGGGTCCGGGGGCGGAGCCTCCGGGAGGCAGGGGTCGCGTGCCGGGCGTCATGCGCCGGGGAGTGCGCGGACGCGCCGTGGTTCCCGCCCGGCGCCGGGTAGAACCTCACCGCCCCGGAAGCGCCACCCGGTTCCGCACCCAGCGGAGGAACGCATGCCCAGCACCCCGCCGCCCGTCCCCGGCAGCCGCGTCCGCGTCAGCCCGTACGCCCCGGAGACCGCCGCGTTCCTCGACCGCTGGGTGCGGCGGACGGGGCTCACCCAGTCCTTCTCCGCCCAGCGGCGGTTCCGCAGGGCGGGCTGCGCGGCGTTCGCGGCGCGGGTCATGCCCGACGCCGAGTGCGCGCGCTTACAGCGCGGCGCGGCCTGGCTGGTGTGGTTCTTCGTCCTCGACGGCATCCTCGACGGCACGGACGGGGAACACGGGCCGGGCGGGCAGCCGCCGCCCTTCGCCGACGCCCTGCTCGACTTCCTGCCCATGGACACCGGCCGCACCCCGCCGCCGCGCACCGCGCTGGAGCGGGCCCTGGCCGACGCCTGGCGGATGGTGGCCCCCGTGATGTCACCGGAGTGGCGGCTCCGGTTCCGTACGCGCTTCGGCGAGTTCACGTGCGCCTGGCTGCCGGGCACGGCGGGCGGGGGACGGGCGCCCGGCGCGGCCCACCCCCTCCTCGAACTGATCGAGTACACCAGCGGGCACGAAGTGCCGGACGCGGTGCGGGAGTTGCCGGAGTTCCGGGCGGTGGCCGAGGCGGCGGTGCTCCCCCGGCCCGGTGAACGGAAGCTCTCCCCCGACTTCCTCGCGGCCCGCGCGGCCGCGCTCCGCCGGGCGGACTCCGAGCTCGCGCGGGAACTGCTCCGCCAGGGGCTCCCGGACGGCGCCCTGGCGTACACCGGGGCGCTCTCCACGTGGCTGGCCGGGCTGTCCCCGGACCTGGACCCGGAGCGGGAGCGGGAGGTACCGGCGGACGCCCACAGGCTCGGCCTCGCCGACGACGTCACCGCCGTCGGCCTGCTCCGCCCGCGAAGGCCCGTGCCGCCGCCCGCCCCCTCCACGGGCGGCGGCACGGGGGCCTTACAGGGCGGCAGCGAGTAGCTCGCGCGTGTACGCGGCCTTCGGGTCGTCGAAGACCTCGTCGCGCGGCCCGTTCTCCACCACGGTTCCCGCGCGCATGACGGCGACGCGGTCGCAGAAGTGCCGGACGACGGCGAGGTCGTGCGACACGAAGAGCAGGGAGAGTCCCAGCTCGTCGCGGAGGTCCATGAGCAGGTTGAGCACCTGCGCCTGTACGGACACGTCGAGCGCGGAGACCGGCTCGTCCGCGATGACCAGCCGGGGGCGCGGGGCGAGGGCCCGCGCGATGCCGATGCGCTGGCGCTGGCCGCCGGAGAACTCGTGCGGGTAGCGGTCGAGATGCTCCTCGGCGAGCCCGACCTGGAGCAGGAGCTCGGCCGCGCGGGCGCGGCGGGCGTCGGCGTCCAGGCCGGTGTGCACGCGCAGGGGCGTGGTCACGATCTGCTCGACGGTACGGCGTGGGTTGAGCGAGGCGTACGGGTCCTGGAAGACGAGCTGGACGTCGCGGCCGAGCGCCTTCCGCACGGCGGGCAGCCCGATGTCCTCCCCGTCGAACCGCACGCTCCCGGCGGTGGGCCGCTGCAACCCCGCGAACACGCGAGCCGTGGTCGACTTCCCGGACCCGGACTCCCCCACGAGCCCGAGCGTCTCCCCTTGCCGCACCTGAAGATCGACCCCGTTCACCGCGACCACGGGCTCCGCCCTGCGCGCCCAGAGGGCACGGCGACCGGGGAACTCGACGGTGAGTCCGACGACTTCGGCCAGCACGCCGCCGTCCGCGGCGCGGGTCGCCCCGGCCGCGCCGAAGGCCGGCTCGGCACCGCCGGATTCCGCCGCGGAACGACTCGCCGTCGCGGCGGTGAGGAGGTCACCGTCCCTGAGACCCGCGCTCTCTCCGGCGACCCCCTTCCCCGCCGCCGCGGCGGGCAACCCCGACGGCGGTGTCCGGCGGTGCCGGGCCGGGCTCAGGCCGGGCGCCGAAGCCTGGGACGGCCTGCGGCCCGCGTCCTCCGCGGCAGCGGGCTCCGCGCCCTCCCCGGCAGGGGAGCCCGCGGCAGCGGAATACGACACCGGGTCGTCCACCGTCGGCAAGCGCGTGCCCGGGACCGTCGACAACGTGGGGGCCGCGCCCACGAGGGCGCGGGTGTACGGATGCTCCGCATCCGTGAGGAGCTTCGCCGTGGGGCCGTCCTCCACCACCCGGCCCGAGCGCATGACCAGCATGCGCGAGCACGTCTCGGCGACCACCCCCACGTCGTGGGTGACGAGCAGCACCGCCGTACCGCGCTCCTCCTGGAGCTCCGAGAGCAGGGCGAGCACCTGGCGCTGCACGCGCGCGTCCAGTGCCGTCGTCGGCTCGTCCGCGATCAGTACGTCCGGCTCGTTGACCAGTGCCATGGCGATCATGACGCGCTGCCGCATGCCGCCGGAGAACTGGTGCGGGTAGTGGCGGGCCCGGGCGGCCGGGATGCCGACGCGGCCGAGCATCGCGACGGCCTTCTCCCACGCCTCGCCCCGGCCCGCGCCGGAGTGGATCCGGTACGCCTCCGCGACCTGCGCCCCCACCGTGTGGAAGGGCGAGAGCGCGGCCAGCGCGTCCTGGAAGACCATGGCGACCCGGGCACCCCGCAGGGCCCGCAGCGCGAAGTCGGGTGCCCCGACGACCTCGGTGCCGCCGACCGTGATGCTGCCCTCCACCGCCGTACGGGCGGGGTCGTGGAGCCCCATCGCGGCGAGCCCGACCGTGGACTTGCCGGAGCCCGACTCCCCCACCAGGCCGACGACCTCGCCGCGCGCGAGCTCGAAGGAGACGCCGTCGACAGCGGTCACCGAGGAGCCGCGGCCGGTGAAGGAGACGGTCAGGTCACGTATGTGCAGGACGCTCACGCGAGCCTCACCCTCGGGTCGAGCCAGGCCACCACCAGATCGGCGAGGGCGACGAAGAGCACCACGGAGAACGCGGCGAGCAGGACCGTGCCCACCACCGTGGGCAGGTCGTTCTGGACGACGGCGTCGACGGCGAGCTTGCCGACGCCGCCGAGCCCGAACACGGTCTCGGTGATGAACGCCCCGCCGAACAGCGCGCCCGCCTCCAGGCCGAGCAGCTGCACCAGGGGCGCCGCGGCGCCGCGGGCCGTGTACTTCAGGTGGGCCCGCAGCGGGCCGAGGCCCTTGCCGCGCGCGGTGCGCACATACCCCTCGTGCATCGTCTCCAGCATCTGGGAGCGGGAGAGCCGGGCGAAGACGGCGGCGTTGACGAAGCCGAGGACGAGCCAGGGCAGCACCAGCCCCGCCGCCCACGCGGCGGGGTCGTCGGCGAAGGGCGTCCAGCCGGGCACGGGGAGGATGCCGGTGGTGTAGACGAGCAGGTACTGCACCACGTAGCCGAGGAAGTAGATCTGCACGCTCGCGCCCACGAGGGTGGAGCCGGACAGCAGCCGGTCGGTGACCGTGCCGCGGCGCAGCGCGGAGACGAAGCCCGCGCCGACGCCGAGGACGACGATCACGGCGAGGGCGCCCGCCGCGACGGACAGGGTGACCGGGAAGCGGTCGCCGATGGCGTCGAGGACCGGCTGGTGGAGCGTGTAGGAGTAGCCGAGGCAGGGCGCGGAGCAGTCGATGGGGCTGCCGTCGACGTCGGCGATGGTGCGGCCGGCGACGAGTCCCCGGAGGTAGTCGGCGAACTGCGTGAGCACCGGCTGGTCGAGGCCCATGCTGTGGCGCACGGCCGCCACCTGGGCGGTGTCGCACTTGGGGCCGCAGGCGATGAGCGCGGGGTCGGCAGGGGCGGCGTAGAAGAGCCCGAAGGCGACGGCGGTGATCGCGAGGAGCACCGCCGCGGCCGTCGCGACGCGCCGCAGGAGGTAGGCGCTCACGTCAGGACTTCTTCAGGTACAGGTCGGCGGCCGCGATGGAGCCGTAGATCGGGTGGATGGCGGCACCGCCGACGTTCGCGCCGCGGAACTGGGTGACGCTGGTGTAGAGGAAGGGCACGACCGGCACGTCCTTCATGACGACCTGCTCCAGGTCGATGAGCGCGGCGGCCTTCTGCTGCGCGTCACCGATGCCCGCGATGCGCTCCAGTTCCTTGTCCACCTCGGGGTTGCTGTAGCGGATGGAGTTGGCGAGGGCGTCGAGCTTGCTGTGGTAGCTGTCGGGCAGCAGGGTCGAGGGGGTGGGCCAGTCCACGGAGTTGGTGGAGATCCACAGGTCGTACGGGGCGTCGCCGCGGAAGACCTGGTCGTTGAAGGCGGCCTTGTCCATGGGCTTGGTGACAAGCTTGATGCCGGCCTTGGCGAAGGCGTCGACGAGGACCTGGGCGAGGCGGTCCTTCTCGGGGGCGTCGGTCTCGTAGGCGTAGGTCAGCGTGGTGACCTTCTGCTTGGCCTTGGCGAGGTGCTCCTTGGCCTTCTCGATGTCGCCGCTCGGCGCGACCGGGTAGAGGTCGTACTTCTTCCAGCCGACGACGGCGGGCGAGGAGAGCGTGGTGGCGAAGTCGCCGAGGCGCGGGCCGCCGAGGACCTGGCGGGCCTGCTCGCGCGGGAAGAGGTAGTGGATGGCCTTGCGGACCTCGGGGTCGGTGACGCGGCTGTTCTTGATGTAGAGGTCGCTGGTGTAGGCGCCCTGGCTGCCCGGGACGAGGAGTTCCCGCTTCTTCGCGTCGCGCCGGGCCTCGGCGTAGAGCTCCGGCGGCAGCTCGTTCTTGGTGGTGACGGTGTCGGCCCCGGCGCCGCGGCCGTTGAGGACCTCCTGCGCGGTGTTGAGGATCTTCTTGCCGAAGGCGAACTCGAAGCGGTCGGCGTACTGGTGGCGGATCGGGTCGGTCTCCGGCTTCCAGTGCGGGTTGCGCTCCAGGGCCAGGCTCTGGTTCTGCTTGTGCTCGGCGATCCGGTACGGGCCGGAGGCGAAGGGCCGTACGTCGTAGTCGGTACCGGTGTCCTTGTCCTTGCGGACGGGGGACGAGGAGGACTGGGCGGCCATGTAGGGCACGTCGGACTGCGGCTGGGGGAAGTGGAAGACGATGGTCTTGTCGTCGGGGGTCTCGATGGCGTCGAGATCGCCGTCCTTGGGGCCGCCGTACTTCTTGACGGCGGCGGTGCGGTCCTCGGATCCGGTGAGCCACTCGGGCCAGTAGGTGGGGCCGAGCTCGAAGCCGGGGCCGAAGGTGCGCTCGATGCCGTACTTGACGTGGGCGGCGGTGATCGGCTGCCCGTCCTCCCAGGTGATGCCGTCCTTGAGGTGGTACGTCCAGGTGCGGCCGCCGTCGGAGGACTGCCCGGTGTCGGTGGCGAGGTCGCCGACCAGCTTGGGCTTGCCGTCCACGACCTGATACTGGGTCAGCTGGCGCCCCCACAGCAGGGAGGTGCTGTAGGACTCGCCCGCGTAGATCTTCTGCGGGTCGAGGTGGCTGTAGTCGTTGAGGTTGGCGATCCGCACGGTGCCACCGGTGCGCGCGTCGGGAACGGCGGGGGCCGGACCCTGGCTGTCCTTGGCGGTACCGAGGGTGGCGGTGAGCCGCGCGCCGCTCTTGACGGCGGTGTCGCCTCCCTTCTCCCCCTCCGCGGCCGGGGAGCCCGCACCCGCCGAGCAGGAGCACATCAGCATGACGGCGGCAGTGGCGAGAGCCGGTACAGCTGCGGTGCGCGTGCGGAAACGGGACATGGGTGAACTCCGTTGAATCGGATGAATCGGAAAGGTGAGGGACAAGGGATCGCGCCCCGTAAGGGGCGCGGGGCTGTGCTTTTTGTGCGGCTCCGCCGCGTGGGCGCGACCAGCCACGGACAACCCGCAGCCGACCGATCAGCGGCGAGGCACTACGCAGCGATGCGCGGATCGAGCGCATCGCGAACCGCATCGCCGAGCAGATTGAACGCCAGGACGAAGACGAGAATCGCCACGCCCGGGAAGACCATGTACGTCGGGTCGTCGTAGAAGACCTCGGAGCCGCGGGAGATCATCCGGCCCCAGTCGGGGACGGGCTCGTTGATGCCGACACCGAGGAAGGAGAGCGCGGCCTCGGCGGTGACGATGCCGGGCACGGCGAGGGTGACGTGGACGAGCACCGGCGCCCAGACGTTGGGCAGCAGCTCGCGGAGGACGATGTGGCGGCGGCTCGCGCCCACGGCCCGCGCGGCCTCGACGAAGTCCCGCTCACGCAGGCCGCGTACGGCCGTGCGGAGCACCATCGCGAGCGGCACCCAGCCGAAGGCGGAGAACACCAGGATGAGCGAGGCGAACTGCATCCAGACGGGCTCGTTCTCGCCGGGTCCGACGAACCGCGTCTGGATGACGGGGCTCAGCGCGAGCAGCAGCAGGAGTGTCGGAAAAGCAAGCATCACATTGCATACAAATGTGAAGGCACGGTCCGCGATCCCGCTGAGGTAGCCCACGGTCACCCCGAGGACGACGCCGACGACGGCGATCACCGTGACGGAGGCCAGGGCGACGAGCAGCGAGGTGCGCATGCCATAGAGGAGCTGGGTGAGCACGTCGCGCCCGAGGCCGGGCTCGATGCCGAACCAATGCTCCCCGGAGATGCCCCCGTTGGGCAGGACGGGCAGACCTTCGGCGCTGAGCAGGCCGGGTGCGTTCTGCCCGTAGTGCTCCGTCGGGTTCTTGCCGTAGAGGGCCGCGAGCAGGGGCGCGGCGAGCGCGAGGAGAGCGCAGAGGGCGACGACGGCGAGCGCGGCCATGCCGGTCCGGTCCCGCCGGAAGGCCCGGCAGGCGGCGGCGAGGGGGCCTCGGGGCGGCGCTTTCGGGGGTCCTCCTGAGTGCACTTCGGCCATTTGCTGCCGCGCTCCTGAATCACTCCGGCCGCCGTCCGGTCGCACGACGGGCCTCTTTTCGGCCGGGGTTGCGGGGGTCTCCCGCCCCGGGGTGCGGATCATTAGATCCGATGGTTTTAAGCGTTGCAAATCATGTTTTTGAAGGCGACTTCGATAATTCATCGTTGATTACAAGGAATCCTCGCTGGTCAACATCCCCGTAACATTAATTCCCACGATTCCCCCGCAAACCGGACGCATGGCGGCGCCACTTCCCACCCGGGGCACCCATCGGGAGATGTGCCTCACACCGTTTCAGGCCACCCCGGAGCAACTACCCTGGGTTTTCAACCAGCGACCGAAAGTGTCCGCAGGGGGTGCGTTCATGCTCAACTTGGGCAAGACTCCGGTCCGTTATCCGAAACCAACCAAGGGAGCGTTCGGAATGCGGTACATCACTGGGGGGATCGCGCTGGGGGCCGCGCTGGCACTGGGCGGCCTGGTGACGGCCGGGACGACAGCCGCGAGCGCGGAGCCCGTCCCCGAAGCGCAGACGCAGAGTCTGTTCCCGCAGAGCCTGTTCGCACCCTCCGCACTGGTCCTGACAGTCGGCCAGGGCGAGAACGCCGCCGAGTCGGGCGTGCAGCGGGCGGTCACGCTGACCTGTATGCCGAAGGCGGTCGGCACCCACCCGGACGCCAAGGGTGCCTGTGGCGCGCTGCGGGCCGCGGGCGGCGACTTCGAGAAGGTCGTCGCGGTCAAGGCGGACACGTTCTGTACCAAGGAGTGGAACCCGCAGGTCGTGACGGCCGAGGGCGTCTGGGAGGGCCAGCGGGTCAGCTTCGAGCACACCTTCGCCAACCCGTGCATGCTCAAGGCGGGCAAGGGCCTGGTCTTCGAGTTCTGACACTCTCGGACACTCGACGACGGGCAGGGCCCGGCTCGGGCGTGAAGCGGCCCCCGGACACCGTGGAGGTGTGTCCGGGGGCCGCCGTCCGTGTGTGCGGCCGCGGGCTCAGCCGAGGCGCACGTTGTACGCCCCGAGGGCGCGGGTGAGGGGCTCGTAGTAGCTCGTGCCGCCCGTCATGCAGTTGCCGCTGCCGCCGGAGAGGATGCCGTAGCCCGTGGTCCCCGAGAAGAGGGGGCCGCCGCTGTCACCGCCCTCGGCACAGACCGTTGTCTGGATCAGCCCCCTGACCGTCCCCTCCGGGTAGTTCACGGTGGCGCCGACGCCGGTGACCTTGCCCTCGTGCACATGCGTCGTGGAGCCGCTGCGGGTCACTGCCTGATCGACCATCGGGTCCGCCGCCTGGGTGATGGGCTGGGTGGTGCCGTTGTAGAGATTGACGGCGCCGGGGTGGTCGATGGTTCCATCGGTGTGCTGGACGAAGGCGTGGTCCACGCCGGGGAACTCCGCCCCCACGGTCTTCCCGATCCACGGAGCACCGGGACCCGGGGCCCACTGCGGCTCGACGCTGCCGCAGTGCCCGGCGGTGACGAAGCCGTGGCCGCCCGAGGCGTCGACGACGTTGAACCCGAGCGAGCAGCGGTACTTGGCGCCGAAGATGCCGTCGCCTCCGGCTATGTACCGGGTGAGCTTCGCGGACGTCCTGCGCACCAGGACCGCGTCGCCCAGGGACTTGACGGTGCGGTTGAGGCGGGCCAGCCTGTCGCCGGTGACCGTGGGGTCGGCGCTGACGACGACGCGGTTGATTCTCGGGTCGGCCACCCAGGCGGTGCCGGGGATCGCGGGCATCGCGTCCAACGTGACGCGGGCGGTGTCCAGTTGGACCTGCGAGTACGTCACCTCCTTCGGTACCGCACCCGCCTTGCGGACCGCGTCGGCGGCCTTCCGGTCGGTGACGTCGACGACGAGTCTGTGCGCCCCGCTGTCGTAGTACGCACCCGCCACCGCCCCGTCCAGACGGCCGACGAGCGTCCTGGCGAGCTCCCCGGCGAGCGGCTCGGGAAGAGTGCGCGGCGCGCCGACGGACCGCGCGTCGGCACTCTGCGGGCTGAGACTCACCGCCGCGAGCGCGGTGACCGCCACGGCGGTGAGGACGGCGCGCACACGAATCCGGAAAGGCTTCAACTCGGCACCTCCTGTGCTGTCTCTTATCCCCATCT
>NZ_JAINFC010000309.1 GCF_020740835.1 Streptomyces sp. UNOC14_S4
GCGGCGGCACCAGCCTCCTGCTCCCCGAGAGCCGCGGCTACCCCGACAGCGCCGACCTCCTCGCCGAGGCCCTCACCGCCCTCGAACACAGCCCCGCCCCCCCCGCGCGCGCCATCCTCCTCTCCCTCCGCGTCCCCGGCGACGAGATCCACTGGCTCCGCGACGTCCCCGACCAGGGCGTCCCGGCCGCCGCCTGGGCAGCACAGGAACGGTTACGGGCCGGAGCCCGCGCGATGCTGCTCGCCGCCGCGCTCGCCGCCCACGAGCGCGCGGGCTACCACGGCGCCCGCCACCGACGCCGCGCCGAGACCACCCTGGAGCGGCTGCTCGTCGGCCCCGCACCCGGCGGCCGCGAGCTCACCGTCCTGCTCCCGGTCGGCCACGACACGCGCGACCACGACGGCCGCGCCGTCACCACCACCCTGCTGCGCGCCCTCCACGCCACCCGCGACGCCACCGACTACGAGCGCGCCACCGGCGGACCCGAGGCGTTCACGGCGGCCGTGGAAGCCGGGGTGTGCCAGGAGCTCACCGAGGCGATCGGCACGCTCGTCCGCGGTTCCGAAGGCATCCGCGTCGAACTGCACTGGTCCCCGGTGGTGGGCCCGCCCGAGGGCTTCGCCGCACACCCCGAGCCGGTCGAGTTCTCCCCGGGCGACCTCCCGGTCCTGCGCGACGCGGGCGCCCGCTACGTCCGCGACGAGCCCTCCGTCCCCGTACACCTCACGGGCACCGTGGTGCGCATGCGGCGGGAGCACCCCGCGGGACCGGGCACGATACGGCTGCGGGTGCTCGACGGCGCCGAGGTCGCCCAGGTGCGGGTCGCGCTGGGCGACGAGGACTACCGGCTCGCGGGCCACGCCCATCTGCTGGGCCTGCCGGTCCGGGTCGGCGGACGCCTGGAGAGCAGGGGCGGCTTCCGCAGGCTCGCCGACGCCTCGGGCCTCACGGCCGTCACGGTGGACAACGCCGAACGCGACCGGCTGCTGAAGTCCCTCCAGGAGAATCCGGACTTCAATCCGGACTTCTTCGAGGACGGCTGAGACGGCCGAGGGGCCCGCGGACGGCCTGTTCGGGGCGCTTCACGTGTGCCGGGGCAAACCGTTTAGCGACCAGGCGGCCCGGCTCGGTACGATTCAGGCGCGCAGTGACCACTGTCGCGCCCCCTTGAGTCAGGAGAGACCGGTGTCAGACGTCCGTGTGATCATCCATCGCGATTCCGAGCGGGAAGAGCGCGTGGTGACGACGGGCACTACGGCCGCCGACCTGTTCGCCGGGGAGCGCACCATCGTCGCCGCCCGCGTCGCGGGCGAGCTGAAGGACCTCGCGTACGAGGTGCGGGACGGCGAGGAGATCGAGCCCGTCGAGATCTCCTCCAAGGACGGCCTCGACATCCTGCGCCACTCCACCGCGCACGTCATGGCCCAGGCTGTGCAGGAGCTCTTCCCCGAGGCCAAGCTGGGCATCGGCCCGCCGGTCAAGGACGGCTTCTACTACGACTTCGACGTCGAGAAGCCTTTCCACCCCGATGACCTCAAGGCCATCGAGAAGCGCATGCAGGAGATCATCAAGCGCGGGCAGAAGTTCTCCCGCCGCGTGGTCACCGACGAGGCCGCCCGCGAGGAGCTCGCGAACGAGCCGTACAAGCTGGAGCTGATCGGCCTCAAGGGCTCGGCCTCCCACGACGACGGCGCGGACGTGGAGGTGGGCGCGGGCGAGCTCACCATCTACGACAACCTCGACGCGAAGACGGGCGACCTGTGCTGGAAGGATCTGTGTCGCGGGCCGCACCTGCCGACGACGCGGATCATCCCGGCGTTCAAGCTCATGCGGAACGCCGCCGCGTACTGGCGCGGCAGCGAGAAAAACCCGATGCTTCAGCGCATCTACGGCACCGCGTGGCCGTCGAAGGACGAGCTGAAGGCGCACCTGGACTTCCTGGCCGAGGCCGAGAAGCGCGACCACCGTCGCCTGGGTACCGAGCTGGACCTCTTCTCGATCCCCGAGCAGATCGGCTCGGGCCTGGCCGTCTTCCACCCGCGCGGCGGCATCATCCGCCGCGTGATGGAGGACTACAGCCGCACGCGGCACGAGGAAGAGGGCTACGAGTTCGTCTACACGCCCCACGCGACCAAGGGCAAGCTTTTCGAACAGAGCGGCCACCTGGACTGGTACGCCGACGGTATGTACCCGCCCATGCAGCTCGACGAGGGCGTGGACTACTACCTGAAGCCCATGAACTGCCCGATGCACAACCTGATCTTCGACGCGCGCGGTCGCTCGTACCGTGAGCTGCCCTTGAGGTTGTTCGAATTCGGCACTGTCTACCGGTACGAGAAGTCGGGCGTCGTGCACGGCCTGACCCGTGCCCGTGGCTTCACGCAGGACGACGCGCACATCTACTGCACCCGCGAGCAGATGGCGGAGGAGCTCGACAAGACGCTGACCTTCGTCCTGAACCTGCTCCGCGACTACGGCCTGAACGACTTCTACCTGGAGCTGTCCACCAAGGACGAGAACAAGTTCGTCGGCAGCGACGCGGTCTGGGAGGAGGCCACCGAGACCCTGCGCAAGGTGGCCGAGAAGCAGGGCCTCGAGCTCGTCGCCGACCCGGGTGGCGCGGCTTTCTACGGCCCGAAGATCTCGGTGCAGGCGCGGGACGCCATCGGCCGTACCTGGCAGATGTCGACCATCCAGCTGGACTTCAATCTGCCCGAACGTTTCGATCTTGAGTACACGTCGGCGGACGGCTCGCGTCAGCGTCCGGTCATGATCCACCGTGCGCTGTTCGGTTCGATCGAGCGGTTCTTCGCGGTCCTGCTGGAGCACTACGCGGGTGCGTTCCCGGCGTGGCTGGCCCCGGTCCAAGCGGTCGGCATCCCGATCGGCGACGCGCACATCGAGTACCTGCAGGAGTTCGCCGCGGAGGCGAAGCGGAAGGGGCTGCGGGTCGAGGTGGACGCTTCCTCGGACCGTATGCAGAAGAAAATCCGCAACCACCAGAAGCTCAAGGTCCCGTTCATGATCATCGTCGGTGACGAGGACATGCACGCGGGCACGGTTTCCTTCCGCTACCGCGACGGTTCGCAGAAGAACGGCGTTCCGCGTGACCTCGCTCTGCAGGAGCTCGTTGACGTGGTGGAGCGTCGCGTTCAGGTGTGACGCTGGTCCCCGCGTAGGCGGGGGTGATCCGATGCACGAGATGAGCAATCGGGGACAGAGGTTCTGGTCCCCGCTTCTGCGGGGTTAGAGGGGCGGCCCACCAGGGCCGCCCCTCTCCGTCTTCCCGCCGAGGAATATGCTGGCTCGCATGACGACTGAGCCGGAACAGCAGATCGGAGTAGGGTCCCCGGACGCCTTCCAGCGCCTGTGGACGCCCCACCGGATGGCGTACATCCAAGGTGAGAACAAGCCGAGCGGTCCGGGGGCCGACGACGGCTGTCCGTTCTGCACGATCCCGGCCAAGAGCGACGAGGACGGCCTCGTGATCGCCCGGGGCGAGCACGTCTACGCCGTCCTCAATCTTTACCCGTACAACGGCGGGCACCTGATGGTCGTCCCCTTCCGGCACGTCGCCGACTACACCGAGCTCAACGTCGCCGAGACCCTGGAACTGGCCGAATTCACCAAGCGCGCGATGACCGCGCTGCGCGCCGCCTCCGGGGCACACGGCTTCAACATCGGCATGAACCAGGGCGGCGCCGCGGGCGCGGGAATCGCCGCTCACCTGCACCAGCACGTCGTTCCCCGGTGGGGCGGCGACACCAACTTCATGCCGATCGTCGGCCACACACGCGTCCTGCCCCAACTGCTTGCCGACACCCGCAAGATGCTCGCCGACGTCTGGCCCGCGGCCTCGGCGGAGTAAGGGCCTGTACATCCGGCCAATGGGGACACGCGCCGCAGGAAAACGGGCAAATATCCCAAAGCATCGATAAAAAGCAGTGATGATAGTGCGGTGACTTTCCTTCACCGCCGCACCGTGCTGCGCGCGGCCGCGGGCGGCGCCCTCGCGGGGGCCGCCACCGTGGGCTGCGGGCGGCACGAAGGAAGCCCGCGGCCCACCGAGGCGGCCCGGGTCGCATCGCCGTCCGCCCAGGTCACGGGCCCGTCCGTACGCCCGAAGGCGTCGCCGTCGCCGGCCCCGCTCCCCGCCGGGCTGCCCGCGCAGATCGAGCACGGCTCGCGCACCGGCAAGGCCGTGGCGCTCACCTTCCACGGCCAGGGCGATCCGAAGATCGCGACCGGGCTGCTGGGCGAGGCGGAGCGGGCCGGGGCCAAGGTCACGGTGCTCGCGGTCGGGCAGTGGCTCGACGAGCAGCCGCAGCTCGCCCGGCGCGTGCTCGACGGCGGGCACGAGCTCGGCAACCACACCATGCGCCACCTCGACATCTCCGCCATGCCGGAGAGCGCCGCGTACGCGGAGATCACCCAGTGCGCGGACCGGCTGCGACGGCTGACCGGGGGGATCGGGCGCTGGTTCCGGCCGTCACGGGCCCGGCTCGCCACCGACCGGGTGGCAGCGCTGGCGCGCCGGGCGGGTTACCCGCACGTCCTCTCGTACGACGTGGACTCCCTCGACTTCACCGATCCGGGTGCGGAGGCGGTCCGGCGGACCGTGCTGGACGCGGTGCGGCCCGGTTCGGTGGTGAGTCTGCACTTCGGGCACGCCGGCACGGTGGCCGCGCTGCCCGCGATCCTCGACGGCCTGCACCGCCGCGGTCTGCGCGCGGTGACGACTACGGAGCTGCTGACCCGATGATTCCGTCCTCGATCCCGTCCCCCTTCCGCCGGGAGTCCCGCCGACGCCCCGGTCGTCCTCTTCGTCCGTCCCGTCCTCGCCGGGTCCGGCGGTCGGCCCTGCTGTGTGCCGCCGCCGGGGCGGTGCTGCTCTCCGGCTGTGGAGGCGGGGGTTCCGACGATGAGGCGGCCGATGTCCGTCCGCACGAGGGCACGCACCGGGAGGCGCAGGCGCCGCAGGGGTTGCCGGGGATGCCGCCGCTGCTGGACGCGCACGACCTGTATGCGGCGGACCGGCCGAACATGCTGTCGCCCGCGGTGAAGGACTTTCCGTCGCGGGTGTATGTGCCGAATACGGAGTCGGACACGGTGAGTGTCATCGATCCGAAGACGTACAAGGTGATCGAGACGATTCCGGTGGGTTCGCAGCCGCAGCACGTGGTGCCGTCGTGGGACCTGAAGACGTTGTGGGTGAACAACGACCGCGGGCATTCCCTGACGCCCATCGATCCGGCGACGGGGAAGGCGGGGAAGCCGGTCGACGTGCACGATCCGTACAACCTCTATTTCACGCCGGACGGCAAGTACGCGGTGGTGATGGCGTCGATGGACCGGGAGCTGGTCTTCCGGGACGCGCACACCATGAAGCGGAAGAAGACGGAGCCGGTGAAGTGCAAGGGGGTCAATCACGCGGATTTCTCGCCGGACGGGCGGTATTTCGTCGTCTCGTGCGAGTTCTCGGGTGAGCTGCTCAAGGTCGACACGGCGAGGATGAAGGTGGTCGGGCAGCTGAAGCTGCCGTTCGACGGGGCGATGCCGCAGGACGTGAAGATCTCCTCGGACGGGAAGACGTGGTACATCGCCGACATGATGGCCGACGGGCTGTGGGTGCTGGACGGGGACAAGTTCACCGAGCCCTGGCTGATGCCGACGGGCAAGGGGGCGCACGGGCTGTACGTCAGCCGGGACTCGAAGTCGATGTACATCTCGAACCGCGGTGAGGGTTCGATCTCGGTGCTGGATCTGCCGAGCCGCAAGCTGGTGGAGAAGTGGGAGCTGCCGGGTGGGGGCAGTCCCGACATGGGCGGTGTGTCGGCGGACGGCAAGGTGCTGTGGCTGTCGGGGCGTTACGACTCGGAGGTGTACGCGATCGACACGCGGGACGGGCATCTGATCGCGAAGATTCCGGTGGGTTCGGGGCCGCACGGGCTGGCGGTGTATCCGCAGCCGGGGCGGTATTCGCTGGGGCACACCGGGATCTTCCGGTGAGGCCGGGCAGGTGACGGGGCGTCGGGTGCGGTGACGGGCGGCGGCCCGGGGCCGGGCCGCCGCCCCGTCGGGGCGGGTGTCGCGGACGCGCTTGTCGGCTGTTCAGGCGTTGTGTCAGGCGTTGTAGACGTCCGCGGCGCGTGGCTGGGGGTCCTGGACGGCGCCGCTGAGGTTCATGGCGCGGCCCGCGAAGCGTTCGGTGTCGACGCCGTTCTCGGCGAGGACGCGGAGGGCGGCCTGGTGGACGACGCGGAGGACAGGGGTGGTGGCGCGCAGGGCGTCGTCGGCCATGAAGCGGTGGCGCCAGGGCTTGTCTGCCCAGGCGTGGCGCAGGCCGAAGGGCTCGGGGAGGACGAGTTTGCCGCCCCAGAACTCCAGGAGCGGCGGATACCAGGTGAGGGGGGCGCGGGCGGCGAGGCGGACGACTTCCCTGGCGGGTACGACGGAGAGCTTGCGGGTGCGGGTCTCCCAGAACTTGATGGTCTTGGTGACGGTCTTGGTGCGGGCCGAGGGGGTGTCCATGAAGAGGCCGTGGACGGGGCCGAGGGCGTGGCCGGTGACCTCGATGCGCAGGGTCTTGTGGAGGACGGTGACGGTGATCAGGAGGGTGATCACCAGTTGGCCGTCCCAGAGGACGAACTGCACGCCGAGGTAGTGCCTGCTGCCCGCGCCGAATTGCTGCTCGTTGCAGATTTTCTGGAGTTCGGCGCCCCTTATCTGGAAGCCGTCGGTGCCTTCGGGGCGGGAGACGGAGCCGGCGCCTTCGCCGACGGGGGAGACCACCCAGTGTTCGACGGAGGGGGTGGGGAAGCCGCCGGTGTGCAGGGGGCCGCGTTCGAGCAGGCGGAGCTGGTCGTGGATGGCGCGGATGACGTCCCAGCTGCGGAAGGGGTGGATGTCCTTGTCGGGGTCGGCGGGGACGAGTTCCTCGGCGAGCTGCCAGCTGCCCCAGCGGGTGCCCATGCCGAGTATGCCCTTGGGGCCCGCGTAGAAGACGACGTTGCTGTGCTGTTCGGCGGCGAGGCGTTCGAGGGACTGGCGGAGGCGTTCGGCGGCTTCGTCGTCGGGGTGCTTGGGGACGGCTTCGGGGATCTTGGCGCCGATGCCGCCGCCGCCGAGCAGGCCGCTCCAGCGGTCGCGGAGGTCCTCGGCGGTCTTCTCGCAGACGCGGTGGGCGAGGAAGCCGCCGATGAGGGGGGCGACGAGCGCGGCGCGGGCGTAGACGTACCAGAAGCCGTGCCACGGCATTTTGATCATGAGGATGACGGCGAAGACGCCGAGGACGGTGAACAGGAGGCCGGCGAGGGCGCCCGCGCGTTTGCTCTGGGAGCCGGCGAGGGTGCGGCGGAGCTGGAAGACGCCGAGCCAGAGGATGACGCCGGGGAGGAAGAGGAGGCCGGCCACCACCATGATGACGGTGAGGCGGATGTCGCGTTGTTTGCGGATGCGGTTGGCGGCGAGGCAGTGTTCGACGACGGGCTGGGGGTCGAGGCCGAAGGACTGGATGAGGGGTTTGCGGCCGCCGCCGAGGACGCGGAGCTGGACGGCGCGGGAGAAGGCCTCGCCGAGGTTCGGCTCGAAGAGCGATATGCGGGGTGGCTTGACCTCGGAGGTGGCCCAGTCGGAGTTGGCCTTGAGGAGGGTGTCGACGGGGCCGTCGCGGTAGGCGGCGGAGGCCAGGGCCTGGGTCGCCGCGGTCTGGCCGGAGGTGCCCGAGAGCGGGATCTGCGCTCCCGGGCTGAAGTCGAACGGATCCCCTGCTGCCACTGTTGCCCCCTATGTCGCCTCTGCCCGCTTCCGGAGCGGCTTCGCGACGGCCGTCCGTGTCCTGCGCGTTGGTCCTGCGTGTCGTGCTCTTGCGTGTTGGCCCCGTGTCCAGCCTATCCGTGCGGGTGCCGCCTGTCGCAGGAGATCGCAAAGCCGCCCGCCTCCGGGGAGTTGGGGCGGGCGGCCGGTGAACTATGCCTCGGTGCCGTCGAGTTCGGTGATGCGCTCGGCGAGCTGAGGGGGCATCGGTTCGTGGCGGGTGTAGCGGCGGGTGAAGCGGCCGGTGCCGTGGGAGAGGGAGCGCAGGTCGATGGCGTAGCGGCCGATCTCGATCTCGGGCACTTCGGCGCGGACGAGGGTGCGGCCGCTGCCGGACTGCTCGGTGCCGACGACGCGGCCGCGCCGTCCGGAGAGATCGCTCATGACGGCGCCGACGTAGTCGTCGGAGACGAGGACCTCCAGTTCGGCGACGGGTTCGAGGAGGTGGATGCGGGTGTCGGCGGCGGCTTCGCGGAGGGCGAGGGCGCCGGCGGTCTGGAAGGCGGCGTCGGAGGAGTCGACGGAGTGGGCCTTGCCGTCGAGGAGGGTCACGCGGATGTCGACGAGGGGGTAGCCGGCGGCGATGCCGCGCGCGGCCTGGGCGCGTACGCCTTTTTCGACGGAGGGGATGAACTGGCGGGGGACGGCGCCGCCGACGACCTTGTCGACGAATTCGATGCCGGAGCCGCCGGGCAGGGGTTCGACCTCGATCTCGCAGATGGCGTACTGACCGTGGCCGCCGGACTGTTTGACGTGCCTGCCGCGGCCGCCGGCCCTGGCGCCGAAGGTCTCGCGGAGGGAGACCTTGTGGGGGACGACATCGACGCGGACGCCGTAACGGGTGCGGAGGCGTTCGAGTGCGACGTCGCGGTGGGCCTCGCCGAGGCACCACAGGACGACCTGGTGGGTGTGCTGGTTCTGCTCCAGGCGCATGGTGGGGTCCTCGGCGACGAGCCGGGCGAGGCCCTGGGAGAGCTTGTCCTCGTCGGCCTTGCTGTGGGCCTGGATGGCGACGGGGAGCAGGGGGTCGGGCATCTGCCAGGGCTCCATGAGGAGGGGGTCGCCCTTGGCGGAGAGGGTGTCGCCGGTCTCGGCGTGGGTGAGTTTGGCGACGCAGGCGATGTCCCCGGCGACGGCCTGGCCCATCTGGCGCTGTTGTTTGCCGAAGGGGGAGGAGAGGGCGCCGACGCGTTCGTCGACGTCGTGGTCCTCGTGGCCGCGGTCGGCGAGGCCGTGGCCGGAGACGTGGACGGTCTCGTCGGGGCGCAGGGTTCCGGAGAAGACGCGGACGAGGGAGATCCGGCCGACGTAGGGGTCGGAGGAGGTTTTGATCACCTCGGCGGCGAGCGGGCCCGCGGGGTCGCAGGCGAGCGGGGTGCGGGGGCGGCCGTCGGGGGT
>NZ_JAINFC010000031.1 GCF_020740835.1 Streptomyces sp. UNOC14_S4
GTTCCCGCCGTCGGCGGGCCGCTCGCCGTCGCCGTTCCCCGGCGTGCGCGCGGGCATGTCCGCGCCGCCGGGCACGGAGGGCTCGGTGTGGTCCGTGGGGCCTTCCGCGGCGGCACGGGACGCCGGGGAGCCGTCGTGGGCCGTGGGCCCCTCCGCGGCGGCGGGGCGGCACTCACCGCCGCCGCGCTCGCGCGCGGCGCTCATGGCGGCCTCCTGGCCGTGCGCGGCCGCGCCCGCCGCAGGGGCGGCAGCCTGCCGCGAGGCCGCGGTCCGCTGTCTTCCGTGGGAGAGGGGATGCTCCGTCACGCGTGGGGTTCCATCCGTCGGGGCCGTACGCCCGGTCGCTGCCGGCCGCACCGTGGGTCAGGCGCGTCGCAGATTGAAGAAGAGCTGGATCTCGGGGGGCACGTCCGTGCTCGCCGGGGCGTACGCCTGCGTGCTTTCCCCGACGACGTCGAACCCCGACTCGCATACGACCTGGCGCAATTCCTCCCGCAGATATCCGGATACCCGGATCGTGTGGCCCAGGAACGGCATCGCGAAGTCGTCCACGTCGGCCTCGACCATCGCCAGGGCCAGCAGACCGCCGGGCCGCAGCAGGCCGTGCGTCATCCGCAGCGCGTACGGGATCTCCGCCCGCGGCAGCATCAGCAAGGAGAAGAACGCGGCGACACCGTCGAAGCTGCCGAGTCCACCGTCCCGCAGGTCGGCCAGGTCCGCGAGGACGAACTCCGCCCCTGCCACGTTGCCGCGGGCCAGCTCCAGCATGCCGGGGGAGAGGTCGACGCCGACCACCTCGAGCCCCGCGTCCGAGAGCTGACGGGCGGTCGGCAGTCCCGTGCCGCAGCCGAGGTCCAGGACGCGGGAGCCGGACGGCAGCGTGCGCGCCAGCCAGTCGCCCGCGGCGAGCTGTCCCTCCTTGTGCGGGAAGGCGTCGTCGTAGCGGTCGCCGATCGAGTCGAACGCCTCCGCCTGACCACTCCGGTCCAGCCCTAAGCGGGCATAGCCGTCGTAGTCCTGCCCGTCGTCACCGCTCACGGCTCCGCCCCTCCTGTGACCGACCTCTGTGAACGTACGTCACATGCCGTGCTGTCGTTCCTGCCGTGCTGCTGTGCAGTATCGCGGAGGCCGATCCTACGGTTGTCCCTCGGGGCCCCGCCAAGCGGTTCCGGAGGATCAGGCCCCGAGGCGGGCCGGGGAGCGGCCCCAGTCCTCCGGGAGTCTCGGCACCGTCCACGAGGGGTCCGGCCGCCAGCCCTCCCAGCCCCCGGCGAACGGTGCTCCCCAGGACTCGACGCGGGCGACCGCGTCACGGCCCGCGGCCCGCACCCGCTCGGCCTGGCCGGCGGACATCAGGCCGGCGCGCTGCGCCTGGGCGAACTCGTCCTCGTCCTTCCACTCCCAACTGCGGTCCGGGTAGACCGCGATGTCGAGGAAATGGTCCTCGGAGTCCACGCCGCCCGCCCAGCGGGCGAGCGGCTCCTCGAGGTTCACGTACCAGTTCTTGAAGCGCCAGTCACGGTCCCAGAACAGCCAGACCGACCAGGGCTCGCCGGGGCGGGCGAGCTTGAGCACGCCGGTGCCGAACCAGCGGGAGACGACGGTGGTGCGCGGCTTGGTGTAGCGGGTGGCCAGCGGCTCCTCGTGGATGGAGGTGCCGTCCGCGAGACGCGGCTTGACGCAGTCGGTGCCGGGCGCCATCCAGACGGCGAGGAGCTCGTCGGTGTCCTGGACCACGGTGACGGGACGACAGATGTGGACGCGGTCGGTGCCGTTGCCCCGGTAGCGCCAGAGAATGTGTTCCCCGGGCGCCCAGTGGGTGCCGCCGTCCGTCCCCGTCGAGTCCAAGGTGTCCGCTGTCATGCGCAGATCCTAGGCGCCGTAAGGAAAACGCGCCGTGACCTGCGCCGCACAGAGAGACGCCCCTGAAAGGGGCGCGAGGAACTGCGCGCCCAGCCACAACGAACCGGCAGCCGCGCACAAACCGTAAGAGGCACCCCAATAGGCGCACCCAAAAACCTACGGACGAGTCATCCGCAGCACATCCAACGCCTCGGACAACTGCTCCCGAGTGAGCAACCCCCGCTCCACATAACCACCCTCAAGCACGACCTCCCGGATCGTCTTCCGCTCCGCAAGGGACTTCTTGGCCACCTTCGCCGCCTCCTCGTACCCGAGGTAACGGTTGAGCGGTGTCACCACGGACGGCGAGGACTCCGCGTACTCGCGGGCCCGCTCCGCGTTCGCGGTGATGCCGTCGACCGTGCGGTCGGCCAGCAGCCGGGAGGCGCTCGCGAGCAGGCGCACGGACTCCAGCAGGTTCTTCGCCATGACCGGGAGCATCGCGTTGAGCTCGAAGTTCCCGGCGGCGCCCGCGGTGGCCACGGTCACGTCGTTCCCGGTCACCTGGGCGGCCACCATGAGCACCGCCTCGGGGATCACCGGGTTGACCTTGCCCGGCATGATCGACGAGCCCGGCTGGAGGTCCGGCAGATTGATCTCGGCGAGGCCGGTGCGGGGGCCCGAGGCCATCCAGCGCAGGTCGTTGGCGATCTTGGTGAGGCCCACCGCGATCGTCCGCAGCTGGCCGCTGGTCTCCACCAGGCCGTCCCGGGCGCCCTGGGCCTCGAAGTGGTCCCGGGCCTCGGTCAGCGGCAGCCCCGTGGCGCGGGCGACCTCGGCGATGACGGCGCCGGAGAACCCCGCCGGGGTGTTGATGCCGGTGCCGACCGCCGTGCCGCCGAGGGGCAGCTCCGCCAGCCGCGGCAGGGAGGCGCGCAGCCGCTCGACGCCGTAGCGCACCTGCGCGGCGTAGCCCCCGAACTCCTGGCCCAGGGTGACGGGCGTGGCGTCCATCAGATGCGTACGGCCGGACTTGACGACCTCCGCGAACTCCTTCGCCTTGCGCCCCAGCGCCTCGGCGAGGTGCTCCAGGGCCGGGATCAGATCGCCGGTCACGGCGGCGGTGGCCGCGATGTGGATGCTGGACGGGAAGACGTCGTTGGAGCTCTGTGAGGCGTTGACGTGGTCGTTGGGATGCACGTCGCGGCCCAGGCGCTCGGTGGCGAGGGTGGCGATGACCTCGTTGGCGTTCATGTTGGAGGAGGTGCCCGAGCCGGTCTGGAAGACGTCGACCGGGAAGTGGTCGTCCCAGCGGCCCTCCGCCACCTCGGTCGCGGCGCTCTCCACGGCCTCCGCCAGGTCCTTGTCGATCACCCCCAGCCCGGCGTTGACCTTGGCCGCCGCGGCCTTGATGCGGCCCAGCGCCGCGATGTGCGCCCGCTCCAGCCGCTGGCCGCTCACCGGGAAGTTCTCCACCGCCCGCTGGGTCTGCGCGCGCCACTTGGCGTGGGCGGGAACCCGTACCTCCCCCATGGAGTCGTGCTCAATCCGGTACTGCTCGCTGTCGGTCATCGTCACTTACCTCCTAAGCACCACAGCGTTTGTCCGGTCCGGCCTGTTCCCAAGAGAACTGACCGGTGAGTAAATACCGCGGGTAACAACCTTCATTCGGGAGGCTCCATGAGACGCAGCCCCACCCTGCGCCGTGCCCTCGCCGCCCTCGCCGCGTGTACCGCGGCGCTCGGCGGCCTCGCGGCCACAGGACCCGCCGCCCACGCGTCACCCGGTACGCGTACGGCCGCCGTCACCCCACTGACGCCGGAGCTGGAGAAGATCCGCGCCGCCGAGGCGGCGAAGCTCTACGGCGACTCCGCGCAGCGCCCCCTGGCCGACCGCAAGACCTCGGTGATCTCGCTCGGTGACAGCGAGATCAGCGGCGAGGGCGTCGGCAACTACGAACCCGGCACCGACGGCCCCGACAACTGGTGCCACCGCTCGCCCGACTCCTTCATCCACCGCACCACGATCCCGGCCGACGTCAGCTACAACGTCGCCTGCTCGGGCGCCACCACCGCCAACGTCCGCATCGGCGGCAGCAAGCAGTACGCGGACGAACCGGTGCAGAGCGACGCCCTCGCGGTCAAGGCCCGCACCACGCGGGTCAAGCTGATCCTGCTGGGCATCGGCGCCAACGACGACCTCCAGTTCGGGCCCGTGATGACCGACTGCGTCGAGCGCTACGTGTTCCTGCAGGGCACCTGCGAACCGAAGTACGCGCCCGGCTGGCAGGCCCGCGTCGACGGCCTCGTGCCCAAGGTCGAACAGACCGTGCGCGACCTGCGCACCGTGATGCGGGGAGCGGGCTACGCCGACGGCGACTACAAGCTCGTCGTCATGGGCTACCCCAGCCCCATCGGCCCCGACTTCGAGGACAACCCCGACTTCCCCGGCAAGCTCGCCGGCGGCTGCATGGGCTACACCTCCGACGCCGCGTGGGGCCGCAACACCGCCGTACCCGCCTTCGAGACGGGCATGAAGCGGATCGCCCGCGACACCGGTGCCGTGTTCCTCGACAACTCCCGCCTCTTCCACGGCCACGAGGTGTGCATGGAGGACACCTGGGCGCGCGGCCTCTACATCGAGCTCTCCAACCCCTTCCCGCCGGACGCCAATTCGGTCCGCCAGTCCTTCCACCCCAACTTCCGCGGCCACGGCGCCTTCGCGGCCTGCGTCAGCCAGCTGTACGGCTCGGGCTGGCAGGAGGCCGGCTGCGCCGACCCGGCGAGCACGGGCTCGCCCGTGCTGTACCAGGGCGCCTGGGACGACGCCTTCCGTCCGCTGAGGAACGCGGCGACGGGCACGTGCGCCGACGCGTACGGGGCGGCGTCCGCCAACGGCACCGAGGCCGGCGGCTGGGACTGCAGCGGCGCCCGCAACCAGCTGTGGTGGTACGACCCCCAGCGGGGCTCCCTGCATTCGGGTCTCACCCATGACCGGTGCCTCGACGTCCCGGGCGGGACGTACTCCGCGGGCGCGGCGCTGGAGTTGTGGAACTGCCACGGCGGCGACAACCAGAAGTTCACACGCCCGGCGGACGGCACGTTCCGGCCCGCGGCGGCGGCGCAGCTGTGCGTGACGCTCGCGACGGCGAAGGACGCGCTGCGGTTGCAGCCGTGCGACGGCTCGGCGGCGCAACGCTTTGCGTGATGCGCGAGGGGGCGCCTACTGGGGTGCCCCCTGAGCCCGGTGCGCGTCTCCCGGCCGACGGTGGCTGGCCGCGCAGTTCCCCGCGCCCCTGATGGGGCAGAGCCCCGAAAGGGGCGCGGGGAACTGCGCGAGCAACCCCCACCGGGGCCGCAGACGCGCGCGCAGCGCAAGACGCACCCCGGTAGGCGAAGCGGGGGTCCGGGGGCGGCAGCCCCCGGAGCAGGGACCTACTTCGCCGGGCGCACCGGGATCGAGGTGAACGTCGGTGCCGGGCTCGGGTCGACGAAGAAGTCGTTGCCCTTGTCGTCGACGACGATGAACGCCGGGAAGTCCTCGACCTCGATCTTCCAGACCGCCTCCATGCCGAGCTCCTCGTACTCCAGGACCTCGACCTTCTTGATGCAGTCCTGCGCCAGCCGCGCCGCCGGCCCGCCGATCGAGCCGAGGTAGAAGCCGCCGTGCGCGGCACACGCGTCGGTGACCTGCTTGCTGCGGTTGCCCTTGGCGAGCATGACCTTGGAGCCGCCCGCCGCCTGGAACTGCTCGACGTAGGAGTCCATGCGGCCCGCGGTCGTCGGGCCGAAGGAGCCGGAGGCGTAGCCCTCGGGGGTCTTCGCCGGGCCCGCGTAGTAGACCGGGTGGTCCTTGAGGTACTGCGGCATCTCCTCGCCCGCGTCCAGCCGCTCCTTGATCTTCGCGTGCGCGATGTCGCGGGCGACGACGAGCGGGCCGGTCAGCGACAGGCGGGTCTTGACGGGGTACTTGGTGAGCTCGGCGAGGACCTCGTCCATCGGCCGGTTGAGGTCGACCTTCACCACGTCGTCGTCGGAAAGGTGCTCGTCCGTCGTGTCGGGCAGGAAGCGCGCCGGGTCGGTCTCCAGCTGCTCCAGGAAGACGCCCTCGGCGGTGATCTTCGCGACGGCCTGGCGGTCGGCGGAGCAGGACACGGCGATGGCGACCGGGCAGGACGCGCCGTGCCGCGGCAGGCGGACCACGCGCACGTCGTGGCAGAAGTACTTGCCGCCGAACTGGGCGCCGATGCCGATCTTCTGCGTCAGCTCGAAGACCTTCTGCTCCAGGTCCTTGTCGCGGAAGCCGTGGCCGAGCGGCGAGCCCTCCTCGGGCAGCTCGTCCAGGTAGTGCGCGGAGGCGTACTTCGCGGTCTTCAGCGCGTACTCGGCGGAGGTGCCGCCGACGACGATCGCCAGGTGGTACGGCGGGCAGGCCGCCGTACCCAGCGAACGGATCTTCTCCTCCAGGAACTTCATCATGCTCGCCTCGTTGAGCACGGCCTTCGTCTCCTGGTAGAGGAAGGACTTGTTGGCGCTGCCGCCGCCCTTGGCCATGAAGAGGAACTTGTACGCGCCGCCGTCCGTCGCGTAGAGCTCGATCTGCGCGGGCAGGTTGGAGCCGGTGTTCTTCTCCTCCCACATGGTCAGCGGGGCCATCTGGGAGTAGCGCAGGTTGAGCTCGGTGTACGCGTCGTAGATGCCGCGCGAGAGCGCCTCCTCGTCACCGCCCTGGGTGAGCACGTGCTGGCCGCGCTTGCCCATGACGATGGCGGTGCCGGTGTCCTGACACATCGGCAGGACGCCCGCCGCGGCGATGTTGGCGTTCTTCAGCAGGTCCAGCGCGACGAACTTGTCGTTGGGGGAGGCCTCGGGGTCGTCGAGGATCCTGCGCAGCTGCGCGAGGTGGGCCGGGCGCAGGTAGTGCGAGATGTCGTGCATGGCCTCGGCGGCCAGCTTCCGCAGCGCCTCGGGCTCGACCTTCAGGAACGTCCGGCCGTCGGCCTCGAAGGTGCTGACACCCTCGGACGTCACCAGGCGGTACGGGGTCTCGTCCTCACCCAGGGGCAGAAGATCGGTGTAGGCGAACTCTGGCATTGCGGCCATTCCTCACTCGGCAGACATCGCTGGCTACTGCGACAGCACCCACAAGCGTAGAACGCGGGACGGGGACGGAGTTTGTGAGGTAAGGCTCACCCGCGGTCCCCACTGTCGCGATCTATCGCGTTTCGCTACTCTGGCGGCGTGGATGAGTCATCGCTGGAGAAGCGTGCCCCGGTGTCCTTTGAGAAGGCTGAGAAGGCCGGCCCCGAGAGTCCCGCCGTGCAGGCCGGGCTGCGCGCGTCCGACGCCGACCGGGACCGGGTCGCCGACATCCTGCGCGAGGCCCTCGGCGAAGGGCGGATCACGGCGGAGGAGCACGCGGAGCGGGTCGGCCGGGTCTACGAGGCCAGGACCGTGGGCGAGCTGGAGCCGCTGGTCCACGACCTCCCCTCCGTGCCCCGGCACGAGCCCGCGGCCCCCGCGCGCCCGCAGGACGCCCCGGTGCGCCCCGTCGGCGTGCCGTACGGGAGCACCGAGAGCCTCGTCGCCGTCTTCGGTGGCGCCACCCGCAACGGCCGCTGGCGCGTGGCTCCCAGGATCAACGCGTTCGCCCTGTTCGGCGGTGTGGAGATAGACCTCACCGAGGCGGTCTTCGAGCACCAGCACGTCGTCGTCAACGCGACGGCCATCTTCGGCGGCATCGAGATCAAGGTCCCGGAGAACATCACCCTGCGCTCCACGGGCAGCGGTGTCTTCGGCGGTTTCGAGGTGAAGACCTACGAGGCCCCGGACGCGGACGCCCCGGTGGTGACGGTCATGGGGTTCGCCGTCTTCGGCGGCGTGGAGGCCAAGCCCAAGCGGGGGAAGCGGCTGCGGGACCTCTGGGCGGGGCGCTGATCGCGGGTCGCGACGTTCCGCTCATGGCAACGGTGTGAATAAGCACGCGCACAGCGGGTAAAGCTTGGTGCATCGTCTCTCGTACGGCTGCCGGTGCGAATGGCCGTGCGCAGTGGAGGCGGGCAAAGGTGACTCAATCGGCCAAGCTAAGCCGTCGTCAGGAGTAGACCGTGCTGCTACCGCATCAGCCCCTGCCTGAAGCCGCCGTACCGTCCCAGCGGATGCCCGCTCGGGATCAGGCCGGCCCCTGGCATTCGGAGGCGGTGTGCCGCCGGGATGAAGCCGGGCTCTTCTTCGCACCATCGAAGGAACCCACGGCCGCGCGCCTCTCCCGGGAGGAGGCCGCGAAGCGGGTCTGCGCCCGCTGCCCCGTCATGGTCGAGTGCCGCGAGCACGCGCTCCTCCAGCCCGAGCCCTACGGGGTGTGGGGCGGGCTGACGGCGGCCGAGCGCCGCGTCGTCCTGGCCCGGCGCCGCCGCCGCGAGGCGGAGCTCCAACGCGCGACGCGGGTCGCCGCCGCAGGGTGACGGAGACTCCGCGCCCCTGTCAAGGGGCGCGGGGAACTGCGCGACAAGCCCCCACCGGCCCGCAGCCGCGCGCGGAGCGCAAGAGGCAGCCCAGTGGGCGAAGGGGGTCCGGGGGCGAAGCCCCCGGAGGGCATCCGGCTAGCTGGGGCGCTCGAAGTCGATCGTCGAGTACGCGCGCAGCTTCGAGAGCCGATGCGTGGAGTCGATCTGCCGGATCGTGCCCGACTTCGACCGCATCACCAGCGACTGCGTCGTCGCCGTCTCCGCGCGGTAGCGCACGCCGCGCAGCAGCTCGCCGTCCGTGATGCCGGTGGCGACGAAGAAGACGTTGTCGCCCTTGACCAGGTCGTCCGTGTGCAGGACGCGGTCCAGGTCGTGGCCCGCGGCCAGCGCCCGCTCGCGCTCCTCCTCGTCCTTGGGCCACAGCTTGGCCTGGATCGTGCCGCCGAGGCACTTGATCGCGCAGGCCGCGATGATGCCCTCGGGCGTGCCACCGACGCCGAGCAGCAGGTCGATGCCCGTGCCCTCGCGCACGGCCATGATCGCGCCCGCGACGTCGCCGTCGGAGATGAACTTGATGCGGGCACCGGCCTCGCGGATCTCCTTGACGATGCCCTCGTGGCGCGGGCGGTCGAGGACGACGACGGTCACGTCCTCCGGCGAGGAGCGCTTCGCCTTCGCAACGCGGCGGATGTTGACGCCCACCGGGGCGTCGATGTCGACGAAGTCCGCGGCCTCCGGGCCGGTGACCAGCTTGTCCATGTAGAAGACGGCGGAGGGGTCGAACATCGCGCCGCGGTCGGCGACGGCCATCACGGAGACCGCGTTGGCCATGCCCTTGGCGGTGAGGGTGGTGCCGTCCACCGGGTCGACGGCGACGTCGCACTCGGCGCCCGTCCCGTCGCCCACGCGCTCGCCGTTGTAGAGCATCGGCGCGTTGTCCTTCTCGCCTTCGCCGATGACGACGACGCCGTTCATGGACACGGTGCCGATGAGGGAGCGCATGGCCTTGACCGCCGCGCCGTCCGCGCCGTTCTTGTCACCGCGCCCGACCCAGCGGCCCGATGCCATGGCGCCGGCCTCGGTGACCCGGACGAGCTCCAGGGCGAGGTTGCGGTCGGGGGCCTCGGGGCTGACCTCGAGCGGGGACGGCAGGTGATGATCGGTCATCGGAGCGCACCTTTCTGTACGGCGACGGCCGTAGGAGCGAGCCCCTCGTCCCCCGTAGGGGGCAAGGGTGAGGGTGCTGATGACTTTATCTGTTTACTGCGAGAGTGAGCAGGCCACCCCACGCATGAGCGGCGTCAAGGTCGTCCGGCGCGCCGTCGGGCCGTGCCGTGGGGCCGCTCCGCGGGGCGCGTGCGCGCCGGGGGCGCACCGGCGTCAAGATCGGAACGGTCATGAGGGACGATGGGGGACGTGGCAGGCAGAAATCCCAAGGCGCAGACCGTCCGGAACATGTTGCTGGCGCTGATCGTGACCATCCCGGTCGCCGTGCTCAGCTATGTCTTCATTCCGCACGACGAGCACAAGGACCCGATCAAGACCGTCGACTACCGGGTGGAGCTCGACACGGCCCGGCGCGCCGCGCCGTACCCGGTCGCGGCCCCCGAGGGGCTGCCCGCCGACTGGCGGGCGACCTCCGTGTCGTACCGCGAGGGCGGCAAGGACGGGTCGGCCTGGCACCTCGGCTTCCTCGACCCCGAGACCCAGTACGTCGCGGTCGAGCAGAGCGACGCCTCGCCGGCCGCCTACATCGACAACGTGACGCAGGGCGCGGTCAAGACCTCGCGCACGGAGAAGGTGGGCGACGCCGCCTGGCGCTACTACGAGGGCGAGAAGTACAACGCGCTGGTGCGCGAGGAGCACGGTGTGACGACGGTGGTCACCGGCACCGCGGACACCGGGCAGCTGGCGAAGATGGCCGCCGCGCTCAAGGCCGGGACGGGCAAGAAGGCCTGACCGGGGCGTGGGAACGGCCGGTGCCCGGCCGCCCCTCCTCGGGGCGCCGGGCACCGGCCGTTCGCAGTCGTGATGCCGCCGTCGGCTCAGACTCAGGTCCAGGCTCAGACGGTGGTGACGACCTGCTCGTAGGACAGGCGCGGCGAACGCGGGAACCAGGCGTTCTCGCCCGGCTTGCCGATGTTGACGACCATCAGCGGGGTGTGGTCGTCGTCCAGGAACTCCTTCTGGACACCGGCGAAGTCGAAGCCGGTCATCGGGCCCGCGGCCAGACCGGCGGCGCGCAGGCCGATGAGGAAGTACGCGGCCTGGAGGGCGCCGTTGACCGTGGCGGACCCCTCGCGGGCGGAGCGCTCGGCGAAGAAGACGTCCTTGGCCTGCGGGAAGTGCGGGAAGAGGGTCGGCAGCTCCTCGTGGAACTCGTTGTCCGCGGCGAGGATCGCGACGAGCGGCGCGGTGCGGGTCTTGGGCTGGTTGCCCTCCGCCATGTGCGCGACGAGGCGCTCGCGGGCCTCCTCGGAGCGGACCAGGACGACGCGCAGCGGCGTGCCGTTGAACGCGGTCGGGCCGTACTTGACCAGGTCGTAGACGGCCTGGATCTGCTCGTCGGTCACCGGCTCGTCGGAGAAGGTGTTGGCCGTGCGGGCCTCACGGAAGAGCAGGTCCTGGGCGGCGGTGTCGAGGGCGAGGGTCATGATGCACACCTTCTGGTCGCAAGGGAAACGTGTGAGTGGTTCCCACTGTACGCGAGGTGTGTGAACTTTCAACTAAAGCCCTGTTTTTGTGGCGGGGGTCACGCCGAAGTGGGGTTTTCGTGGGGGCATGGGCGACTTCGGCGCCCGATCGGCGGTCTCTTTCCGCCCGCCCTCCCGGCCTACCGGCCCCTCAGGACCGGCCGTCCCCATCCGGCTCCGACTCCTGCTCCGACTCCGAGGCCAGCGCGGCGTCGAGGCGGGCGCGGGCCCCCTCCAGCCAGCGGCGGCACACCTTCGACAGCTCCTCGCCCCGCTCCCACAGCGCGAGGGACTCCTCCAACGTCGTACCGCCCGCCTCCAGGCGCCGCACCACCTCGATGAGCTCGTCCCGCGCCTGCTCGTAACCGAGAGCGCTCCCGCCCTCCGTGCCCGTCTTCGCCATGCCGCCAAGACTAAGCGGGAGGGCTGACAACGGCCCGCACCGCGAACTCGCCCTCCGCGACCCGCGCCCGCAGCTCCTCGTCCGCCCCGACCTCGTCCGGGGCCCGGACCACCGAGCCGTCCGCGTGCTGCAGCACCGCGTAACCGCGGCGCAGCGTCGCCGCGGGGGACAGCGCCACCACGCGCGCGCGGGTGTGCGTCAGCTCCGAGTCCGCCCGGTCGAGAAGGTGGCCGAAAGTACGCCGCCCCCGCTCGGTGAACGCGGCGACCTGTGCCTCCCGCTCCTCCACCATCCGGTGCGGCTGCTCCACGCTCGGGCGCGCCCGCAGGGACGCGAGACCGCGCTCCTCGCGCTCCAGGTGCCCGGTGACACAGCGCAGCGCGCGGTCCCGCAGCTGCCGGACGCGCACCAGCTCCTCGCCCACGTCGGGCACGACCCGCTTCGCCGCGTCCGTGGGCGTGGACGCGCGCAGGTCGGCGACCAGGTCCAGCAGGGGGGAGTCCGGCTCGTGCCCGATCGCGGACACCACCGGCGTACGGCACGCGGCCACGGTCCGCACCAGCTGTTCGTCCGAGAACGGCAGCAGGTCCTCCACGCTGCCGCCGCCCCGCGCCACGATGATCACGTCCACGTCGGGGTGCGTGTCCAGCTCCGTCACCGCCTCGATCACGCGCGGTACGGCGTGCACGCCCTGGACGGGGACGTTCCGGACCTCGAAACGGACCGCGGGCCAGCGGTGCCGGGCGTTCTCCAGCACGTCCCGCTCGGCGGCGGACGCGCGCCCGCAGACCAGCCCGATGAGCTGCGGCAGGAACGGCAGCGGCCGCTTGCGCCCGGCGGCGAACAGCCCCTCCGCCGTCAGCGACCGCTTCAGCTGCTCCAGCCGCGCCAGCAACTCGCCGATGCCGACCGGGCGGATCTCCGTCGCCTGCAGCGACAGCGTGCCGCGCCGCTCGTACCACTTGGGCTTCGCGTGCACGACGACGCGGGCGCCCTCCGAGACGATGTCGGCGACCTGGTCGAAGACCGAGCGGTAACAGGTGACGGACAGGGACGTGTCCTGCGAGGGGTCACGCAGCGTCAGGAACACGACACCCGCGCCGGGCCGGGGGTTCAGCTGGGTGATCTGCCCCTCGACCCATACGGGGCCCAGGCGGTCGATCCAGCCGCCGATGAGGTGCGAGACCTGTCCTACCGGGATGGGGGACTCGGGGGTGGTGTTGAGGGCCATACGGCGACCATATCGATGGCCGCCGACAGCCACCTGGATGAGCCGGGGTTCCCTCCGGGGGCTGCGGGAGGTGAGGCGTAAGCACGGCCGACGGGCCGTGCCCCGTCAGGGGCGCGGGGAACTGCGCGACCAGCCGTCGACGGCCCGCAGCCGCCCACCGGGCCCGGGTGGCAACCCGGTGGGCGCAACAGGCCACCGGCCCGCAGCCGCGCGCACAGCGCAAGACGCACCCCAGTAGGCGCGGGGGCCCGGGGGCGGCAGCCCCCGGTCATCGCTTCCGGGTGACCACGACCAGGAGCCCCAAGCCGCACCACACCCCGCCCACCACCTGCGCCACCCACGACGCCCTGACCACGACCGTCACCACGACCGCCAGCCCCAGCAGCGGGGCCACCACATGCCGGACAGGCCGTACCCGTCCGCCCCGCCCGCGCACGGCGAACCAGCCGATCACCGACAGGTGCAGGAGGCCGAAGGCGGTCAGCGCGCCCACGTCCACCACGGACACCAAGCGGTCCAGGCCGTCGTCCCGGCGGGCCGCCCACACCGCCGCCGCCATCGTCACCGCCGCCGCCCCCAGCAGCGCGACCCGCGGCACGCCCGAGCCCCGGTCCACCTTCGCGAGAGCGCCCGGCAAGCGCCGGTCACGGGCCATGGCGAAGAGCAGGCGCCCGGCCGCCGCCTGCCCGGCCAGCGCGGCGAAGGCGGCGCCGAGGGCCTTGCTCGCGGCCACCAGGTCGTGCAGCCAGGTGCCGGTCGCCGCGTCGACCGTGTCGTAGAAGGCGGGCCCCTGCTTCGCCGGGTCCGCCGCCAGTTCCGCCGGTGACATGGGCGCGAGCAGGGCCGCCAGGTACGTCTGGGCCACGAACAGCACCCCCGCCACCGCCAGGCACAGGAGCACCGCCCGCGCGACCCGGGCCGAGCCCCCGGCCGACTCCTCCGCGAACGCGGCGATCGCGTCGAAGCCCAGGAACGACAGCACGGCCACCGACACCGCCGTGAACACCGCCCCCGCCGTGAGCCCCCCGTCCCCGGTCAGCGGCGTCAGCCAGCCGCGCGTGGCGCCGCGCTCCGACAGCGTGAAGACCGCGCAGACGACGAAGACCAGCAGTACGGCGATCTCCACGGCCAGCACCAGGAAGCCGACGACGGCGGCGGCCCGTACGCCCCACAGGTTCAGCCCGGTCGTCACGACCACCGCGACCGCCGTCCACCACCACTGCGCGACGGCCGGCACGAGCGCGTGCATCGCGATCCCGGAGAAGAGGTACGCGACCGCCGGGATCAGCAGGTAGTCGAGCATCGCCATCCACCCGGCCACGAACCCCGCGCTCTCGCCGAGACCCACGCGCGCGTAGGTGTAGACCGAGCCCGCCTGCGGGACGACCCGCACCATCTGCGCGTATGAGAAGGCCGTGAACGCCATGGCCACGGTCGCCACCACGTACACGAGCGCGACCGCCCCGTGCGCCTTCGCGTCCAGCGTGCCGAAGATGCCGACCGGTGCCATCGGGGCGATGAACAGCAGGCCGTAGACGACCAGGTCCCGGAAGGACAGCGTCCGCCGCAGCGAGCCCTGCCGGGCGCCGCCGGGTGCTGTGGCCATCGCAGCCGCCCCTCGCCGTACCGATCGCTGTACCGATTCGCCGTACCGATGTGCTTCAGGTCCTCGCCCACGGTGGTCCCGCCGCGGGCCCGCCGTCGTGGTTCCGCCATCGTGCACCAGCTCCGGTCGGCATGCCCGGTGGCCCGTACGATGGGGGTCATGACTGCTGCCACCGCCCGCAAGGTCCTGCTCGCCGCCCCCCGTGGCTACTGCGCGGGCGTGGACCGCGCCGTGATCGCCGTCGAGAAGGCCCTCGAACAGTACGGCGCGCCCGTCTATGTGCGCCACGAGATCGTCCACAACAAGTACGTGGTCAAGACGCTGGAGAAGAAGGGCGCGATCTTCGTCGACGAGACGGCGGAGGTCCCCGAGGGCAACATCGTCATCTTCTCCGCGCACGGTGTCGCCCCGGTCGTCCACGAGGAGGCCGCGCGCGGCAGGCTCGCCACCATCGACGCGACGTGCCCGCTGGTCACCAAGGTGCACAAGGAGGCCGTCCGGTTCGCCAAGGAGGACTACGACATCCTCCTCATCGGTCACGAGGGCCACGAGGAGGTCATCGGCACCAGCGGCGAGGCGCCCGAGCACATCACCCTCGTCGACGGTCCCGGTGACGTCGGCAATGTGGCCGTCCGCGACGAGTCCAAGGTCGTCTGGCTCTCCCAGACCACCCTCTCCGTCGACGAGACGATGGAGACCGTCGACGCGCTCAAGAACCGCTTCCCGCAGCTGATCAGCCCGCCGAGCGACGACATCTGCTACGCCACGCAGAACCGGCAGACCGCCGTCAAGCAGATGGGCGCCGACGCCGACCTGGTGATCGTGGTCGGCTCCAAGAACTCCTCCAACTCGGTCCGGCTCGTCGAGGTCGCCCTCGGCGCGGGCGCGGGCGCGGCCCACCTGGTCGACTACGCCGACGAGATCGACGAGGCCTGGCTGGAGGGCGTGACCACGGTCGGCGTGACCTCGGGCGCCTCGGTCCCGGAGATCCTCGTCGAGGGCGTCCTGGAGTGGCTCGCCGAGCGCGGCTACGGCGATGTCGAGACGATCACCGCGGCCCAGGAGTCGATCACCTTCTCGCTGCCCAAGGAGCTCCGCCGCGACCTGCGCGCGGAGGCCGCCGCCCTGACCGGGCCCGAGGAGGACGGTTCCGCCGAGGGGTGAGCCCCGCCCCGACCCCGTAGCGTGGTCGGCATGGACGTATTCGGCGTGGACATCGGCGGATCGGGCATCAAAGGCGCTCCGGTCGACGTGGCGCGAGGCGAGCTCACCGAGGAGCGCTTCAAGGTCCTCACCCCGCAGCCGGCCACCCCGGACGCCGTCGCGGACGCCGTCGCGGAGGTCCTGGCGAACTTCGGCTGGTCCGGGAAGCCGGTCGGGGTGACGTTCCCGGGCGTGGTCGTCGGCGGCACGACGCGTACGGCCGCCAACGTGGACAAGAGCTGGGTGGGCGTGGACGCGGCCGGGCTGCTCGGCGAGCGGCTGAGCTGTCCCGTGACCGTGCTGAACGACGCGGACGCCGCGGGGCTCGCCGAGGTGCGCCACGGCGCGGCGCGCGGCCGTGACGGGACGGTCATCCTGCTCACCTTCGGCACGGGCATCGGCAGCGCCCTCTTCACCGACGGCACGCTCGTCCCCAACACCGAGCTGGGCCATCTGGAGCTGCACGGGCACGACGCCGAGACGCGCGCCTCGACCCGGGCCAAGGACGAGGAAGGGCTGAACTGGACGCACTGGGCGCGCCGGGTGCAGCGGTACCTCGCCCATGTGGAGATGCTCTTCAGCCCCGGTCTGTTCGTCATCGGCGGCGGTGTCAGCCGCAAGGCCGACAAGTTCCTGCCGCTGATCGAGGGCGTCAGCGCGGAGATCGTGCCCGCTCGGCTGCAGAACAACGCGGGGATCGTGGGGGCCGCGATGGCCGCCGCCGCTGCCGGACCCGTTCCAGCCGCCGCTGCCTGATCGTCGCCATCCGGCGGACGAGGGCGATCAGCGCGGCGAGCAGGGTGCCGGAGTAGAGCCAGCCCGCGTGCAGTGACAGCACGGTGACCAGGCCCATGACATGGCCCCCGAAGGTGTCGGGGCCGTCGGAGAGGGGCACCGCGCCCACCGCGAAGGCGATGGGCGCCGTCACCGGGGCGGTCACCAGGTCCGCGGTCCGCACCCACAGGGCGCAGGCCGCGCTCGCGAGCAGGAAGAAGAACCCGTAGACCGCGGGCGGGGCCCCCACCAGGGAGTTCAGGGAGCCGACGGCGAGCATGGCCACGGTGGTCAGCAGCCCGCTGCCCAGGCCGGTCAGCCGGGCCGAGGGCGCGCGCAGCGGGGGAGGGGTACGCGCGGAGCGCGCTCGGTAGACCGTCGCGGTCTCGCCCCGCCCCACGGGCGAGGACGGCCTGGGCACGGGGGCAGCGCGGCGGATCCTGCGCTGCGGCATACGGATGCTGGGTTGCTCCACCCGACCAAACTAGGTCGAGAAGCGGGAGGAATCCGACGTTGGACACGCGGATTGGGCCACCTTGGGTGTGCGTTCGACCGATAGTCCTTCCGGACGGGGGTGCGGCGCGGCCCCGTAGACTGGTGGACCGGCCCGCCGTGGGCCACGGACCTAGCAATCCTCTCCGTCCCCTCCATCCTCGCAACGGGAAGTCGTCACGTGTCGCTCACGATCGGAATCGTCGGTCTGCCGAATGTCGGCAAGTCGACCCTGTTCAACGCCCTGACCAAGAACGACGTGCTGGCGGCCAACTACCCGTTCGCCACCATCGAGCCCAACGTGGGCGTCGTCGGCGTCCCGGACGCGCGCCTCACCAAGCTCGCGGAGATCTTCGGCTCCCAGAAGATCCTCCCCGCCACGGTGGACTTCGTCGACATCGCGGGCATCGTGCGCGGCGCCTCCGAGGGTGAGGGCCTGGGCAACAAGTTCCTCGCGAACATCCGCGAGTCGGACGCGATCTGCCAGGTCATCCGCGCCTTCAAGGACGAGAACGTCGTCCACGTCGACGGCAAGGTCTCGCCCAAGGACGACATCGAGACCATCAACACCGAGCTGATCCTCGCGGACCTGCAGACCATCGAGAAGGTCCTGCCGCGTCTGCAGAGGGAATCGCGGATCAAGAAGGACGTCGCCCCCAAGGTGGCGGCGGTCGAGGCTGCCCAGGCGATCCTGGAGGAGGGCAACACCCTCTTCTCGGCCGGCATCCTCCAGGGCTCGGAGAAGGCGGAGCTCCTGCACGACCTCCACCTGCTCACCACCAAGCCGTTCCTCTACGTCTTCAACGTCGACGAGGAGGAGCTGACCGACGAGGCGTTCAAGGACGAGCAGCGCGCCCTGGTCGCCCCGGCCGAGGCCATCTTCCTCAACGCCAAGCTGGAGGCCGACCTCGCCGAGCTGGACGAGGAGGACGCCATGGAGCTCCTGGCCTCCGTCGGCGCCGAGGAGCCGGGCCTGGCCACCCTCGCCCGCGTCGGTTTCGACACCCTGGGCCTCCAGACCTACCTGACGGCCGGCCCCAAGGAAGCCCGCGCCTGGACCATCAAGAAGGGCGCCACGGCCCCCGAGGCGGCCGGTGTCATCCACACCGACTTCCAGAAGGGCTTCATCAAGGCCGAGGTCATCTCCTTCGCCGACCTGGTCGCCACCGGCTCGGTCGCCGACGCCCGCGCCGCGGGCAAGGCCCGCATGGAGGGCAAGGAGTATGTGATGGTGGACGGGGACGTGGTGGAGTTCCGCTTCAACGTGTGACACGCCTGCATGGAAGGGGCCGGATCTGTTCACGGGTCCGGCCCCTTCCGGTTTTCTGCTCCTGCTCCGTGTCAGGTGCCGTAGACCGTGGAGCGGTGCCCCACGTGCACGACCCAGATCACCAGTTCGCCGTTGTCGACCGTGTAGATCACGCGATAGTCGCCGACCCGGAGGCGGCGCCTGTCGGGCTGGGACACGAGAGCGGTGGTGTTGAAGCCGAACGGATCGCCTTCCAGCTCGGTCAGCTTGGCCAGGATGCGGAGCGCCACGTCCCGGGGGATCTTGCGAAGCTCGGCCTGGGCCTCCGGCCGGAAGACGGTGCGGTATTCACTCACTGCGCGCCAGCGTCTCCCTCATCACGTCCTCGATGGGGACTCCGGCGGCCGGGTTCCCCATACGCTCGTCGATGATCCGGTTGATCTCGCGCTCTTCCCACTCCTGGTACTTGCGCAGCACCTCGATGGAGACGACAGCGGCGACCTGCTTGCCGCGCCGGGTGATCACGGTGGGCACGTCGTCCCGGTCGGCTCGCTCCACGACCTCGGCGAGGTGTGCCCGGACATCACGGATGGACTCTATGGGCATCTGACTCATGGGCCAAGCGTACCGGGTGTGCCAGGTGTACACATGGGCTCATCTCGTCCACGCGGATCAGCCGCGGGCGTCCAGGGCGAGTGCGCCGAGGTCGAGGGTGATCTCGAAGGGGAGTGGCAGCTTGAGCTCGTCGCGGAAGACTCCGACGGGGGCGCACTGCCTGGTCGGCTCGTCCAGCTCGTAGACGTGGACGACGGGGGTGCCGTTCTCGTCCTCGACGAGCCAGTAGTGCGGGATACCGGCTTCCGCGTACTTGCGTAGCTTGACCGTGCGGTCGCGGTGGGCGGATTCGGGGGAGGTCACTTCGGCCGCGAGCCGGATTTCCTTCGGCGCGAACCAGGTGCGGTTCGGTTCGAAGGCGGCTGTGGTCACCAGGAGGTCGGGCTCGGGGCGGTTGTGTTCGTCGAGTCGGAGGGTCATTTCTCGCGCGACCTCGAACCCGGGCGGTGCCTGTTTCGTGAGGGCGGAGGTCAGCTCACTGCTGACGTGGCTGTGCCACAGGCGTTGGGGCAGCAGCCGGAAGACGAGGGCTCCGTCGATCAGCTCGGTGTGGCGAGGGGCTTCCGGGAGGTGGTCCAGGTCGTCCGCGCGCCATCCCTCGGGGCGAGGCGGCCGCATCCAGTCGGGCAGGCTGCTCACGGCGCCTGACCCTAGCGAACCGGAAGCAGCCTCTCACGCTTCTTTTCGGATGTTCAGGCGAAAAAGTCCAGCAGCGCCGCCGCCACCGCCTCCGGCTGTTCCTCGACGAGGTAGTTGCGGGTGCCCTCGATCTTCGCGACGTGGACGTCCGTGCCCTGGGTGGGGAGGACCTGGGCCATGTAGTCGTGGAAGGTGCCGTAGGCCAGGCCCAGCATGGGGGCGGTGATCTTGTCGTAGGTGTTGAAGTCGTCGATGTCCTGGCGGTAGCTGCGGAACCAGCCCTGGCTCGCCCGGATCGCCTCGGGGGTGGCGTAGGCGCGGGCGTAGACGGCGCGGTCGTGCGGGGGGATCGTGTCCGGGTTCAGCAGGCTCAGGTCGAACATGTAGTCGATGAGGAGGCGGTAGCGGCCGTCGGACAGGAGTTTTTCCGGGAGGTTCTCGACCTGCTGGAAGGCGAGCCACCAGCGGTGGGGGCCCTGGTGGTCGGGGCGGGGCACCAGGGAGAAGTCGTAGTAACCGTCGTCGATGTGGGTCGTGTTGAGGATCGCGACTTTCCGCGTCGCCTCCGGGTGGTTGGCCGCGAAGGCGAAGGCGACCATCGCGCCGATGCCGTGCCCGGCGATGTCGACGCGCTCGTGTCCCAGCAGGCGGGCCAGTTCGCGGATGTCCCGCGCCATGTTCTTCTTCTCGAAGCCGGCCGCCGGTTTGGCGGAGCCGCCCATGCCCCGGATGTCCACGGCGTACACCTGGTGCCGCGCCGCCAGGGCGGGCAGCACCTTGCGGTACTCCCACCAGGTCTCGGGCCAGCCGGGCAGCAGGATCAGGGGCGAGCCCTGGCCCCCCGTCACATAGTGCAGGCGTACGCCGTCGACCTCCGCGTACCGGCTGCTGAACCCGCCGTCGAGGGACGCCGCGAGCCGGGCGTGGTGGGTCTCGTCGTCCGTCGCGGCCATCGCTTCCGCCAGTGCCTCCGGCGACATCTCGCCTCCCCGTCATTGAGTTTGATTCTCAAACCCTGAATGTGGCGATCAAGGTAGCAGGCGAATTCCGTGATGCACAGGGGTGGTTGACGGCTTGACCACTCCATTACGGAGCGTTGTCATCGCCTGGTGTCGCAAGGTGAGCGTGCGGCGCATAATTGCAGATGTGCCGGGCGGGAGTGCCGTCCGCATGTGCGGCTGCCGACTCAACTACACGTCCCTGAGCAGCAATTCACTGCTTCTAGTGAATCATTGGCCTTGAGTTGCGGATAGCAACCGAGAGTTGCCAAGCTGTTGCGGACTGTCAACCTGTTGGGAGTGGCCGTGGCCTTCGGTGACCAGCCCGCATACCTTCGAGTCGCCGGGGACCTCCGGCAGAAGATCGTCGCAGGCGAGCTGCCGCCGCATACGCGCCTCCCTTCCCAGGCCCGCATCCGCGAGCAGTACGGCGTCTCCGACACCGTGGCCCTGGAGGCCCGCAAGGTGCTGATGGCCGAGGGGCTGGTCGAGGGGCGCTCGGGGTCCGGCACCTATGTGCGCGAGCAGCCGTCCCCGCGCGCCCTGGCGCGTACGGGCTACCGCACGGCGGGCGAGTGCTCGCCGTTCCGTCAGGAGCAGGCGGACATCCGGGTCAAGGGCGCCTGGGAGGCGGACAGCGAGCAGATCGACGTGGACGCCGCGCTGGCCCGGCGGCTGCGTGTCGCCGTCGGCGACCGCGCCATGCGCACCCGCTATCTCTTCCGTGCCGCGGGTGAGCCCGTCATGCTCTCCACCTCCTGGGAGCCCCTCGCGCTCACCGGCCGCACGCCCGTGATGCTCCCCGAGGAGGGGCCGCTGGCCGGGCGCGGTGTCGTCGAGCGCATGGCCGCCATCGACCTCGTCGTCGACAACGTCGCCGAGGAGGTCGGCGCGAGACCCGGCCTCGCGGAGGAGGTCCTGGCGCTCGGCGGCGTGCCCGGGCATTACGTGGTGGTGATCACTCGTACGTACTTCGCGGGCGGGTGTCCGGTCGAGACGGCGGATGTGGTGGTGCTTGCGGAGCGGTATCGGGTGGCGTATCACCTGCCGGTGAAGTGAGCTCACGGTTCCCTGCGCTTGTTGCGTGCGCCTACTGGGGTGCGTCTTGCGCTGCGTGCGCGGCTGCGGGTGCGTTGTGGCTGGTCGCGCAGTTCCCCACGCCCCTGACGGGCGCCCGTGCCGCGCCCCTGACGGGGCTGCTCCGGACGGTGCGGAACCGTTATCGAATCGTCGTGCGTCCATCCCTTTGGGTGGCGTCCCCCGCTAGCACCCGAGCGTTGCGTGCCCGTGAAGCGCGTGTGAACGTCAACGCTTTTCAGCCGCCCGGAACTTACCCGGGAGTCGGTAGCGGCAGGTAGGAACTGCCCCTTATGTCCCGCTTTGCCCCTATAAGGTAGGGCGGTTTTCAGTGTTGCAAAACTCACATACGCCCAGGTCAGGGGCTTTTCGCGGAATCGAATCGTCCAAATCGCTCGTACGATGGCGCGGTTTGTGAACTGCCCGTGGGGGAGAAGAAAGAAAAGGAGATCCGGGGCGTTGAGTACCGAGCAGGGTTCCCACTCCAACTACCGCCGGTCCCTCGGGCCGGTGGCGTTGACCGCCGTCGGCCTTGGGTCGATCATCGGCTCCGGCTGGCTCTTCGGCGCCCAGCGGGCCGCGGCCATCGCGGGGCCGGCCGCGATCCTCGCGTGGGTCATCGGCGCGGCTGTCGCGCTGACCATCGCGCTCACCTACAGCGAGCTCGGGGCGATGTTCCCGAAGGCCGGCGGCATGGTCCGCTACGGCCAGTACTCGCACGGCTCGCTCGCGGGGTATCTCGCCGCGTGGGCGAACTGGATCGCGATCGTCTCCGTCATCCCGGGCGAGGCGACCGCTTCCGTGCAGTACATGAGCTCCTGGAAGTGGGACTGGGCCAAGCAGCTCTACGACGGCAAGGAGCTCACCGGCACCGGTGTGGCCCTGGCCAGCGTGCTGCTGGTGTTCTACTTCTTCCTGAACTGGTTCGCGATCACCCTGTTTGCGAAGACCAACAACGCGATCACCGTCTTCAAGGTCGTCGTCCCGGTCCTCACCGCGGGCGCGCTGATGTGGGCGCACTTCGACACCGGCAACATCGACCGCGCGGGTGGCTTCACCCCGAACGGCTGGAGCGCCGTCTTCACCGCGGTCGCCCTCTCCGGCATCGTCTGGGCCTTCAACGGCTTCCAGTCCCCGCTGAACATGGCCGGTGAGGCCCGCAACCCGGGCAAGTCGCTGCCGAAGGCCGTCATCAGCTCGATCCTCATCGCGCTGGTCATCTACATCGCGCTCCAGGTGGCCTTCCTGATGGCCGTCCCCTCGGACGTGCTGTCCACCAACGGCTGGGACGGCCTGAGCAAGATCTACAACTCGCCGCTCGCCGACCTGGCCATGGCCTGGGGCCTGAACTGGCTCGCGATGCTGCTGTACGCGGACGCCTTCATCTCGCCGTCCGGCACGGGCATGATCTACGCCGCCACCACCTCGCGCATGATCCACGGCGTGCAGGAGAACGGCCACCTGCCCGGCGTCTTCGGCAAGGTCGACCCGAAGACCGGCGTGCCGCGCCCGGCGCTGCTGCTCAACCTCGTCGTCGCGTTCATGTTCCTCGCCGTCTTCCGCGGCTGGGGCTCGCTCGCCGAGATCGTCTCCGTGGCCACCGTCATCTCGTACATCACCGGCCCCGTCGCCGTGATGTCGCTGCGCCGCATCGCCCCGGACCTCAACCGCCCGGTCAAGCTGAAGGCCATGCCGGTCATCGCCCCCATCGCGATGATCTTCGGTTCGCTGGTGCTCTACTGGGCCCGCTGGCCGCTCACCGGCAAGGTCATCCTGATCATGGCCGTCGGTCTGCCGATCTGGGCCTGGTACGAGCTGCGCAAGCCGTGGGCCGAGCTCAAGCCGCACCTGGCGGCCGGTGTCTGGATGGTCGCCTACCTGCTGGTCATGGCCTTCGTGTCGTGGGCCGGCGGCACCGAGTTCGGCGGCCAGGGCTACCTGGCCGAGGGCTGGGACATCGCCGTCGTCGTCCTGATCGCCCTGGCCTTCTACTTCTGGGGTGTCCGGAGCGCCTGGCGCAACCCGACCCTGGTCGAGACCGAGAAGGAGATGCAGGCCGCCGCGGCCGCCGAGGCCGCCGAGGAGTCGGCGTCCGCCGACGCCAAGGCCTGATCCTTCCGCCTCACCGTCCCGCAGGGGGCGGCCACCGGCCCACACGGGCCCGTGGCCGCCCCCTGCGGCGTATCGCGGCCCATCCAGGACTCATCGGGGCCCATCGCGGCCCACCGGGACCCATCAGGAACAGATTTCCCGCCCGTACGCGCATGTCGCGGGCCGAACCGGGTAACGGGCAGGAACGGTCCCCGGGTGTACGGAGATCTCCAGCGGATCTCCGGGACGGTGCGGGATGGCCGAATGCGTACCTCTTCGTGAAAAAGCGTATCCGCTGCGTAAAGGTCGGGCGTAGGCTCGGGCATATGCGGACTGCGGTTTCTGCGGGAAATGCCAGACGGTATGCGCCAGTGCGGACGGCTGCGGAAAGGCGGGGGCGATGACTGACACCGGACCGGTCCTGCCCTGGCTGGTGATCCGCGAGGAGGAGAACGGCAACCGCTACCGCGTCGGGCGCTACGCCACCAAGACGGAGGCCGAGGAGGTCGCCGAGCGGCTGGACGCGGGTGGCCGCCAGCGGCTCTACATAGTCGTCCGGATGGGGCGTGCGGTCACCTGACCCGGTGCTCGGCTCGGCACTCCGCCCTTGCGCTCCGCCCTTGGCGCTCCGCTTAGGCTGGCCGGCATGACGACGCAGCGTGTGGTGGTGGCCGGAGCGGTTTTCGACGGTGGGCGGCTGCTCGCCGCGCGGCGCAGTTCCCCGCCCGAGCTGGCGGGCCGCTGGGAGCTGCCCGGGGGCAAGCTGGAGCCCGGCGAGAGCGGCGAGCAGGCCCTCGTGCGCGAGCTGCGCGAGGAGCTCGGCGTGGAGGTCGAGCCGGGCGAGCGGGTGCCGGGGGAGTGGCCGCTGCGGCCGCCGTTCGTGCTGCGGGTGTGGACGGCGAAGGTGGTGGCGGGGGAGGTGCGGGCTCTTTCCGACCACGATGAGGTGCGGTGGGTTCTGCCTCGCGAGGTCGATGACCTCGCCTGGATCGAGGAGGATCGGCCGGCTGTTGCTGCGGCGCTGAGTCTTTTTCTTGGTGAGTGAGTCCGGGTGCGGCTCCGTTTTGGCTGCGCCTACGGGGGTGCCTCTCGTGCTCCGTGCGCGGCTGCGGGTTCGTCGTGGCTGGTCGCGCAGTTCCCCGCGCCCCTGGCGGGGCGCGGCCTCCGCGTAGGCCACCTGCGCGTGCGACGGTAAACCCTTCGACATATCGGGTATGTGCTGATTATTCCCCCGTACGGCAAGGGAGTGATCGGCGTGAGCGACACCGCAGGGAGGATTCTGGCGTCCACGCCGGGGTTCGCCGAGTGGAGCTTTCCCGCCGAGGCCGGGGCCGTGCGGACGGCTCGCACACTGGTGCGGGAGACCCTGCGGGAATGGGGCATGGAGGCCGTCAGCGACGTCACCGTGCTGCTGGTCAGCGAGCTGGTCACCAACTCGCTGCGGTACGCGAGCGGCCCCATCGGCGTACGCATGTACTCGCGCGTGGGCCCCAGTCTGCTCGTGGAGGTCTCCGATCCCCTGCCCGATCCGCCCAGGGAGCGTACGGCGCATCCCGACGACGAGGGCGGCCGAGGGCTTCAATTGGTGGCATGTGCATCCCGAAGATGGGGAACGCGCCGGGGGAACACCGGGAAAACGGTGTGGTTCGAACTGAGCCTGGCCGGTCCGTCACCCGGTGGGGAGACATAGCGGGTCGAGACCGTGCTGTGATCGTGAAGTCCGTGTTCCGAAGGGCCCCTGTGCTGGATACTCGGGCTTCTGATGCCGGTGCGAGCACATGAGCCGGAGGGGACGGGCACGTGAGCGAAAAGCCAGCGGGTGCGGCGAGTGGCGGAACGCCGGAGGAAGCACAGGCCACGGCGGCGTGGCAGGACAGCCCGCCAGGGTCCCTCTACGACTACATTCGCGTGGCCTCCTTCTCGCTGGGGGTCGACGGACGTATCCAGCAGTGGAGCGAGCGTGCCGAGGAGCTCTTCGGAATAGCGGCCCGGCACGCGGTCGGCAAGGACCCGCAAGAGATCTTCACCCCCGGTGCCACGGTCCGTGGCAAGGACGCGACCACCGCGCCCTTCCTCCGTGAGGGGGGTCTCGACGGCCGGGAGTGGACCGGCATCGTCCCGTACCCGCGGGGCGGCCGGCAGCCCGGACTGGCCGAGATCTATGTCATGCCCACCGCGACCGTGGACGGCGGACGGGCCGCGCTGTGCGTGGCCGTGGACGCCCGTGCCCTGCGCGGGATAGAGACCGACATCGCGGCCTCCGAAGCCGTTTTCGGCCAATCTCCCCTGGGTTTCTTCTTCTTCGGTACGGACCTCACGCTGCTCCGCGTCAACGAGAGCTTCGCCCAGACCTTCGGCCGCCCGGCCGCCTGGCACCGCGGCCGCACCCCGCACGACTTCCTGCCGCGCGGCGAGGCCGAACGGCTGTCCGCGGCGCTGCGCCAGGTGCTCGACACCGGCAAACCGGTCTCCGACATCCAGCTCGTGGGGCCGGTGCCCGGACAGAGCGAGCGGCGCCGCTGGTCGGTCTCCCTGTACCGGCTGCACAGCGGCAGCGGCAGGCCCATCGGGGTCGCCGCGCTCGCCACCGACGTCACCGGCCGCCGCCGCGCCGAGCGCGAGGCCGCGGGCGTCCGCCGCAACCTCGCCCTGCTCAACGAGGCGGGCGCGCGCATCGGGACCTCCCTGGACCTGGAGACCACCGCGCGCGAGCTGCTGGACGTCGCCGTGCCGCAGTTCTGCGACCTCGCCTCCGTCGACCTCTACCAGGGGCTGCTGGCCGGGGACGAGGCGCCGCCCGGCCTCGCCGACGGCAGCGGCGAGCTGCGGCGCGTCGCCTACGCCAACGCGGTTCCCGGGGTGCCCGTCGACGGCGGCGAGCGCCCCGTCCAGGTCGGCGAGGTGCACCGCTACGCCTTCCACTCGCCCTACGCCGGGGCGCTGCGCACGGCACACGTGCAGCTCGTCCCCGGCCGGGAGCGCGAGGACGGGGCGGAGCTCGGCGCTGTCGTGCACTCCACGCTCGCCGTGCCGATGGTCGCCCGGGACACCGTGGTGGGCCTGGCGCGGTTCTCCCGTACGAAGGGCAGCGAGCCGTTCGGGGAGCGCGACACCGCGCTGGCCGTCGAACTGGCCGCGCGCGCCGCGGTCTGCATCGACAACGCGTGGCTGTACCGGCGCGAGCACGAGCGCGCGCTGATCCTCCAGCGCAGCCTGCTGCCCCCGGGCGACCCCGACGCCGCCGGGCTGGAGATCGCCTGCCGCTACCTCCCGGCCAACGCGGCCACCGAGGTCGGCGGCGACTGGTTCGACGTCATCGAACTGCCCGGCCACCGCACCGCCCTCGTCGTCGGCGACGTCATGGGCCGCGGGCTGCGGGCCGCCGTCGCCATGGGCGAACTGCGCACCGCCGTCCGCACCCTGGCCATGCTCGACCTGGAGCCCGCCGAGGTGCTCTCCGCGCTGGACGAGATCGCCCACGGCCTCGGCCGGCCGGGCAACAAACAGTCGGCGTCCCGGGGCACGCGCGGCGGGGTGCGGCCCGCGGACCTCTCCGAGGTCTATCTGGCCACGTGCGTCTACGCCGTCTACGACCCGGTCACCCGGCGCTGCACGGTCGCCAACGCCGGGCACCTGCCGCCGGTCCTCGTCGAGGCGGGCGAGCCCGCGCTGCTGCTGGACGTGCCGCCCGGGATGCCGCTGGGCGTCGGCGGCGAGCCCTTCGAGCAGGTGGAGATCGACCTGCCGGACCGCGCCCTGCTGGCCCTCTACACCGACGGCCTCGTGGAGTCCCGCGACCACCCGCTGGACGAGGGCCTGGAGGCGTTCCGCGACGCCCTGACCGACCCCTCGCGCCCGCTGGAGGACGTCTGCGACCACGTGCTCGGCGCGCTGGACACCCACCACGGCGAGGACGACATCGCCCTGCTGATGGCCCGTCTGCGCGGCCTCCCGGAGGACCACGTCGGCGACTGGACGCTGCCGCCCGACGCACGCTCCGTCGCCCGCGCGCGCGAGCTGGCCCGTGACCAGCTGCTGGCGTGGGGCTTGGAGGCCCTGGTGGACACCACCGAACTCCTCGTCAGCGAGCTCGCCACCAACGCCCTGCGGTACGGGGAGGGGGAGATGCGGCTGCGGCTGCTCCTGGACCGGACGCTGGTGTGCGAGGTCTGGGACGGCGGGCTCGTGCAGCCGCGGCGGCGGCGGGCCCGCGACACGGACGAGGGCGGACGGGGGCTCCAGCTCGTGGGGCTCCTCAGCGCGGCGTGGGGGTCGCGGCGTACGCCGCACGGCAAGACGGTGTGGTTCGAGCTGGGGTTGCCGGATGACGATACGGCTCCGCCGGATGCGGTCGAGGCTCTGCTGAGCCTCTATTGACGCCGGGGGCTGCCGCCCCCGGGCCCCCGGCGCCTGCCGGGGTGCGGCTTGCGCTGCGTGCGCGGCTGCGGGTCGCCTGCGGCGCTGCGCCTACTGGGGTGCATCTTGCGCTCGGCGCGCGGCCGCAGGTCCGTTGCGGCCGGTCGCGCAGTTCCCCGCGCCCCTGATGGGGCGCGCCCTCCGCCTTGCCTTCCCGGTGTCAGTCCGCCGCCAGGCGGCCGCGGGTTGCGCCGCCGCCGAACGTGGCCGGGAGGAGGCCCGTGAGGATGATGCCGCCCAGGAGGGCGCCGCAGAGGGCTCGGGCCGGGTGGGGGGTGCCGGGGGCGTACGGCGTGGCGTAGTCGGCCACGTCGTGCTCGGCGAGGGCGCGGGCCTGGCGGGCCAGGGAGTCCGCGTCGCCGGTCGCGTAGAGCACCGCGGGGCCGCCCGTGCCCACCAGGGAGCGGGCCAGCGTCAGGTGCCGTTCGGCCTCGGCGAGCCGGGTGCGGGCGCGGCAGCCGACCGCGCCCCGGTGGGTGCTGATGAAGTCCCGGGCCGCCGCCACCTCGCCCCGCGCGGCCGTCACGGCCCGTTCGACGCGGCGCCGGGCGCGGGCCCCGTCCGCGTGCGGCCCGGCCTCGGCGTCCAGCGCGGCGGCCGTCTCCTGCACGCGCCGCAGCACGGCCCGGGGGTCGTACGGTCCGTCGGCGATCTCCTTGCGGACCTCGGCCAGCGTGCGTTCGGCGAGGGCGAGCCGCTGTCCGTCCGCCGTGCCGGTGGCGCGGGCCTCCGCGAGGCCCGCCTCGGCGTCGGCCAGGGCGCCCGGGATGCGGGCCGCCGTGCCGCCCAGCTCGTGGGCCCGGCGCAGGGCGGCGGTGGTGAGGACGCGGGCCTGGGAGAGCGCGGCCTCGGCGGCGCGCAGCGGGACCGCGGCGCCGGACGTGCCGGTGTCCTCCTCCGTGAGGGTCCGGCGGGCCTCCGCCAGGGC